>JAPLGZ010000007.1 GCA_026389895.1 Chloroflexota bacterium | reverse complement strand
GTCGTAGAAATGGTGCCGCTCTTCAACAAAGATCGGTTGTTCGGTGGCTATTTTGTCCAAAAAGATGGCATTGCCAAAGCAGTGCGCGCCTGTGCGGCAATGGCGCAATTTTGTCAGACACAAGGCGCGGCCCAGTTTTATGGTAACACGACCGTCACAGGATTCGACATTCGCCGGGGGCGGGTCTATGGCGTTTACACGGACCAAGGCACGATTGCGACGCCCCAAGTTCTGCTCTGCGCTGGAATCTGGGGGCCCAAGGTGGGCAAACTGGCTGGGATTTCTGTGCCGCTGATGCCCGTGCAACACCAATATGTACGCACCGAAGCGATCCCAGAGCTCGCCAGCGACAAAGACAAGGAAGTCGTTCATCCGCTGATTCGCAACCAGGATGCGTCGATGTATTATCGCCAACATGGGGATTGTTATGGGATTGGCAACTATCGCCATGAGCCGTTGTTGGTCGAACCGGCCGATATTCTGGCGCCAGGCCAGGCCAAGTTCATGCCGTCAGTCCGCGATTTTACGCCAGAACATTTTGAATTTGCCCAGCAAATCACGCGCCAACTGTTGCCAGCGGTGGGTAATGCCGCCCACAGCCCCTATCGCATCAATGGCATGTTCTCTTTTACACCGGATGGCAATCCCGTCATCGGGCAGTCACATGTCGATGGTTTTTGGGTGGCCGAGGCGGTCTGGGTGACGCATGGCGGCGGTGTTGGCAAGGTGGTGGCCGACATCATGGACAGTGGCGTGAGTGCTTGGGATTTGCGTGAACTGGACATGCATCGCTTCCACAGTTACGCGCATAGTAAGCCCTATGTCCGCGCTCGTGGAGCCCAGCAATACCGCGAAGTTTATGACATCATTCATCCCAAACAGCAGATGGAGCAGCCCCGCCCGATCCGCGTCACGCCGTTCCAGGCGCGGCTTGTCGAATTAGGCGGCCATTTTTTCGAGAGCGTTGGCTGGGAGCGCGCCCAGTGGCATGAAGCCAATACCCATCTACTGGAAGAATATGATGTTCCCGATCGTGAGGAATGGGCGGCGCGTTATTGGTCAAAGCTTGAAGGGGCCGAACATCAGGCCACGCGCAACAACGTCGCGCTCTTTGACATTTCGCCCTTTACCAAAATCCGCGTCGAAGGGCCAGGCGCGCTCAACTTTTTAAACTACCTTTCCGCCAATCAGATCGATGTCGCCGTAGGCAAAATTGTCTACACCGCCATGCTCAACCAAAAGGGTGGCATCATGTGCGACCTGACCATTACACGCCTCGGTGAGCAAGAATTTCTGGTGCTCACTGGTGGTGGCATTGGCATGCATGACCTGGCCTGGATTCGCCAAAATGCGCCCAAGGATCATTCGGTGACGATTACCGATGTGACCTCCAGTTATGGTGCGCTCGGTTTATGGGGTCCAAAGGCCCGCGCGGTGTTGGAAAGTGTGACCGATAGTGATGTTTCCAACGCGGCCTTTCCCTATTATACGGCGCAACAGCTGTATGTGGGGCTCATCCCCGTATTGGCGCTACGCATCTCCTATGCTGGTGAACTGGGCTGGGAACTCTACGCGCCCAGCGAATATGGCCTGCGTCTGTGGGACACATTATGGGCAGCGGGTCAGGCACATGGGCTGATTGCGGCGGGTGGCGGGGCATTCGATTCATTACGCCTAGAAAAAGGCTATCGACTCTGGGGTGCGGACATTCACAGCGAATACAATCCATACGAAGCGGGCATCGGCTGGGCGGTCAAGCTCAATAAAGGCGACTTCCTGGGCCGCGAAGCGCTGGTCAAAATAAGAGAACAGGGCATCCAGCGCAAACTCTGTTGCATGACATTGGACGATCCAACAGCGGTAGTGATGGGCAAGGAGCCAATCTGGTGCAACGGCAGCATCGTCAGCTATGTGACCAGTGCCAACTATGGGTATACTATTCAGCGTGGCATTGTCTATGGCTATCTGCCAATCAACCAAAGTGGGCCAGACACCGCGGTAGAAGTCGAATATTTCGGCAAGCGGCTTAAAGCAACCGTACGCGCAGAGCCGCTTTTTGATCCAAAGCTGGCAAGATTAAAGGGTTAATTTTGTGGCGACCAACCAATTTGTGATTTCGATTATGTCCAGCGACCGCGTCGGCATCGTCTCGGATGTCGCCAGCCAGATCAGTGCGCTACAAGGCGATATTGCTGATTTGAGCCAGACCGTATTGCGCGGCTATTTTACAATGATTCTAATGGCGACGTTTCCCGAAGCGACAACCACCGCTGCAATCAAAGCGCAACTAACGGCAATCAGCGCTCCCGACGCCCCGGCGCTAGAGGTTACCGTTTTGCCCGTTGGCGCAAGCGCCCTCCGTGAAGAAGCGGTGGCGCCGGAGAACATTTATATCCTGACCGCCAGTGGTGGAGATCGGATTGGCTTCGTGGCAACCGTGGCGTCGTTTTGCGCAAAAAACGCGATCAACATTCGCGACTTGGCAACAAGCGTCAGCGCCGGTCAGTATAGCATGGTGCTCCAAGTCGATCTCAGCCGCTGCGCATCAGTACGCAGCATTCAGCGCGAATTAAAATTATTTGCGCAGCAACATGAGATCCAACTTGTCCTACAACACAACGATATTTTCCAGGCGATTCACGAGATCAATATGCCCGGCTGAGCGACAGGGCAATGGTTAATAGTTAATGCTGAATGCTTAACGGTTAATGATTGCCGCCTCCTGGTCAGATTTGCTTTCCATTAACCATTCACCACTACCCATTCACTATTAACCATTCCTTATGATACGTTCTGACCAAATTCTCGATACTGTCGCCATGATCCAGAAAGAAAATCTGGACGTGCGGGCTGTGACTTTAGGGCTCGATTTGCTGGATTGCCGCGGGGCGACTGTTCATGAAACCTGTAGCCGGATCCAGGCCAAAATTCGGCGTTTTGGCGCGGGCCTGGTGCCCACTTGTCAAGCGCTGGCCGAAAAATATTGCATCCCGGTGATCAACAAACGCATGGCGGTGACCCCGATTGCGCATGTTTGTGCGGGGTTTGACCGTGCCGGTTTCATTGCCGTGGCCCACGCGCTCAATGATGCCGCCAGCGAAATTGGCATTGATTTTATCGGCGGCTTTTCGGCGAATGTCGAGGGTGGCCTTACGCCCGCCAGTCGCGCCTTGATCGCCGCCATGCCCACCGCGCTGGTTGCCACGCAAAAAGTCTGTGCTTCGATCAACGTCGGTTCGACCCGTTACGGCATTAATATGGATGCCATTGTGTTGTTGGGACAGACGATCAAAGCCTTGGCCGAAGCAAGTCCCGATACGGGCGGGTTTGCCGCGGCTAAATTTGTCATCTTTACCAACCAGCCCAATGATAATCCATTTATGGCGGGTGCGATTCACGGGTTGGGCCAGCCCGAAGCGGTGATCAATGTGGGTGTCAGCGGGCCAGGGGTGATCGCGCGGGCATTGGAACGGAGGCTAGAGCAGGCGGGCGCAACGCAATTGGGGCTGCACGACTTAGCGGACGAGATCAAACGGGCGGCCTTTCGTGTGACGCGCGCCGGTGAATTGATGGGCAAACGGGTGGCCGAAGCGCTAAATATTCCCTTTGGCGTGGTTGACGTGTCGCTTGCGCCCACCCCGGCCGTGGGTGACAGCGTGGGTGAAATTCTAAAAATTCTGGGCGTCGATGCGATTGGTGCACCCGGCTCCACGGCCATTGTGGCGCTATTGAATGACGCCGTCAAAAAAGGTGGCTCGTTTGCCAGCCAGAGCGTCGGTGGGCTCAGCGGCGCGTTTATCCCCGTCTGCGAAGACCGCGAATTGGCCAACGCGGTGCGTGACGGCAGTTTGGTGTTGGAAAAATTAGAAGCGATGACCAGTGTCTGCTCGGTCGGGCTTGATATGATCGCCATTCCTGGCTCGGTCGACGCGGCCACGATTGCCGCGATTATTGCCGACGAGATGGTAATCGGCATGATCAACAACAAGACAACCGCCGTGCGACTGATCCCCGTGCCCGGCAAAGAAGCTGGTGATTTTGTCGCCTTTGGTGGATTGTTCGGCGAAAGTGCGATCTTGCCTGTGCGCAACGCCGGTCAATCGGCACGCTTTGTCAATTTTGGGGGTAGAATTCCGGCGCCGATTCATAGTTTGCGCAATTAAAAGCAGCTCATCATTATGAATGATAGATTACCTCAAATTGTTATTGATACAAATGTCATCTACTCAGCGCTTCGTTCAAGCCGCGGGGCATCGTATCAACTAATCAAGCTTATTGGCAAAGAAAAGTTCAAGATCAATCTCTCAGTACCGCTTATTACGGAATATGAAGAAATTCTATTACGCCATCTAAACGATTTTCCAACGATGCATGAAATTGATATTGTTAAATTTTTAAACTACATTTGTAGTGTAGCACGTTTACATGACATATTTTATCTGTGGCGACCATTTTTACCCGATCCCGATGACGACTTAGTATTGGAGGCAGCTGCTAATAGCAGTTGTGACTTCATAGTGACGTTTAACAAGCGTGATTTTGTTGGCAGCGAAAGATTTGGATTGCGCGTTCTGACCCCGCAGGAGTTTCTTGACGAAATTGGAGCAGTCGCATGAGTATAATAACCTTGGAAATACCAGAATCTGTCCAGAAGCAAGCAAGACAATTGGCCGAAAAAGATGGAATCTCGTTCAATCAATTTGTTGCCTCAGCAGTAGCAGAGAAAATTGCTTCGATGATGACAATTGAATACTTGCAAGAACGAGCCAAACGAGGCAACCGCGCGGAATTTGAGGCAATTTTAGCCAAAGTACCAGATATTGAGCCAGAAGAGTATGATAGGCGCTAGATAAGCACAGTGTTTACAAAATATTACGGTTATTCGTAGGTCCGGCTTCGGCGTGAGCGACTCGACTGAGTTCGCCGAACGTCTCAGTCGAGTCGTCGAACGGTTTGTAACCGGACAAGTGTCGTTGACCTAGTCTTGTGCCAGCGCATCGATCCGGCTTGGCGCGGCTTGTCACGCTACAAATGTGACCTATATAACACCACATAACTCAATGAACAATGGATTCAACGCGGTCAATTTAGAGTTTGGATATAAGACTATTCAGATTTATTCACCGCGCGAGGTAACAACTTATGGAAACGATACACGCTGTTGAGCTAGTTCGCAAAATTAGAGATAAACAAACGCTAGAGTTGCAAGGGATGACTCCTATCGAACAAATTGCTTATTATCACGAGAAAGCACGTCGATTACATGCAAAGTTGGCAAAAAGAGCAAAAAAGCACAAGGCTCTAGACCACACCAAGCAATAAAATCAATCTATCGTGAGATAAGCTTTCAACTCATGACCAGCCGATCTAAGGAGTTCTTGAGAAAGCTGCTGTCGTTGACTGCATGCGCCATAGAGACAGCCCCAACTAGCGTTGACAGCGTCCCGATCACCTTCGCGTGCCTGCTCTGCTCATCATCCTCGGTAATACAGCGGAGAGGGAAGCTCGTTTGTTTAGCTCGCGCTGACCCTAGATTGTTCTTTTAAAGCAATACCCTCTGATCAGAAAAATCAATGAAGCTGTTATTCATTTGTAGCCGAAATCGTATACGAAGCTTGACGGCGGAACGGTTGTTTGATGGGGTTAATGGTCATCAGGCGCGCTCGGCTGGGACGGAGGTGAGTGCCCGGATTCGTGTGACATCTGGCCATCTTGGTTGGGCGGAGATCATTTTTGTCATGGAAAAGCGTCACCTTGATCGTCTGCGCAGCAAGTTCCGTAACGAGCTGATCGGGAAGCGTGTCGTTTGTCTACACATACCAGATGTATATACATATATGGATGAAGCACTGATTGAGCGACTTACAACAGTGACAACATACCTTTCTGATAGGGAAGAGGGATAATAAACTCAGTTCTGCTGCGTGAGCGTTACGGTTATGATTCAGCCCGAAAGCGCGCTTCTAAGGTCGCCAAGTTAACTTCGCTCAGGGCCAATTTAACTACACTGTCCAACGCCAACTCCGACCGCCCATAAATATCCGTTTCTAAATCAAGTTCAGGGATCAGGACCTGGCTGCGGCTGCCGCTCTTGTCGATGACGATGCCTTCGCCATGCCAGTTGGGATGTTGTAACAGATAGACCAATTTCCAATGTGTGTTGGAGATGCGTTCGGTCTGGCGAATCAGGCGCATGCTATCACTGGCGACGGCGATGCGTTCCATGACCGTTTGTAGATCCAGGGTAGGTTCGCCGCGTAGATGGGCGCGCAATTGCTGGTGAATTAACAGATCAGTGTAACGGCGCAATGGACTCGTCACTTGAACGTATGCGTTCAGCCCCAACCCAGCGTGAGCCCCTGGCGTAGTTTTAGACTGGCCAGGGCGAAAGCGTCGCCGGAGGGCAAACATTTCGGCGAGCGTGGTCGCGATTACGCCTTGGGCGTCTTCAGCGATCTCCTGCACACTAAAGGGCACGGCGATGTTTTGCGCCAACGCATAGCGCGCGATAGCTTCCCCTGTCATGAGCATGGCTTCGCGCACCAAGGCCCGGCTGCGTAAGGGGGGCAGGGGACGAATCACGACCGTATTATCTTCCACCAAAATTTTTACTTCTGGCAACTCAAGTTCGACTGCGCCATTCGCTCGGCGGCGGGCAGTCGAGGCTTGCGCCAATTCATAAAGCGTTTGGAAGGGTGTTTCTTCAATCCGCGCGTCAGCTTCCGCATAGGATAGACGTGTGACACGCACCCAACTGGGCACAATTTCCACCGCGCCGATTTCACCGGCGGCGTTAAATTCCAACCCAAAGGAAAGCGCTGGCGAAATGTCGTTGAGCCCCAAACCTAACGCCGCGGTCGCCGCGGCAGGCAACATATGAATGGTGCCTTCTGGCAAGTATAAATTAGCCCCGCGCGCCCTTGCTTCCTCATCTGCCGGGCTGGCTGGTGGCACCAGCGCTGCAACATCCGCAATATGCACCCACAAATGCCCATTGTCCCAACTGATGGCATCATCCGGATCCTTTGAGCCTTCGTCATCAATCGCCAGCGCGGTCAAATGGGTTAAATCGCGCCGTGCTTCGTCGGGCAAAGGTGGCAGTTCGGCATCGGGTTGCGGCGTCGTGACGCCCATCCGTTGTGGATAGGGGTTGACGGTTGGCGGCCAATAGCCGGTGGCCAGGAGCAAAGCGTGGGCATTTTGGGGCGTTTGTTCGCGACCAAGCGTGCGCAAGACACGGCTTTGTTCGCGCTGTGCCAGGGCCAAAGCCACAACATCCCCGAAATAGCGCTCATCTTCAGGGGCAAATTGCCCCGCTTGGACGCGCGTCAAAAACGCCTGCCAACTTCGTTCTTCGGTCGCTTTGGCCTCGCGTTGCGCACGGATCGCAGCCACCGTTTCTGGCGTATGGGCCACCAGGGCATCCGGCGCGCCGCTAAAATAGAGCCCCTCTGTCACCAGTTGCCATACGCCCCAAGCCGTCGACGGTGTATAGGCGTCATAGGCCAGCTCGGCCAGTTCGGGCAAGGTGGTGGTTGTGCCGGTGAGCAGCTCCCACGCCGAGGTTATTTCGCCCTTTGGCGGTTTTAGATCGTGTAAATTGCGCAAAGGGCCAGGGTGGAGCAGGGTGACATCCTTGGGCCGCAGGCTTAGCGTCTCGCCAGTCTCCGTTTGGATATCAATTTTTTTGTCGCTCACGCTGATCACACGCGCCGGGCGATTTTTATAGAGCACAAAGCTATCAGAGCGAAGGGTTGGTTGGGTCATGGTTAGCGTCTGGGTTACTTATCCTGAATCAATACTTGTTTGTCACCATTTTATCAGGAGAATACGCTTTAGGGAATTACCAACGAATTCCTATTCAATTGTTGACATTCTTATCTGCTTCCAGTATGATTGGCATAATCCACCATGTGGAATGATTCCACGATGTGGAACAGATAATTTTGCGAAACAGTTGGGTTGGCCGGAATAGTTGGCCGTAATAATTGTCAGCAACAGTGATCTAACAAGCTTATGGCAGATGTACAGTCGTTAAAACGGGCTTTTGATATTTTGCGAGCGGTCGCATTGCATAGTGAAGGCGCGAGCTTAGCCGAAGTGGCGCGCCAGGTCGCGCTGCCCAAAAGCACCGTTTCGCGCATGCTCTCGACGTTGGAAGGGATCGGCGCGGTAGAGCGGGTAACACAGCCCGAAGGCTTTCGCATTGGCCCAGAAATGATCACGTTGACCGCCCAGGTGGCCTATCCGCGCAGTTTGAGCGCCCTGGTCCGGCCCTATCTGCAAGAACTGGCGCAGCTCTCCGGCGAAACCATTTCGCTGAGCATTCCCGACGGTGACCGAGCCTTGACGATTGACCAGATCGATAGCTGGCGCGAGTTACGCTTGCGCAATTGGGTTGGCAAACGGTTGCCACTTTATTGCACGTCGGATGGCAAACTCTATCTGGCGCAGTGGAATGAAGCGGCGATCACAGCGTACCTGGCGCGGCCGCTAGAACGGTATGCGCCGAATACGATTACTGATCCTGAGCAGCTGCGCCAAGAACTAGCACAAATTCGTGCGCAAGGCTATGCCTGGAATAACCGCGAGCGCGATGCCGACTTGGTGAGCATTGCGGCGCCGGTGCATGACGAAAATCAACAGATCGTCGCAGCCATTTGTCTGTTTGGTCCTTTTTTTCGCTTTCCCCCCGCAGATCAACGCCAGGAATTGATGCGGCTTGTGGTAGACACCGCCAGCCGGATCTCCAAGCGCATCCAAACGCTTGCGCTACGCCCCCAGGCCACTCAAAATCAATCATCAACACTTCATGATAGCGCAATCCGCCTTTAAATAAGGAGTAACTATGAAAACCGTGATCAAATCACCTACAAAGTCGGTTAATATCGGTCCCAATGAGCCTTTTGTGATTATTGGCGAGCGCATCAACCCCACGGGGCGCAAGAAATTAGAAGCCGAAATGATGGCCGGTGACTTCAGCCGCGTGTTGCGCGATGCAAGGGCACAGATGATGGCCGGCGCGCATATTTTGGACGTCAATGTCGGTGTGACGAGCATCCAACCGCATAAAACGGAGCCGGATCTGATGATCAAAGTGATTGAGCTGATCCAGTCGGTCACCGATATTCCGCTCTGTATCGACAGCAGTGTTGTGCCCGCCTTGATCGCCGGCATCAAAGTTGCCAAAGGTCGCCCGCTGATCAACAGCGTGACCGGCGAAGAAGAACGGTTGGAAGCCGTGCTGCCCGTGGTGGCCGAATATAATCTACCGGTGATCGCCATCAGCAATGATGAATCAGGCATTAGTTATGATCCCAGGGTGCGCTTCGCCGTGGCTAAGAAAATTGTCGAGCGCGCCGAAACCTATGGCATTTCGCGCGACGATGTGATCATTGATCCATTGGCCATGCCCGTGGGCGCGGTGCGTACAGCCGGGGCCGATCTTTTCACCTTAGTGCGCATGATTCGTGAGGAGTTGGGTTGCAACACGATGTGTGGCGCCAGCAATATCAGCTTTGGTCTGCCACAACGCCAGTGGATCAACAGCAGCTTTATCTCGATGGCGATTGCCAGCGGGATGACGTGCGCGATTACCAATCCGCTGGAAGAGCACATCCGCAACGCCGTCTATGCGGCCGATGTCTTGATGGGCCACGACGAAGATTGCATGCGCTATCTCACGGCGATCCGCAAAGCCGATGCTGGCGCACGCGCCGCGGCCAGCGAAGCAAGTGGCGAAGCGCCAACCGCCGATGCGGGTGAAGATCGCCGCGCCGCCCGCGAAGCCCGCCGCGCCGCCCGCACGGCAAGGTAAAGCAACCCCACCCCAACCCTCCCCTGGTAAGGGAGGGAGCCGTTGGGTGAATAGAATCACCAATATTCTCTATCCCTGATCAGTCCCCTCCCTTACCAGGGGAGGGCTAGGGTGGGGTTAGTTGTCATTTTTAGTTTGAAACCGAGGCAGTTGTGGACTTATCAGGCCCAGCCAAAGAATATACAGCCCAAGAATTTCGTGGCGTAGTGCATAAAAACGCACAGGTGCAATTCAAAGAATTTGACGCGTGTACCTTTGTGAAATGTACCTTTAGCGAAACCGCCTTTAGTGATTGTAAATTTCGCGATTGTGTTTTTAAA
>JAPLGZ010000842.1 GCA_026389895.1 Chloroflexota bacterium | reverse complement strand
AAAGGATTTAGCCAGCGAATTATGGACTGACGGCCTATTGGATTGTAAGTGTTATTGGCCGGATAAGCGTGTTTGTGAATAAGACTTACAATAGCACATCTGGGTGGTGGTGCTGAATTAGTCAATGACAACGTTGTCATTCTATCAAGAGATTTCTGTATTGTCAAGAACCAATTTTACGTTTTTTAGCTTGTAATCTATAATAATAAAAAGTTGACCCCTCAGAAAAGGAGAATGACAACGTTGTCTGGTATTCATCTGAATGATCGCGAACCAACCATGCGGGAAGTCGCTGCGCTGGCCGGTGTTAGCCTTAAGACAGTATCACGTGTCATTAATCAAGAAGCCGGTGTGTCCAGTGAATTGAACGAACGTGTGCAAAATGCCGTGCGCCAGTTGAATTATCAACCCAACACGACGGCTAGTAATTTGCGGCGCGCCGACCAAAGAACGGCCACGATTGGTCTGATCTTGGACGATGTCTCCAATCCTTTCTCTTCGGTGTTGCACCGGGCGATTGAAGATGTCGCCAGCCAGCACCGAACCCTGGTTTTTGCCGGCAGCAGTGGTGATGATCCAAAACGCGAGGAAGAACTTATCCTGGCCTTGGCCGCCCGCCGCGTGGACGGTCTGATCACTGTGCCTGCCAGCCGCGCTAGCGGTGAACTGAAGCAATTGCAGCGGCTTGGCAAACCGGTGGTTTTTGTCGACCGGCTGGCGACCATTCACACCGCTGACAGCGTCACGGTGGACAATCGCGCTGGTGGCTCTGCCGCTGTGCGCCATTTGGCCGCCCATGGTCATCAACGCATTGCTTTCTTGGGCGATATTCATGATCTTTGGACCGCCGCTGAACGGTATCTTGGCTATGTCGAAGGGTTAGCGATGGCTGGGCTCCGGCTTGATCCCAGCCTAGTGCGCCAGGATGTCCGCAACATGGAGACCGCTGAGCAGGCTGTGCTTGAATTGTTGGCGCGTGAAAACGCACCTTCTGCCTTATTTACCGCCCAGAACTTAATAACCATTGGCGCCATCCATGCCCTGCAACGAATGGGACGGCAGCATCAAATGGCCTTGATTGGCTTTGACGACTTTCTGCTCGCCGATTTGCTTGACCCGCGCGTCTCGGTGATCGCACAAGATCCGGCGCGCTTGGGCCGGCTCGCCGCTGAATTGCTCTTTGCGCGGCTTGGGGGCGATACCAGACCCACCCAACAGATTGTCCTGCCCACCCGCTTGATTGCGCGCGGTTCTGGTGAAATCCCGATTACCTGAAGAGAGTTGGGATATAGCAGATTAACCCGGCCATTGGTATAATAGCTTTACTTGTATTCGCCGTATTGATCAGGATTTATGCTATGCCACCAATAACAAATCCCAACCGAATCGCTTTCGTGGATGCGAACGGCCAGTTAGGTACAGTTGCACCAGATGGTCGCGATTTTAGAATGTTGACCACCGGCGAGCGCACCTTCCAATTTCCGGCCTGGTCACCCGACAACGAAGCGATTGCCGCAATTGGGAGCACCGAGCATGACGCCGGCATTTATATGGTTCACGAACAGAGCCTCTTGTTTGATGTCGTCGTACAGCAGCTCTACCAGAGCCATACCCAACCACCGATATACCTCTCGTGGTCGCCCGACAGCCATTGGATCAGTTTTTTGACTTTGCATGCCACCCGCCGGCTGGCGCTTTATTTGACTTCTCGCGATGGTCTATCGCCCATCACCAACGACAGCCTGCCGGTGATTGACGGTCAACCTTGTTTTTGGCAGTGGCAGGTTGACAGCCAAGGTTTCTTGGTGCATGCCGATCTGGGGCGTGACAATGCCCGCCTGGCCTTTGTAAAATTACAAGGCAACAAGACCACGCTCCACGATCTGGGGATCCAGCCCGGTGATTTTCAAGTGCCTGGCCTTTCCGCCGACAATCAACAATGGGCCTATGCCGAGCGCCGCGGCGATGCGGTAGAATCGCGCTTGATGGTTGCCAGCCAGACCAGTAAACAGTTGCTGGCTGACTATGAAGGCAAACTGGCCCTGGGATGGAACCCTGTGGCCGCGCAACTGGCCTTTATTCACCCCTCGGCATCGGCCCAACATATTTATGGCCCTCTGTATGTGTGGGACGCCGCCAGTGACACCGCGCAACGGTTGGTTGAAGAGAATGTGGTGGCCTTTTTCTGGTCACCGGACGGCCAAAAACTGGCTTATCTCACATTGGCGGCGCGCGCCCAACGCCCG
>JAPLGZ010000124.1 GCA_026389895.1 Chloroflexota bacterium | reverse complement strand
CCGCGCCATGTTTATGAACAAACCGGCGCAAAAAGGGACAGTGTTGCCCTGGCACCAGGATATTGGCGAAGGATGGGGGTTGGATCGCAACCCCATCATCACCGTCTGGACGGCGCTCGACGACGCCACCGTAGCCAACGGTTGTATGCAGATCGTGCCCGGTAGCCATCAGTTGGGCGTCTTAAATCCCCAACATTTTGTGACGGAAGCGGATCAGGCGAAGTATACGCAAGAAAGCGCGGTGATCGATCTGGAGGTAGCGGCAGGAGAAGCCGTGCTATTGCATAACTTCTTGTTGCATCGTTCCGGCGTGAACCATACGGCATCACCGCGGCGAGCATTCAGTGTGGCGTATATGGATGCTGCGACGCAGGATAGGAGAACAGGGGCCACGTTTCCGCGCGTCTTTGGGACAGGCTGAGGGCAATTCAATTTCTTTGCAAGTGCAGCTATGAATATAGCGACAAAGATGGCGCAAATACTCATCAGTTTCGACCAGGATAGCCTTGAAGCGCGTCACGAAAAGTGTACCTGCATGATGATATATGTTGTTAAATACCTTGCTGTAGCGATTGAAGACAGCTTGGGACAATTTTCCAGCTACATGCTCGCCATCTTGAAATCTTTCCCCACGTGACCGGCACGTTGTCTAAATTCGCGCAAGCACCATCGATTACCTGCCTTGCTTCTTCGTACGTGCCAGTCACGTGGTTGTTACAGCATGTGACCGGCACGACACGCGCAGAATTGGGCTATTTTCCAGGCTCGCGCCCCGCGCACAGTGAACGTGCCGGTCACGGTCAATCCACGCCAGCGGGTGCCGGGAATGTGCAAATGACCATAGATGACCACTTTGGCGGCAAATTGCAGATGCCAATCGGTGGTGCGGCGCGTGCCACACCAGAGTGAGAAGCGCGGGATACGCGGCAAGATGGCCAGATCTTGGCGCAGCGGGAAGTGATTGATCAAGATCAGCGGCGCGCCATCCAGGGCCTGTAAGCGTTGTTCAGTATAGTCGCAGCGCGCCGCACACCAAGTGGCGCGGGTGGGATAGGGATCGGGGTGCAAGAGGACCTCATCGGCACAGACAGTGTTCTCTTCCTCGGCCCAGGCTAATGCCGCACCAGCGCTGATGTGATCCGGGCGAAAGCTGTAGTCGTAGAGCAAGAAGAGCGGGGCCAACCAATAGTTTGGCCCCGCGCCTGGCCAAGCAATGTAAGGATCTTCCGGTGTCAGCACATTATAGGTACGGCAGATCGCCACGAGCCGTTGATATTTGGCCTCGCCGCGCCGATCATCCGCCTTGTTGGGCATCGTCCACAGATCATGGTTGCCGGGCGTCCATAAGACACGGGCAAAACGCTGGGTAAGAATGTGTAAGGCAAATTTTAAGTGAGCTTCGCTTTCACCCACATCCCCGGCGACGATCAGCCAGTCGTCTGGGTGGGGCGGCATGGCGGCCAGCGCTTGACGATTCGCTTCATAGGCCAGGTGCAGATCACTAATAGCATATAGTTGCATGTTGTTCCAGATCAGTTGAGCCGCCAGGGCAAGTGCCGACGCCAAGCGCCGGCACCATCAATTACCCGCGCCCGACATAGGGCATTTTGGTGGCCATTACGGTGACAAATTGCACGTTGGCTTCGGGCGGCAGGCTTGCCATGTAGACCACAGTGCGGGCGATATCGTTGACATCCATCGTCGGCTCAACTTCGATCGAACCGTTGGCTTGGGGCACGCCTTTTTTCATGCGCGCCGTCATTTCTGTGGCGGCGTTGCCAATATCAATTTGGCCACAGGCGATATCATATTTGCGGCCATCTAGCGAAGTCGCTTTGGTCAGGCCGGTGATTGCGTGTTTGGTCGCGGTGTAAGGTGCAGAGTTGGGGCGCGGGGCATGCGCCGAGATCGAGCCATTGTTGATAATCCGCCCGCCGCGCGGATCTTGATTCTTCATAATCTTAAAGGCTTCCTGCGTACAGAGAAAAGAGCCGGTCAAATTGACATCGACGACCGCCTTCCACTGTTCATACGTCAAATCTTCCAACAAGACGGGCGGCGCACCTGCCCCAGCATTGTTAAACAACAGATCGAGCCGGCCAAACGTTTCCAGGGTCTTGGCGAACAAGGCGCGCACAGAATCTGGATCACCGACATCTGTCGGCACAGCCAAGGTGCGCGAACTGGCATCTCCGGCCTCGACAACGACCATCTGCAATGCCTCGGCGCGCCGGCCCGCCAGCACAACGGCATACCCTTCTTGAAGCAGCGCCAGCGCGGTATGCTTGCCGATCCCGCTGCCTGCGCCCGTGACCAAGGCAACCTTTCCATTACCATTCATTGGTTATCTCTCCTCATTTGATCAAGCCAGAAGTCAAAACTTTAACGCAAAGACGCAAAGTTTTCCTCTGTGCCTCTGCGTCTTTGGGCCGCTGCGTTGAGTTTTTACCCTTATACCTTAAAAGTCATAATCGATCTGCCAACTAATTGTCTGCCCCGGCGCCACGGTGCGCTCAAAGAATGGCTCCCAAGAGAAGGTGCGTGGATTGCCCCAGATCGGAAAGAAGGTGGGGCAAAAATCACAGGTAGCGGTCAGTTGACCCAGTTGTGGATGGCGCTGGATGATAATTAAATGATTCGTGGCTGTGTAATTTAGCGCCTGATAAGGACCGCCAGTCCACGGCCAATTTTTGCGCCGGATAAAGCCATTGGTGGCTAGTTCATAGGAGCTACTTTCAGGGAAACTGACCGGGATGTTCAATTTGATCAGTTCATCGCTGCCACTTGGCAACTGTGGAAAGAAGGGATGGGGAAACCAACTCAGTGGAAAGAATTGCTGCCCGGTGTTGCGCACCGTAGTCGCCGAGCGCACCGTGCGTTCCAGCAAAGTGACGGTGCGTTCCAACGCTACTGTCCAGTTGTGAAACGTATGTTGCGTCGTAAACGCAATGGCGTTGTCGGTCTGGTTGATCTGCCAGTGGCACGGTTCTTGAATCTGCTTGGCCGGTAAGTCGCACAGGCCGATGCCGAGAATCATCGCCAACGATTCGCTTTCACTGGTTTTCAGCGGGGCCAAATTGAACGCATCGGGAATACCTTGGCCATCGAACACGTTGAACGAATCTGGATAAGTCGGGCCAGTCAGCAAAGGGCCGTGGGTGGCATCGTGAATTTGGAAGATATAACCGCCGGTGCAATAGCGGGTGCCAAAACGTGCTTGATCGGCATTCGGATCGAGAATTTCGACGGTTAGTTGATTATTTTGGATGGAGAGCATATTAAAGTTCCTGTCGTTGCAGCTGATGGATAGGAAAGGACATTTTTGCCATTACTCTTCGGGCAGATATTCTGGTTCGCCGATTGGCACCTCATATAAGCCAGCCCCACGCCGCCGCGCAAACGGCATGGTGACGCGCGCGGATGGCCGGTCAATCGCCCAGGCGGCGAGTTTATCTTCGTCAAAGGCTAGACCGAGGCCAGGATCATTGCTTAGCACGACGTAACCATCTTCCACGGTATGTTGGTGAATCATACCCTGATCGCCGCCAGCGTCGAGCACTTCGATCATGTTGTGGTTGGGCAATGCGGCCCCCAATTGCGCCATATAGTTGGCTGGGCAGTTCATGAGTGAGACTGGCAATTCGAAGCCATAGGCCATATCAGCCACCATTAGCGCGCCAGTAATGCCCGAAGTGCCGCTGCCCACCTGCACAATATCGACGGCTTCATTGGCAATCAGCGCCATAAATTCGCTGATGTCGTTCAAGTTTTCGCCCGTTGCCACCGCCGCCCGCACACTCTCCGACACCTTACGCAGCCCGCGATAATCCCAGCGGCGCGCCGGTTCCTCGACCCAATTCAGTTCATACTGTTCTTCAATCGCCTGGATATGGCGAATTGCCTGTTTGGGCGACCAATATTCGTTGGAGTCGATCATCAGCAAGGGCGTCTTGCCGCTCAACGCCAGCGCATCATGCATAATGCCAATCCGGCGCAAGTCGTCCTCTTGGTTCAGGCCAACCTTGATCTTGCCAGCGTTGATCCCCTGTTTCGCCAAGCGTGTGTAGAAGGCGCGCAACTCATCATCGTTCAAATTCAGCCCAATATCGCTGGCATAACCCTTTACATAACGCGAGGAAGCGCCCAGTGTCTTCCAGAGCGGTTCGTTGTTGGCCTTGGCCTTGAGATCCCACAGCGCAATGTCAATTGTCGAAATCGCGCCGCTGGCGGGTCCCCGGTTATTGCCTTTGAAGACCTGATCGACCATCCGCTTCCAGAGCCCGCGCACCCCACGCGGGTCGCGCCCGACAATCAAGTGATCGACCATGCCTTTGATCGTCTTTTCCATGCCGGGGCCGCTCAGCCCCACGCCAGTCAACCCTTCATCAGTATCCAGAAAGACAGCCATCATGGCAAGATGGGTGCACCCGATCGGATCATTGGCATCGCCAAGCGGGCGCGTCAGTTCGATTTCATAGGATTTGGTGCGAACACCGGTCACTTTCATGGTTAATCCTCATTGATTTTATCTGTAACGTCATCTAGTCCACTGTTATTTACCTTGGTGTAGCCCCATGTTACAGGGGAACAGGCATTTCGTCAACCAAACGGAGAGAGAGGGTTTGAAAAAAAGGCTGTTGGTCAGCCGCCAAGTTCTACCCAGAGTTTGCTGTACAATTAAGCCCACATCTAACGGCCAAAGAGTGCTCGACCACCTGGCTGTCGCAAACGAAATCGCCACCAGACAGCGCGGTCGATCAGCCAAAGGGTCTGGGTAACTAGCTGGATTGGGCCGATCATGTATAATACCGCCAAAAGGATCTCGCGACTATCGCGCGCGCCACTTATCCGTAGCGACTCAACGGCCACGAGATGAGAGAGCAACCATCAGGAGAATAATTATGATGTCCACCCAACTCCAATCCTATCTAACCAACGCCCAGACGCGCCAACTTGATGAGTTAATCGCGTGGCTGCGCATCCCCAGCATTAGCACCATTTCTGCCCATCAGCCGGACGTGCTGGCTGCGGCGCAATGGCTGGTGGAAAACATGCGCCAAAGTGGGTTAGAAAACGTCGAATTGATTGAAACAGAAGGCCATCCGTTGGTCTACGGCGACTGGCTCCACGCCGGGACCGACAAGCCGACGGTGCTGGTCTATGGGCATTATGATGTGCAGCCTGTCGATCCATTGGCGCTTTGGCATACACCACCCTTTGAACCGACGGTGCGCGCCGGCCAAGGCTATCGCCAAGAGGGTGATGATCTCTATGCGCGTGGCTCTTCCGACGATAAGGGACAGACCTTTATTCATGTCAAAGCGGTGGAAGCGTTGTTGCAGACGACGGGTGCGTTGCCGGTCAACATCAAATTTCTGATCGAAGGCGAAGAAGAGGCCGGCAGCCAGGCGATTGGCCTCTACGTACCAGCCCATGTCGAGCAATTGGCCGCTGATCTTTGTCTGATCTCCGACACAGGCATGTTGGCGCCGGATCAGCCAGTGATCACCTATGGCTTGCGTGGCAACTGGACAGCAGAAATTACCGTGACAGGGCCAAGCCAGGATCTGCACAGTGGCGTGTACGGCGGCGCAACGCACAACCCAAACCAGGCGCTCTGCGAATTGCTGGCCGCGTTACACGACAAGGATGGCCATGTCACCGTACCGGGATTTTATGACCAGGTGCCAGAACTCTCCGACGCCGAACGCGCGTTGCTGGCGAATGTGCCTTATGACGAAGCAAAGCTCCTTGCCGATAATGGCGCGCCTGCGGCGTATGGCGAACCAGCGTATACAGTGGTTGAACGCATTGGGGCGCGCCCCACGCTAGAGATCAACGGGATGTGGGGTGGCTTTATCACCGAAGGTTTTAAGACGGTCATTCCCAGCCAAGCGCATGCCAAACTAAGCTGCCGTCTGGTGCCAAACCAAGATCCCGCCGAGATCGGGCAATTGGTGGAGGCCTATCTCCAGCAATTGGCGCCGCCGACGATCAAAGTTGAGGTGCAAGGCCGCCCTGGTTCGCCAGCCTATACGGCCTCGCTGGCTTCCCCGGCTATTCAATGGGCCGCCGCGGCCTATCAGGCAGTCTTTGGGGTTGCGCCGATCTACAAGCGGGAAGGGGGGAGCATTCCCATTGTCAACAAATTTCAAGCGGCGTTGGATATTCCCATTGTGCTGATGGGCTTTGGCCTGCCCGATGATAATTTGCATGCCCCGAATGAAAAGTTTTATCTGCCGAACTTCTACAAGGGTATCGAGACAAGCATCACTTTCCTACAAGCTTGTGGCGCGCAGACCAAAACTGATTGAGGGTAAATTTATTCGGCGGTGCTTTTTGCACAACTTTCCAGCCTATGGTATTTTACAAGTATAAATTGATAACAGCACAGAGCAACCTGATCATGATTGTCTTTTCAACTGCCTTGTTTAACCTTCTTAGCCTTAGTCTTCTCCTTGTGAGGAGAGATACCCGCTTGGGAGGAATTCGGCTGTAGCCGGTCTGCACGTTGCGACCAGTTTGTTTCTAAACGCCTTCCCAAGTGGGAGGCGTTTTTTTATTGGCTTTATTTTCAACGAAAGAAAAGTGAGGAACGAAATGATCAAAGAATACCCGATCACCAATGGCAATGGCAGCCATAAACCCATTGTCGCACCGGCGAAGGTCCGCCAAACCGGCATGCAAAAGGGGCATGTCACCAAATATCAAGCGTTTCCGCCGGTAGATTTACCCGACCGTCAATGGCCATCGCGCACGATCACAGGCGCGCCAACTTGGTGCAGCGTGGATCTGCGCGATGGCAATCAGGCGCTGGCCATCCCGATGAGTATCGCCGAAAAGCTGGAGATGTTCGACTTGTTGGTCAAGTTGGGTTTTAAAGAGATTGAGGTCGGTTTTCCAGCCGCCTCGCAGATTGAATTTGACTTTATCCGCCGGCTGGTCGATGAAGATTTGATCCCCGACGATGTCACAATTCAGGTATTGGTGCAGGCGCGCGAATCTTTGATCCGCCGCACGTTTGAAGCGTTACAGGGGCTGAAGCGGGCGATTGTCCACATTTATAATTCGACCTCCCCGTTGCAGCGGCGCGTCGTCTTTGGCATGGACAAACCTCAAATCGTTGACATTGCGGTGCGCGGTGTCGAATTGATCAAACAATTGGCCGCTGAGATGCCGGCCACCGCCATCACACTGCAATATTCGCCCGAAAGTTTCTCCTCGACGGAACTGGAATTTGCGCTGGAAATCTGTGAAGCGGTGATCGATGTCTGGCAGCCAACGCCGCAGAAGCCAATCATCCTGAATTTGCCCGCCACGGTCGAAGTCGCCACCCCCAATGTCCATGCCGACCAGATCGAGTGGTTCTGTCGCCATTTGCGCGATCGAGAAAGTGCGATCATCAGTTTGCACACGCACAACGACCGCGGGGCTGGCGTCGCGGCCACCGAACTGGGTCTGTTGGCCGGTGGCGAACGCGTGGAAGGCACTTTGTTTGGTAATGGCGAACGCACCGGCAATGTCGATCTGGTTACGCTGGCCTTGAATTTGTACACCCAAGGCGTGGATCCGCGACTGGATTTCAGTGACATTGACCATGTGCGCGCCATTTATGAGCGCTGCACACGGATGACGGTCCATGAACGCCATCCCTATGTGGGCGAATTGGTCTTCACCGCCTTTTCTGGCTCGCATCAAGACGCCATTCGCAAAGGCATGGATTTACAAGACCTGGCTGACGAGGCGCTCTGGCAAGTGCCCTATTTGCCGATTGATCCCAAAGATGTCGGGCGCACATACGAAGCGATCATCCGCATCAATTCGCAATCGGGCAAAGGCGGCGTGGCTTATGTATTGGAAAACGAATTCGGCATCCAAATGCCCAAGGCGATGCACATCGAATTCGGCAAAATTATCAACGAGATCGCCGATACGCAAGGCAAAGAGTTGTCTGCGACGCAAATTCGCCAGGCGTTTGACCAGGCTTATTTACACTGCAATAGCCCTTTCCAACTAGAATCATTTCACCGAGAGGCGGCCTCCCAGCCCAACCAAGGCACAATTGTCACCTGTGTGGCGGAGATTGCCGTTGATGGCGTTGTCCAGGAATTACGGGCCGCCGGCAATGGGCCAATTGATGCCTTTATGCAGGCGATGAAGGAAGAATTGGTGCCCGATTTTACCCTACTATCGTATGCCGAACATTCATTGGGCCAGGGTTCTGAGGCAGAAGCGATTGCTTATATCCAGATTCAGACGCCATCTGGCAAGACTTTCTTTGGCGCTAGCACCGACACAAACATCGAATTGGCGTCGATCAAGGCGGTGGTCTGCGCGCTGAACCGGGCCATGCAGGCGCATTAAGCGAGGGGAAAGTACGTATTCTTATCTGAACAAAAACGGGCACGCAGTTGGCGGCGAAGATCATTGGTGGGCGCCCTTAGGCCGGGCGCGCCGCCAACCGCATGCCCCTACTCATTGACCTAACCCATTTAGCGCGTGTGGATCGAGCCACGCACATAATCCGCATCATCGCTGACGAGGAAAGCCAAAAGCTTGGCCACGCCAGCCGGTTCCCCCAACCCACTCGCTTGGGCCTCGCTAACCGCCGCCTGGGGATCTTGCCCTTTGCGGACAGCGTCGGCTTCGATCACCGAAAGCTTCATCGCGGTATTGATGCCACCGGGGAAGACCACGTTGACGCGAATGCCCTCGGGCGCAAGTTTGCCCGCCATCGTGGTGCCCAGCGCGCTGACGCCCCCTTTGCTCACGGCATAGGCATACGACGAGCTAACACCGTAGGCCGCGGGTGATGAGATCAGAATAATCACGGGCAATTGGCCGCGCTTGAGCAGCGGATTGGCATATTTAGCACACAAGAAGCTGCCCACCGTATTCACATCCAACACCTGACGAAACGTCGCCAAGTCCAGCTCTTCAATTGCCACATAGGCGCCCTTGAGAATGCCAGCCGTTTGAATCAGCCCATCCAACTTGCCACGTGAGTTTTCGATCTGGGCGAACAACGCCTTGACACTCTCCTCCTTGGTCACATACACCTGAATAAACGCGCCGTTTATCGCCTGCGCCGTCGCCTTACCATCGGTCTCGTTAAAATCGGCCACGATTACGCTGGCACCACGCTCAGCACACAGCTTGGCGGTGGCTTGGCCAATCCCCACTGCCCCCCCTACGACAAGAATTGTTTTGTTTTGCAGATTCGTCACTTTTGAGTTGCTCCATCCATTTATAAATTTAGGCCAGTTCACCCGGCAAACTTAAACGTCGTCACCCCGCGCACGCCCGGTTTAACCGAAAAAAGTGCGCCGGCATGGGGTTGTTTGGCCAAGGCCGCTTCATCCAAGCCATTCGCCCCACTGGTAATATAAAGGGTGTCCAAGTTCGGACCACCAAAGGCGCAGGAGGTGATCTGCTTGGCTGGCAAGTCGATTGTCGCCAACACCTGCCCCGTGTTGGGATCCCAGCGCCGCACGGCACTGCCACCAAAATGGGCCACCCATAACATGCCTTCGGCGTCAATGGCCATGCCGTCGGGCAAGCTCAATTCACGCGGCACGGTGATCACGACACGCTCGTTGCTAATGGCGCCGGTGGCGTTATCATAGTCAAAGGCACGCACAGTATAGGCCATCGAGTCGATATAATACATGGTCTTGGCGTCAAGGCTCCAGACAATCCCGTTGGAAATGCCAATGTTGCCCAGCATTTTGTGAACGGACAGATCGGCGTCCAACCGATAGAGACTGCCCTGCGTGGTCTGGTTGCTATAGGCCATCGTGCCCGCCCAGAAGCGACCAGCCGGATCACATTTACCGTCATTGAAGCGGTTGTTGGGCAGATCGGCCTCAGGATCATGGATCAGCGTCAATGTCTGCTTGTCCAGATCATAAGCCGCAAAACCGTCGTAAACCGCCAACATCACGCCGCCCGAGGCGCGCAGCACCACCGTGCCGACATGTTGGCCCACATCAAATGTGCGATTTTCGCCGCTGGCCGGGTCGTAGATATAGAGCTTGTTCGACAGAATATCGACCCAGTAGAGCACACCTTGCGTCTCATCCCAGAGTGCGCCCTCGCCGACTAGGGCACGAATATCCACCAAAATTTTAGGTTCGTCACTCATTGCGTTCATTCCTCCCTGTGCTATAGACAAAATCTGGTGCGGGTGCCGAAGATAGGGTTGTCAGATAGAGCGCGACAAAAATTAGCCCAGCGCCAATCAGCAGGCTGACGGTCAAGGGTTCATTTAAGAGGGTCAACCCAATCAATGAACCGACCACCGGCTGCGCAAACAGTGAAATGGCGCTGGCGCCAGCCCCAATCTGGCGCGCAACCGTAAACCAAATAAAATAACAGAAAATTGAAGCAACCGCGGCCAGATAAACGACCCCAAACCAGGCGGCGAAGCTTACGTGCGCGGGAAACTGGCCAGTAGCGATATGCCAAAGACCAATCGGCACCCAAATCAACAAGCTGCCCGTATACGCATACGTCAGCAGGGTAAACGGTTGATATTTACGCGACAAACCGGTGCCAAGAACGGTATACGCGGCCTGACAGAGCAACGCTGCCAGCACGAGCAGATCCCCGATGACGCGAGCGAGACCGTCCGTGGCCGCCCCTTCTTGGCCAGTGACATGGCCCGCCACCAACACCGTGACGCCAACTGCGCCCAACACAAGACCGGCCATTTTCCACTGACTCATCCGCTCATTGGTAAGCCAGAGCGCCAGCAACGACGTAAACGTGACCTCGCCGATGATCATCAACGAAGCATCGGTGGCCGTGGTTAGGTTAAGCCCAAAATAGTCAAGGATATAGGCCAGCCCGACCCCGACCAGGCCCAAGCCCGCAATGCGCAACTTATCATCCAGTGGCACAAACTCAAAGCCCGACGGGTTGGACGCGGATCGATTGCGACGTGCCTGCCAAAAGAGGATCAGCCACAACAAAAGCGTGCCCAGGCTCACCCGCAGCGCGCCGAGTAAGGTCGGTGAAAATTCGAGTAACGCGACCTTGGTCACCGCGTAGGCCGAGCCCCACAGGACATTGATCAACAAGAGGGCCAATAGTGCGAGCCGACGATTCATAAATGGTCTTTCTTAAATTCTTGGTATGGTTTAGAAACCCCACCCGCGCCCAAACGGCTCCCTCACTTACCCGGGGTGGGGGAGCCGTTTGGGCGCGGGTGGGGTTAGCTCTTTCTCCATAAACACGCTCAACGGATCGTCGGGATAATCGCCAAAGGGACCGATCACTTGATAACCACATTTGGCATAGAGCGCCAGCGCTTCTTGCTGATAGATGCCAGTCTCTAGCCTGGCGGTAAATACTTGGGCATCCATGAGAAATTGCTCTAAAGTCTGGATGAGTTGTTTGCCGACACCGCGCCAGCGCGCCGCTGGAGCCACATACATGCGCTTGATTTCGCCGTAGCCCCCTGGCATAATTTTCACGGCGCCGCAACCAAACACGGTCTTATCGTCAAAGGCGCCAACGAAATGAACATGATCTTTGGTTAATTCATCCACCGGATCCAAATGGTTGCTCTCCACTGGATAAAGTGCACTCTGATAGGCATCTAATTCGACGATCAAACGCTGTACGGCCGCATCGCGGGGGTTAGTCTTTTGAATCGTAATCATACAGCTTTCCTGTCGTAGTATGCAGCCAAATGGGCATAGCTGATCTGCAAACTCTCAAACGGATCGCGCCGGCAGAGATCTTGTTCAACCACAGCCCATTTGACGCCAGCCGCCTCACACGCTGCCAGAATCGCCGGCCAGTTCAGGTTGCCTTCGCCGACTTCGGCAAACGCTTGCGCACCGTCAGGCAGAATGGCCATATCTTTGAGATGGACTACGGGCATCCGCTTGGCCAGGCGCTGCACCCAGGCCGCGGGATCACCACCACCATGTTGCACCCAATAGGTATCCAACTCGGCTTGCAGATAACGCGCCTCACTTTCGGCGAAAATTATCTCCAGCCCAGTTCGTTGGCCAAAACGCACAAATTCGTAGCTATGATTGTGATAACTTAACGTAATCCCGGCAGTGGCCAATTGTTCGCCAATTTGGCTTGCTTCGGCAGCAAAACGCCGGTAACCCTCTTCGCCCGCGGCGTGATAGCGCCCCGGCATGGCGACAATGGCTGTATGCGCGCACGCCCAGATCTGCTGGCGCTCAATAATGGCATCCAACTCGTGCAGAAAAAGATCGTAATCAAAGTGCGAAATACAAATTTGCAGACCGACATCATCGACAATCTGTTTGATGGCCGTGGCCGGCACATCAGGATGATGCTCTAGATCCAACTGCACCGCGCGATAACCAATCGTGCGGAGCTTTTGCATGCTACGGGCAAAGGCGGGCACGGTTTTGATAAAATTGCGGATCGTATAGACTTGCGCGCCGAAGATTGGTGGCTGCATTAATCCCTCGTTGCCGCCCATTGCACACCTTGGGTGATGAACTGTTGCATGGCTGGTCGAGCAAAGGTGCCGGGACCGTGGCCCAAGGTGGTATAGAAAACACGGCCTTGACCATATGGTTTGACCCAGGCCATGGGGTGGGCGCGATTCTGCCACTCGGCTGTAGCCAGCACATGAATGGCTGGATCGTAGGCCGACATATAAATTTCATCTTCCACTTCAAAATTGGCAAGGTCGCGCGTCACCGCATGTTGATGGTCAGTGATATTGACCGTGAACGTCGCGCCCGGTGGGTGCCAGTTGGCGTGACCACCGATCAGATCAACCGCCCGTCCGCCGATCCACCAGCCGGTGCCGTGGATGCCGATCAACCCCTTACCGTTGGCGACAAATTGAAACAAGCCATCCTCTTGGGCGGGCGTCAAATCGGGCTCGCGCTTGACCGTGCCATCCGGTTGCGCCACTGAGCGGGTGAAACCAGTACCAAACACGCAAACATCAAATTGGTTGAGTTCTGGGGATGCCAACAAGTTTTTATCTTCCGACAGCGTCGCCGTCATCCTTGGCTGCGCGGTCAGAAATTCGTGAATCACCGTCGCGCTCTCGGCAAAGCGATGATTGGGTCCAGATAAAACGAGAACGTTCAATGGTTACCTCCCTTTTTGTGGCGAAAAACAGGAATTTGTCACGCAAAGCCGCAAAGAAAAATTAGAGACCGTTTGCGTTTACCAGCATGGCTTTTCTAACTGAACTCGGGTGCAAAAATTTAATTTCAGGCTAAGATGGTTGGTAATTACCAAGCAACCCCACCCCCTCCCCTACTGAGGGAAGGAATGGATTGCGGCACGAGCTGCTGATGGTGATTGGCGAGTTTTCTGCATCGAATGAATTCGACGCCTGATAGGTGAAACCTGCTGAAGCAGGTTGATAGAGCCGTTACCGATTTATTTTGTTAATGACCATTAACCGGTGGTGCGAGCTTATTGGTCGCGCTCTCCACCAAACGGTTCCCACCCTTACCAGGGCCCAGGAATCCTTGGTAAGGGGTTGTTGTGATTGTTGATCGATATCATACCATGCTGCCTATAATGCGTGAAAACGCTCTCGGCTGGACAGCAATTCTCCATATACTTACACCTAATTTGCAGTTTCTGTAACAATCAAGCAACCCCACACAGTCCCCTCGTTTGGGGCGCGGGTGGGGTTAGTGCTACCACTTTCCAGGGGTCGATGCGACGCGATTGGAGATCTATCGCTGAGGCTTGTATAATAGACAGGTGCACTTTTCAACAGAAGCCCTGTGATTCGAGCCATCCCAATCATTTTCCATAAGGAACCAATCAATGTCTACAATGCATACCCATCAGCCCATCGGCGTTGCCGCACGTCAGGTCGTGCAGCGCATGGGCGAAGCAACCGAAAATTTTCTGGCCGCGCTCTCCAGTGATCAACGCGCCAAAGTCCAGCTCGATTTTGCTGATCAGAGTGCGCGCACCGAGTGGTATTATACCCCCACCGAGCGCCGCGGTTTGCACTTTACTGAGATGGATCGCCGCCAACAGCGTCTGGCCCAAGCGCTGATCACCAGTGGTTTGAGCACAGCCGGCTACGTCACCGCATCGACAATTATGGGGCTAGAGACATGGCTAGATGCCAAAGAGGGCTATACTGCGCAGGTCTGGTGGCGCGATTCTCGGCTCTACTTTGTGACAATCTTTGGCCAACCCGATGAAAAACAGCCCTGGGGCTGGCGCTTTGAGGGTCATCATATTTCGCTCAACTACACGATTGTGGGCGGTCAAATTGTCGCACCCACGCCCACGTTCTTTGGCTCGAACCCGGCAGAATCCCCCTTAATTGGCACCCAGACGTTGCGCCCATTGGCTGGGATCGAAGATCTGGCGCGCCAATTGATGCATGCCTTTTCCGAAGAGCAACAAGCCAAAGCTTTGTTAACGCCACTGGCTCCGCCCGATATGGTCATGCTAAATCGGCCCTATGTCGTCGAGCATGCCCTGCCAGCGCATACGCCTGGGATCGACGATACATCGGCCGTCGCCTCACAATTTAACACAATGGAGCGTTTGGCAAAGGAGCGCAACATCACCGCCGCAGACTTGGAGCCGGTGCGCTATTCTTCCACGCCCAAAGGTATCGCCACAGCGGACATGACAGCCCCCCAACGCGAAATCTTGTTGGCTTTGATCGGCGACTACGTGCATCGCATGCCAGATGAATTGGCCGAAATCGAGATGAAAAAGTTGCACGAACAGGGCATCGATGGGATTCACTTTGCCTGGGCGGGCGGCATAGAACGACGCCAGGGCCACTATTACCGGCTACAAGGACCTCGCCTCTTGGTAGAATACGACAACACTCAAAACGACGCCAACCACATTCACTCGGTCTGGCGCGATCCGCAGAATGACTTTGGCGCGGATTTGTTGGCCCAGCATTATGCGACGGATCATAAACATTAAAAGATGAGTGAACAGTGATGCGTGAAATCAATGACCTTTTTCACGCATCACTGTTCACTCATCTTTTACCATCCATTTCTGAAAAATAAACGAATCCTACTATGCCAACTCGTTTAATCATTGCTGGTGGTTTTTTAGGCGCTGGCAAAACAACACTGCTCTTGCGCGCAGCTCGTCTGTTAACGGAACAAGGCTATCGCGTGGGCCTGGTCACGAATGATCAAGGTGAAGATCTGGTTGATACGGCCACGGCGAACCAGGCAGAGATCCCAGTGACAGAGGTGGCTGGCGGCTGTTTTTGCTGCCGCTTCCCGGATCTGCTCAAAGCGCTGCAACGCCTGGCGGAAGTGGCACAGCCCGACATTGTGCTGGCCGAGCCTGTTGGCAGTTGCACCGATCTGGTGGCGACGATCTTGCGGCCACTGGCGCAGTTTCATCCCGACCAGTTTCAGGTGGCGCCGTTGACCATTCTGCACGATGCCAGCCGCAATATTGCCAGTTTCCCACCCAATGTTCACTATCTTTACGAGCAACAACTCAGCGAAGCCGAGCTAATTGTGCTGACCAAGACCGATCTATTGAGCGAAAGTGCAGAGGCAGAAACAGCAGCGGCGCTTGCCACGCGTTATCCACAGGCCAGGATCCTCAGCATTTCTGCCCGTACAGGCCAAGGTCTGACAGAATGGCTGGCCGTCATGCTGGGGCAGGCCAGCCGTAATCCAGCGGCATTGATGATTGATTATGCCAGATATGCAGAGGCAGAAGCGGTGCTTGGTTGGCTTAATGCCAAGGGCATCGTACGCGCCGATAGACCATTTTCTGCAACAGCCTGGATGGAGCAGCTTTTTCAAACGTTAGGGCAAACGCTTAGCGATCAACACGCACCAATTGCGCATGTCAAGCTCTTGATCACCACGCCAACCAGCGCCCTCAAAGCCAGTGTAACGCAGTCGGGCAGTGCGCCTACTTGGGATCTGGGGCCAGATGACACGCAGACGGATCAGTTAGAATTCACGCTGAACGCGCGCGTTAACATCGAGCCGCCGACATTGGAGCAGGCGGTGGTGCAAACAATTGAGCGGATCAAACCGCAGCCCGATTCGCGTTACTATTTTACGCACTTTGAATGTTTCAGCCCCCTGCCACCAGAGCCGACCCACCGTCTGCAATAACTTTCTACGCCAAACCGGCCTATAATAACGAACCGGGTCAGTTAATTCAGCAAACCATTACGATAATTTGTACTGTAATTTGCGACAAAGGAAAGGAACATGATGCAGACCTCAGTTACGCCGGCCTATCGTCAGCTAAGCGGTAGACCGGTGCGCATCACCAGCCTTAGCTTCTATGACAAAACCCTGGAAGCGATCGCTGAACTTGTAGATGCCGAAGGGGCGCAGGGTGTTGATCTGATTGCGCTGCCCGAAACCTGGAATATGCAAGCCAAAAATCAACCGGAGACGCTAGATGGCCCTACGGTAACCCGCATGGCCGAATTAGCCCAAAAACATCGTAGCTATCTTGTCTGTCCAATTGATCGGCTGGATGGGGAACGCCGGGTTAATTCGGCAGTGCTGATCGACCGCTTAGGGCGCATCGTCTGTGTCTATGACAAGATTTATCCTTATTGGTCAGAATTTAATCTGACGCCCATTGTCCAACCGGGACAAAGTGAGCCGCCCGTCTATCAGGCTGATTTCGGGCGGATTGGGATGGCGATCTGTTTTGATGTCAATTTCCCATCGGTTTGGCAGGCATTGGCCGATCAAGGCGCCGAGCTGATCATCTGGCCCAGCGCCTATTCGGCAGGCACTTCGCTACAGGCGCATGCGCTTAATCATCATTATGCGATTGTCACTTCTACCTATACAAAAGATTGCATTGTCTATGATATCAACGGCCAGGAAATTCTTTATGAAAAAAGTGAGGATCTCAACATCAGCCGGGTAATGCTCGATTTAGATCGCGGTATCTACCATGAAAACTTCAATATGGCAAAGCGTGACCAATTGCTGGCGGAACATGGCGATGAAGTGGAGATGGAGCAGTGGCAAACGCGCGAGCAATGGTTTATCCTGCGCGCCAAACGCCCCGGTGTCAGCGCCCGTCAACTGGCATGCCAATATGGCCTGGAAGAACTGCGTGATTATCTTGTGCGCAGCCGGCAAGCCATCGACCAAATGCGCGCCAAACGTTTAACGCCGGTGGCCTAGTCGATCAACCATTACCGCGCATTCCCTTGCAGGGCGGGGACCACTTACATGCCACTCCGTTCAACTCGGCCAGTCAGCCCCATCATAATAACGCGTGCCGCGATGCCCTTGTTTGGGGATGGGCGTTGAGATCCGTTCGCCAGGCGCTGCGACAAAAATCAAGGTGCGTGGTTTCCCAGATTCTGGGTTAAGGGCGCCGCCTTCCAACCGCGTGATCTTTAGACGCCCCATCAACTGATCGTTGAAAATCGTATAAACATAATCGCCAACTGCCAGTTTGGACGGTTTTCCAGCCATATGAAACTCAAATTCAGTACGCGAGCCATCATAGAGGGTCTCCAAACCGGCGAGACCTTCGTGGGCCGGGATCGTTTTTGTGATGCCAAAGCTCATGCGGGGTTAGGTTCCTTTGTTCTATACGATTGATTATTTGCCATTGATCTATTTTCGGCGAGCAGCCAAATGCTACGCTAGGATTATAAACCAAAGCAAATTTGCCACCAAAAAGTGGCGTTTGACACCTAATTAAGAATATGATACCCTTCTTTTTGTCACCTACCAGTTTGTGCCCATTCTCTAGTCTGTAAAAATAATTTTAATTTTTGATACTCCCTAAGTTTGTTATAAAGCCGATTTTCCAAGATCCTTATTCCACCTACAATCCATTCTATCGGATCGATCGGGTGCTCGAAGTGCCGATCAAGCAATTCAAGCTGGCCTCCAGTAAGGACGAAGCGCGCCAGTTGATGGAAGAAGCGTTGCGCGCCGTCGATCTGCGGCCTAACGATGTGCTGGGGCGTTATCCCCATCAGTTGAGTGGCGGTGAACGACAACGGGTGATGTTGGCGCGCGTCTATCTGATCAAGCCGCGGCTGATCATTGCCGACGAACCGATCTCGATGATTGATGCGGCCTTGCGCGCGCTTTTCCTCAATATTCTGCTCGATTTCCGCGACAAATTTGGCATCTCTTGCATTTTTATCACGCACAACCTTGCCACCGCCTATTATCTGGGCGGCGACATTATGGTGATGTGCCGCGGCCGTGTGATTGAAAAGGGGACGAT
>JAPLGZ010000547.1 GCA_026389895.1 Chloroflexota bacterium | reverse complement strand
TTGGCTGAACCACTCAAAGGTCTCTGGGCAGATCGCTTCGGTGTCAAACATCTGCTCGACTGTTCGTTTGGTCGCTAGACCCATTTGGTGGCAGCGCGCGCGCACCTGCGGCCAATCGTGCGCCTGCATATACTCGAGGGCAGCAGGAACGGCAAGGAAAGCCGATAGATCCCGTGTGCCAAATTGCTCAACATAATCGATCAACGGCTTCTCGGAGTGTTTATCGGGGAACCAACCATGCCCGACGATCAAGGGTTCAATGAGGTCTTGCACCTCTGGACGTGCATAGAGAAAGGCGGAACCCTTTGGCGCATTGGCCCATTTATGCAGATTGCCCGTGTAAAAATCGGCGCCTAGTTCATCGAGAAATAGATCGCGTTGCGCTGGCACATGCGCCCCATCGATCACGCTCAGGATGCCGGCGGCGCGGGCGCGCCGGCAAATTTCTTCCAGTGGAAAGGTCAGCGCGGTCGGCGAGGTGGTGTGGCTGAGATAGATGACACGTGTGCGCGGCGTGACCCCGGCCCAAAAACGTTCGATAAAATCTTCATCAGAGTGAATGGGCAGCGCAATCGGATAGTTGATGTAGTGTGCGCCAGCCTTTTGACAGTTAAATTGCCAAGCATGGTTACAGGCGCCGTATTCATGATCGGTGGTCAACACCTCATCACCGGGTTTGAGCCAACTGCGCAGTGAATGGGTAACAGCATTGACCCCCATCGTCGCGTTGGTGACGAAGGCCAAGCGGCTTTGGTCAGTGTGGAGATAGTCAGCCAACTTGGTGCGCGCCGCCAGCATCAGCTCGGCCCAGCGCCCAACAAAGGCGCCAGGGTGTTCTTCAAATTCGGCCTGCCAATGTTGATAGACCTCGAACACGGGCTTGGGACAGGCCCCAAAAGAGCCATTATTCAGTAGAAGCCAATCACGATTCAACAGGAAATCATCGCGCACGCTAGGTGTAGGGGACATAGTAGAACTCGCTGGAATGGACACGGTCATAGTCTCTTCTTTTCTAAAAATAAATGTACCACGAGTTTGCAAACCCGTGGTGTGCTCAGGCGAAATTTTGCTCTCCTTATCATATTATGAATGAGTTCGCATGGCAAGTGTGTCGGATCCGCGGCAGGCTTTGAGGATGGCAGGCCTTCATCGAGCCATCATCGCAAGGCGCTATCCAGACACGATATTAAAAAAGGCAGGATTTGAGATTTGCCTCAAATCCTGCCTTAGCCACCCGCATTGAGTGTTCACTTTATTCACAAGCGATAGCAGACGGGTGAGAAATTGTCCGCCAGTAAGCGCATTCGGGGAGCCTTAACTGCTCACTTTGGGCGGCTACCGCAAACCCTCAAGGAACAATCTGTGTAGGTGCAAAGCTAATCTCTTGGGGGCGAGTCAACTCGGGGCGTCGATAGACGCGCTCGAAAATGGGTGAGGCCATCAGGGTGGTGACAATCGCCATGATCACCATGACCGCGAAGAGCAAAGGGGTGATAATGCCGCGCTGCAACCCAATATTGAGGATGATCAATTCCATCAAGCCCCGTGCATTCATTAGCGTGCCGATGGCGAGCGCACTGCGGTTGTCTTCACCACTGAAGCGTGCCGCCGCCCAACAAGCCACACCCTTGCCCAAGCAGGCGGCCAACACCACAATTAGGGCAATCCCCCATAACCAAGCACTGTCCACCAGGCTAATCCGGGTGTTCAACCCCGAATAGACAAAGAAAAGCGGCAACAAAAAGGTGGTCGTCAGCGGCTCGATCTGGCGTTGGATCTCGTGGGCAAAGCGACCGCGCGGCATGGCGGCTCCCATGATAAAGGCACCAAAGACCGCGTAGATGCCAATCCGGTCGGTAAACCAGGCACCCAGCATGACTAAAACCAGTGTAATGGTTAACAGCGTGGGGTTGACCCCTTTCTCACGTTCAGCCATCATGCCGAGTGGTTGGAGTAGTTTGGAACCAATCGTCAACATGCCAACGGCATAGAGTGTGCCACCACCAATTGCCAGCACGGCGATCATGGGGTCGCTGCTAAAGCTCGCCAGCACCAACGCCAACACACACCAAGCCGCGCCATCGTCGATGGAGCCGGCGGCCAATGCCAGCGTCCCCAGCGAAGTGCCAGACAAGCCGCGTTCGTGAATGATGCGCGCCAACATGGGGAAAGCCGTGATCGACATCGAGGCGCCGACGAAAAACATGGCTTCCCAAACCACGACCTCGGCACTAAAAAAGCCACGGCTACGCACCAGGAAATAACCCAGGATGCAACCCAATCCAAAAGGCGCCAGAATCCCCGATAGCGAGACACCGGCGGCACTGCGTAGGCGATTGCGGATCAAGGTTGTATCGAACTCTAACCCCACCAAAAACATATAGAGCACCAATCCCACCTGGCTAACCGTGTAAAGCAGCTCTTTGGAGTCGGCGGGGAAGATCCAGGCCTGGGCATTGGGCAGGAGCCAACCAAACAAGGAAGGCCCCATCAGCACGCCGGCGATCATCTCGGCGACCACTTGGGGTTGCCCAACCCACTTTGCTAACCAACCGACCCCCCGACAGACGGCCAAGATGAAGGCAAGTTGCAAAAAGAAGAGGACAGATAGTTCAAAGCTAGACATAATGGTTCTCTCTTGCTGGTTATCGCTACCGACAATTTTCGCGCAGGGTTGAAACCGCGCCCAACGGCTTCGACGGACAGACACAGGCAGCGCCCTCAAGGCACTGCCTGTATCTGTCCACTAACCTATTTGAATGCTCCCCACAATGGGTGTCGGGTGGCTAGTTGATGGTTCTCGCTGGTTGTTTTTTCGTCGTAGTAAGGTGCACTGCACCTACACCCTACCAGGGGCACATTGTTGTCTTACGTTCTTAGGCCGCCGGCTTGCTGGCATCGCTCCCAGTACTCAACGCGCTGGTGGCGTTCGATACGGCGCTAGTCAACTTGCCCCATAGCGCGCTGGCCTGGTCATCCAGGTCGTCCCAAGCCAAGCCAGCGCGTAGATTGGTGCGCACGGCTAGGCCGCCACTGAAGGTAGTGGTTTGGCATTCGTCGCTGCGCGTGTTGCTGATTTGAAGTCTCTTCTTCATGGTCTGATTTCCTTTTACGAATCTAGTGGATGATTATAGGGTTAGACCGCCATTTCCAGGGTAAGTACACCCAAGTGAGGCGAACGTAGTACTCAGTACAGTGTCAAGTGAATTATTTAGCAGTGGCGTAGGTGCGGTTTGTAACCGCACAGGCCACGTAGGAATGTGCGGTTACAAACCCCACCAACGCCACTATGTTGTTACTCACAAAGAGCGCGTTTCTCAGATGCGCAAGGTCAACACGGGCAGGATCATGTGGGCCGCAGAGCGAGAGCCTAACATTGACCTCATGCCATTAACGCTTTTTTTGCTTTCTTCTCTGCTCTTCGCCGATCCAGCAGTGGCTTCATGGCGATGCTTAAGCCACCAAATAAAGAGAGTGAATAGAAAATTTCTGTCGCGGCAAACGTAAAGCCACCGAACAGAATGCCTGTCACTGCCACCAGGCTAACCCCAGTGGTAAAGCGGACATTGTGTTTGACGTTACGCTTAAATTCCTCGGCCAATTGGAAGATCTGGAGCAACTGGTTGAGATTGCCCTCCATGAGGATGATCTGCGCTGTGTCGGTCGCCACGGTGGTCGCCCCACGCAGCGAGACGGAGACCTGCGCTTGCCGCATGGCAATGGCGTCGTTGATGCCGTCACCAATGAAGCAAACTTGCCGATCTTCCGCTTGCAACTGGGCGACCAGATCGGCCTTGGCTTCG
>JAPLGZ010000044.1 GCA_026389895.1 Chloroflexota bacterium | reverse complement strand
TCAGCGACGGGCGCGATTTTGGCTGAATTAGCCAACGCCACTTGTAAAGCCCGCTGTTGTACAGCCTCCGCCTTTGCCTGATCGCCGCGCGCTTCGTACAAATCCACCAGACGCAAATAGGATTCCACGGCACTCGCGTCGTTGGTGATGGCGCGCGTATACGCCGTCTCGGCGGCGGTCATGTCACCTTGCCGGAGCGAAGCATCCCCTAAGAGCAACTGGGGCCAGGCCAGATCTGGCACCGCCGCCACCGCCGCTGCATAATAGTTCGTAGCTGGCTCGATCTGCCCAATCTCTTCGCTAACACCGGCCAGACGTGTATAGGCATAGGCGCGGCTGATCTCTTGGGAACGGATGTTAAATTTATTGGGCAGGCTCTCTTCTTCCAACAGATCGAGCGCCGAATGGTAGGCGTCAATGGCGGCTTGGGTATCGCCTTGCCGTTCGAGTTGATCGCCGAGGGCCATCGCCAGGATCGCTTCATCGGGGCTGGCTTTGATGGCGCGCTGCAACAGGGCGGTCATTTCCGCTTGTTGGCCACCTTCTTCGCGCAGTTGGCTGCTCAGGGCGATGTAGGTGCCCACCCGCGACGGGTCAAGCCGAAAGGATTGTTGATAAGCTTGGGTGGCGGCGGCTAACTGATTTTGTTGCAGATCAAGCGTGCCTTGTAAGTCGTAGGCGAGGGCATTATTGGGATCAATGGCCAACACATGCTCAATCTCTGTGCGCGCCGGATCGGTCTGTTTTACATCCAATAGCGATTGGGCTAAGGCCAGGTGATTTTCGAGCGAATCCCAACCCTGAATGTCTTGTAGCCAGATTGCGCGCTGGTAGAGGGCGGTGGCTTCGCTGGTTTTTGTTTGTTTGGCTTTCACCACCGCGGCCAGGGCCAGTGCTTCACTAGAGAGCGGATGTTTGGCTTGCACCTGATTCAGCAGGGTCTCTGCCTCGGTATAACGCCCCGCTTCTTGATAGACGCTGGCCAACATCAACTGGTTATCGATCCCCGGTTTACGGGCGACCGCTTGTTCGTACAGCGGAATCGAACGCGCCGTCTGGCCGCGCTGCCGCCAAAGGTCGGCCAAGGCAACCTGGCGTGATTCTTCATCGGGTGAGTTGCCATTGGCTACCGCCGCGGCAAATTGGGTGGCTGCACAATCATTCTGCTCGGCAGCGAGACAGGCGTCACCCAGTGCCAGGTTGAAACGGGCAATATCGGGCGCCGCGGTTTGCGCCTTGGTAAATTCGCCGATGCTTGGCTGCGCTTGGCCCATTTCTGCATAGATTTGGCCAAGCCGGTAGTGAAAGAACGGTTGGTCCGCTTGCGCAACGGCCTGATTGAGCAGGGCGATGGCGTTGGTAAAACGGCCTTTCACATGGGCAATTTCTGCCAGCCCCAACAACGCCATTGCGCTCTTGGGGTTGTGTGTTAATTCGGTTCGATAAAAATTCTCGGCCAGCGCCCACTGGCGATCAACCAGCGCGGTGTTGCCGTTGACCACATCGGTCACCTCGGGTTGCTTTTGGACGGCATAGAGGCTGTACGATTGATCATTCATCACCCACGTAAACCATTCGGGGGCCGAACGCAACTGGATATCCAAATCGCTGCCACCAGTTGCAATGATATAGCCAGTTTGATAGCGCTTCAGGATATTGACGGTCTCCACCGTCAGATAGCGCGCCCGATAAAACTTAGCTTGGTCGATCAGCCGTTGCAAGGCTTCGTCTTGCTGGGTCGCTGGGAAGATTTCGCTGGTCGTCGGCATACGATGGGCCACGACATTGGCGTTGGCCACGTAGGCCGGCAAGGTCACGCTGATATCCTGATCGGCCATGACAATTTTAGACGGCGTGTGGAGGGTTAACGTTTGCAGTCGGGCAAAAATTTTGGTGGGCGCTGGGAAAAAATAGGGAAAGGCCGAGCGGTTGTTCAACTCTTGGAGATTTTGGCCAATCACAGGGCTCACTACTAAGCTGACGATAACGACAAAAGCCAACGAGGCCCAGCGCGCGCCGCGGATCGGTTTGGGGAGAACGCGCTCGCGCACCCAGCCAACAAACCAACTTAACAGCCGATAGAGTACGAGCGCGATGATCAGGGCATAGGGCAACAGCCAGACAAAACGCCATAAGATCCACGGCATCACCAACGAGCCGATCAATGGCGTGAGCCAAGGATTGAACATCACAAAAAGAATTGCCAATGTCGTGCTGACAGCAAATTGGGCGGCCAGGTTCATCCGCAGCTTTCGCAGCAGAAAAGGCAACAACAGCAACGCCAGCAGATAAGGTGGCTCTAAGAATAGATTGGGATCCGAGATATAGTGATTGAGGTCGAACAAGATCAGGCGGCGGCGATCCATATTTACAGCAAAGCGCCAGATCAGGAACGGATTGGTCACCGTATTAGCATCACTCGCTTGGAGTTGGACTAAATCGGGCAAGGGGCCGATGACGGTCATGCTGGGTACATTCCAAAAGGGCAAGATCGGCTCGCGCCGGTAGCCGATTGGCCAATTTTCTAAACTTGTCGGATAGGAAGGCGCCAATGGTTCTTCGCCGCGCGATAAGACCAGTTGCACAATCGGGAGCACCATGACAATCGCCACCAAACCAGCAACGGCGAGACTGCGCCCAATGACCAGACGCGCGCGCCACTCCATCAGCCAATGAAAGCCGGCAAAGGCCGCCAACCCCAGCGCCATCATCGCGGCGATCAACGGATGAATGGTTGAGACCGCAAAGGCGACCAATGCTGCCGTCCACCAGGCGCTCTTCTTGCCGTCTGCCAGATAACGCATTGTAAAGGCGAAACCCACCGGCAACATGGTCATCGGCACCATGAACTTGTCGGCCGTGGTGCGTTCAAAGAAGAAAAGGCTGACGTTGTCACCGCGCAGAAAAGGTGCGGCGATAAAAATGATCGTTTGGAGCCAGGCCATAAACAGACCAAAACGCCGTCCATGGGCACGGCCAAAACTGCTAATCCCAGCCGTTTTGCCCAAGGCATAGGCCGAAAGCATAATCCACAAGGCCACCATGCTGCGCGACGCGGTGGCCGTGAGCGCAATCGGGTCAATGTGCCCGAGATAGGACCAGAGATAGCTCATCGACAGTGACTGGTTGAAAGCCATACGCACGCCCGGCCCTAAATCTGTGCCAAAAAGCGGCTCGCGGGCATTCAACGGCAAGCCCGCCAACGCGTCAGCCGCAAAGGTAGCCACGGCGTAGGCATCACCATCAATTTTATAGGCGTTTAGCGCGGGTAAAAGGTAGACAAAGGCAGCGAGTAACAAGACGGCCAGGATCACTTCGTCCATCGTCCAGCGTGTGCTCTGGGCCGGGGCAGAACGGCGCAAGACCAGGTGAATCAGCCAGGCAACGACGACGATGGCGGAACTGGTGATCCATAAGAGATTCAACTGGGCTAGGGTAATATGGAGCAACAGCGCGGCCATGCCCGGCACGGCCATCACGGCCACACCGAGCGGAAAAGCCAACGCCAAACGCTCTAACCAGTCTAAATCCAAGTGCCAGGTCAGAATTTCGGCGATCAGCCAGCCGGGCGTAATAAACACGGCCAAAAAGGTCACCCAACTGGCAATCTGCACGCCGAGCGTTTCCGGGATTCCCGCTGTCATATGCCCAGCAAACAGCGTAGGCAAACCAAGCAAGACAGCCAGCCAAAGCCCAATGAAACCAATCGACCAGAGATGGCGCGGCCAGGGTATGGTTGGGAGCGCCATCCGTTCGCGCCAGTTCGGCTGAATCGATGCCGGCGTTGAAGGTGAGATACTTCGATTCAATTGCACGATATGTTTCTCTCAGATAAATATAGGATGATGAAAAGCGATCCAGGTCCGATGAATGATGAGAATTAACCATTTATTTCGGCCATTGGCGGGCGTGCTGCGGCGGTTTTAAACGCTACTGAGCTGCTACGCGTAATTCAATAATCAGGCAAAGGGCACATGCCGCCGTAATTTCGGGCCTAAGAATTGCGCAATCGGAAAGGGTACTTTGGGCCAAATTTGGCGGAATGTATGAAACTTGCTGTCCGTCTGGGTTTGGGCCGTGAGACTCTGTGGCGTCGCTTGCTGGCTGGCAATTTGCTGGTAAATGGGTGCACAGACGCCGCCCCATTGTCGCTTAAAAGCCGAGGCATTCGAGTCAACCGGGCTGCGTCCCATGTCCAAAAATTCAAATTGGTGAGCAATCGTGTCCATCAGGATTTCCCAATAGGCCAAATAGACGGGCCGCAAAGGCAAAAATTCGGGTAACGTTGCGCCCCAGACGCCATAGTTGGTCTTGCCAGCCTCTAATTGAAAGTAACCACCAATCGGCTGTTGCTCTTTATAGATGACGACAATGTTGTAGCCATGTGGAAATTGTTCAATCACCTGCTCCAAAAAATGACACCCAAAGACCGGTGTGCCAGATTGGTGGGTGAAACGACTAAAGACTGCATAAAAGTCAGCCAACAACCGAGGGGTGCGATCAATTTCCGCCCGCAGTTGATTGTCGCGCGCCATGCGAACCTGGCGACGAATATTCCGATCCAACTTTTTTGATAAGGCCGCTTCCCCCATCCGCACATCCACCAGCCAACTTACGTGCTGGCTCGTTGTGTGTAATGGGCCAGGCCAGGGTTGGCGCGAGTCTTGCACGACAAAACGCTGCGCCTGGGCCTGGCGAGCAATTTCCCACCCCTGAGTAATCAGCGCTTGGGCCACCATTTCATTGTCGGCGCATAAACCGCCAGGCATCGTCATGGCAGTGTGACCAGTCAGCAAACTCTTTACAAAAAAGAGCGGCATCACCCCGACAATTGGGGAGCGTGCATTGACGACATCTTCACAGCGTGCGAATAAATATTTCGTTTCATAACCATAGGTGTTGCGGAGAACAGCGCGCCAACCAGAAAGGTGCTGAGGTAAACCAGCCGGGGAAGTATGGACGTAAGCATCCCAGGCTGGACAGTCCTGCTCTTTGAGTTCTTCAATCTTCATCGGTGTTATAGGCAATCGTGTAAACGTAGATGCAGCCAACTTTTACCCATTTGTGGCCAATCTGCGTAGTTTTTAATTTGGGTTGGGTCTGAAGTTACGAAACAGCACGTCCAAGGAGGTAAAACGAAAATCCGTGAACAATTTATGCAATTTCGCCGTCAGTGCCTGGCGGCCATGATAATGGGTAAGTCGTTCGCGCGGTGTCACCTGGTTATAATGCTGGCCAGTGTCCAGTTCCCACGGATGAATATAGGTAATGACAGGATGGCCTTGCTGGTTTAGTTGCCGAATCGCCCAACGCGTGAAGCGGTAGGGCAAAGCACGCGTATAAAAACCGCCAACCATCGGCAGAATTTTATTGCCCAGCCGTAACGTCGATACTGGCATCTCAAGCAACGATTGGCCTTCCACCTGATAGGGAAAGCGCGGTGCGCCCGGAAAGCCATAGAGCAAATTTCGGGTGGGAAAGACGCTGCTGTCGTAGCGTAGCCCCAGCTTTTGCATACAATCAAAGGCCCAAGGCGTGCTGGCGTTGATCGAAAAGTAGGGCGCCCGATGCCCGATTGGCCGCTCTCCAATGATCCGCTCCACAGCAGCGATCCCCTGCTCTAGCTCGCGCGTAAACTCATCTGGCGTCAACTGATGCACAAAACGATGATAATACCCGTGGACGCCAAGTTCATGGCCATCCGCGCAGATCTGTTCGATCAATTTCGGATATTGGTCGGCAACATAGCCCAAGACAAAAAAAGTCGCCTGGACATGATGGGTGCGTAAAATGGCCAGCAAGGTTTGTGTCGCCAAGACAACGCGACTTTCCAAGGTTGGCCAGCGGTCAATTTGGGGATTGGTGCTGGTTAGACCCTGAAACCAATCTTCCAGATCTACACTAAAACCATTGAGTATGGTCATAAACAATGAACTCGTAGGTCAACAGATGACCGGCACTTCCCGTTGCAACATCTGACCAAGACCGAGCGACAGACTTGCTTGGTGCGAAAGTGCCGGTCACATTGACGGCAAGCTAGGCGCTTCATCACCATCCGACGATTACCCCACGTAGCCCAGGCTGCGGAGCCGCTCGGCCAATACTTTCTGTTCCTCGGCGCTTAACACGTCGCCCTGGTTGGGGTTGCCACCGTTAGAATCGGTTGGCGTAGGCGTGGTTGACCGCTTACGCGCGATGGGCGTTACATCATCACGCAGCACTTCGGTCAGCACGCGACCATCCATGTGTGCCGGGACCTCTTCGCCCATCAGGTGTAAAATGGTCGGTGCGAGATCGACAAGCGCGGCGTTTTGAATTTCCACGCCAGCACGGACGGCGGCGCCATAGGCCAGAAAGATGCCGTTCATGCGGTGCGTGCCCGAGATGCCGCGCTTCATGGCCTCGATAATTTTGTGGCTGCCGAATTCATATTCCCCAAAGCCAAAATACTCCAGGCGGCGCGGCAAAAAGACAATGTCGGGCGCTTCTTCAAAATAATCGCCGCTGTAGAGCTCCTCCCGCCGATAGATGGTTTCGGCCACCAGTTCGCCGGTTTTCGGATCACGCAAAGTCTTCAGCCGCTCGATAATTTCCGTACGCACGCGCTCATACTCAAGGCCCAGCTGGACACAGCCAAACGGCTCACGTCCGACCAGATTAATGCGAATTTGACCTACATTGCCAAGCGAATAAGCTTGCGTGCGTGACCAATCCACATCTTCAAACGAGAGAAAGAGCGTCTTCAGCAACCCTTGACCTTGGCCACGCACAACCTCACGTTTTAGCGCCCCAAACCCCAAACGCATCAGCGTATCATAGACATTCATCGGCGAAAAACCCAGCCGGAAGAGCGTATGTTTGATCCGAGCCAGCGCGCCGGGCTTCAACTTCATAAACCCTTCGCGCATCAGCCAATTGTTGACATGAATAAATTTGTGAAAGGGACCAAAGCCATGATCAGACATGACCACCAACGTGGTATCATCCGGCAACGTGTCGACAATGCGCGCCAGTTGACTGTCTAGATGTTGATAATAATCGTGGATCGCCGAACCATATTTCTCGGCCTGTTGCGGATCATGCAAGGGGTGCGTTTTGTCCATGTACTTCCAGAGCGCATGCGAGATTGTATCAGTGCCGTTAAAGACGACCATCGCAAAATCCCATGCTTCACGACTACGCAAATAATCGAGGGTTTTGATCCGCAACTCTGTGGTTTTGTAGAGACGGGTTAAAAACGCATCAACACCCGAATCCGAATAAGCCTGACCAGGATCGGGATAGAGAATATAGTCGCCAACAGCGTGGAGAATCTCTTGGTAAAGTTCGGTGGGGTAGGTAATTGTGTTGCGTGTGCTGGGCGCTGGCAGACCCGAAACCATCACCCCATTGACGGGCAGTGGTGGATAGGTCATCGGGATATTGAGCGCACAGACGCGACGCCCGGTTTGGCTCAACAAAGAATAAATCATCGGCGCTTTACAATCCAGCGCCGTCACCGGCAAAAACTCATAACTCTGCGGCTTGCGGGCAATCCAATCATAGAGCCGATGTTTGCCAGGGTTGACGCCAGTAGCAAAGGTCGTCCAAGCGGGTCCCGTCATAGGGGGAACGGTGCTGCGCAACTCGCCATACGCACCTTCACGCATTAAACGTTGCAGGGTAGGCAGAGCACCTTCGGCAACCCACGGTTTGATCAGATCAAAGGTGGCGCCATCCAAACCAATAACCAGTACTTTGTCAGGGTGAATTTTGCGATCAGAATCAGTGTTCATAGCGTTATGTAGTATTCAGCGTTTGATCAAGCCTTCAATTATTGTTGGGATCACCGTCGGCCGCGTGATAAGCCTGTTTTAACCCTAAAGCCAATTCGTTGCAAATTTGTTCTCAGGGCGATAACGGATAATTTAGGCGGTTAGGTGTTTAATTTGGCTTTCATGGGTCATTGGGACTTCATGGGTTAATAGGGCCTCACGCGTCAATGGATGGCCATTGTCAGGACGGTCATTGTCCGTCAAGAGCGAGGATGGCAGCTCATCCAGTGGCTGATTTTCTAGTTCGCGCAGCCGCCATTCTAATAGCCCAATGCTTTGCGCCAGATCACGAATGCGATTCGCCTGCACGGAAAGCATTACCGTTTGAGCCAACAACAAAACGACACAAAACAGGATGCCAAAGACCAGAATCAAGGTTGGCGCATATTTGACGGCAAAAATTGTCGCCAGAAAGGCCACAATGCTATCAAAGATCGATAGCAGGAAAATAGCTAGACTGGCCGCAAACCAGATGAGGGCATATTCTTCGCGCAGCTTATGTTTACGGATCAGTTGGAAGGTCACCAGCAAGAGAATGAGACTGAAGAGGATGGCGACGACCTTTTGCTCGAACGGTATCGGCATTGTGATTCTCCAAAACAGCTAACGGATAATCTTTTAAGGCAGTGGTAATAACCGCAACGGTGACTTTAAACGCATAATAGATCGAACGCGCCAAATTGATCGAGCTGACACCGGTCGTGCGCTCACCCATGTGCACGGGCAATTCCATCTGTTTCAAGCCAGCTTTGTGAACAATAATGCGGCTTTCAACATCCGGATAATCCTGCGGCAGATAGGCGGCCAGCACTTGAATGGTGCGCCGGTTCATCGCCCAAAAACCCGACGTTGTATCGGTAAACCGACTGCCTGTCAACCAAGTAACCTCAAGCGCATAGAGTCGAATCCCCAAACGGCGCGACAGAGGAATGTGCCAATCAACATCGGCATCCAAAAAACGCGAGCCGATAACCATATCAGCCTGGTGCGCTTGCAACACGGCTAGCATCGCCTGAATGCTACAGGCATCATGCTGGCCATCCCCATCCATGCGAATCACATATTCATAATGATGATGGCAGGCAAATTTTAAGCCTGTCTGCACCGCGCCGCCAATGCCCAAGTTAAAGGGGTGGCGCACCACCAACGCACCCGCCGCTTGCGCCTCCTGCGCCGTATCATCGCTTGAGCCGTCATCGATCACCAGGATATCTGCCGTGGGCAAAACGACATGCACCCCCTTGACGACTTGCCGGATGGCACCTTGTTCATTCAACGCTGGAATAATGACCAAAAGGCTATCGGCGCATACTGGATCGGGACGCGGTGTGGTCACAGCTTATTTCCTCGTCGTGGTTGTGCGGTCAGGCAGAGAATTGGGCTATAGATTCATTGACGATTTTCATCTAATTAAGACGCGCTATATTTTAGTTAAAATCCGCGGCTTAACATTCATAAGACACAATACGCACGTAAGATATAATACGTATTATATAGCAAGTATAAACAGATATCAGCCTTAATTTCAATCGGCCAAATGGCTTATTTAATGGAATACCCCACGCTGACCCCAGGCAAAAGAGCGAACAGTTAGGATGAGATCGGCGCTTTAACCAACTGAATGATCAACGTCTCACCGGGCGCTAAAGTTGCCGTGGGTTGATAATCGACAAAACCACCAGCCGCGTTTACGGTTGGTGGAGCGAAAGGCCCCTGGCCCCAGATTGATTGGCTGGTATAGGTCGCACCAGCTACCAATGGCCCGGTCTCCAAGGTCAGTCGATAGTCGGAAATGGGCTCATCGCGCAGGTTGGTCACGACAAGCACGGTCTCATCAGGGCTGGCGCGTAATAAGCCTAGTACGGCTCCATTACTACACGATACGGGGAAGCCATCACCAATACGTAAGGCTGGATGCGCATTACGCACATTAATAAGCGCCTGATAATGAGCGTGCAAGGAATTACTATCCGAAAGTTGGGTAGCCACATTTTTGCTGGTGTAATCAGCCGCTGGGGCGCGCCAGGGATCGCCCGTTGTAAAACCTGCATTGGCGTCCGCGCTCCACTGCATCGGCAAACGAAGATCCTCGTCCGGCTTCTTACCCACCATGCCAATCTCTTCGCCATAGTAAATAAAGGGGGTGCCGGGTGCTGTAAAAAGCAGCGTAGCGGCGCGCTTGGCCTTATTCACATCATTGCCGAGTTCGACCATCACACGGTTCATATCATGGTTGGTGAGAAAGTTCGCCGTATGGTCAGTCGGCAGTAGTTTCGTGGCGATGGCCAGCCCAATCCGGGCGGCATCGGCGCTACCACTACGCGCACTGCTCACCAAAGCAGAAGCCAGATCAAAATCAAAGACCATATCCAACTGATCCCCTTGGGCATATTTGGCGACCGCATCGTTACTCGTCCATATTTCGCCCACGGTCATGGCATTAGGATTCACTCCTTTGTAGAAGGTGTGAAATTGTTTGAACCAAGCATGGTTGCCGTTGCTATCGGCCAGCACTTTGCCATCTTCTACCACATACCGAGCGCCGTCTACACGAAAACCATCAACACCGACCTCTTGCAGCCAAAAACGCGCCACCTTTTCCATTTCGGTGACGACCGCCGGATTCTTATAATTGAGGTCGGGCATCCCTTCCCAAAAGACGCCATAATAATAACCGCCCTTGGATCCAGCGTGCCAGACTTGTTCGCCCCACGGCCCCACCCCGCCGGGATCGTTATCTGACCAAAGATACCAATCGCGATAAGGCGATTGCGAATTTTGCGACTGGATAAATTGGGGGTGCTGATTCGACGTGTGGTTCATCACAAAGTCAATTACTACGCGAATATTGCGTTTATGGGCCTCAACGAGCAGGTGTTTAAAATCGTCTAACGTGCCATATTCGGGGTTGACCTGATAATAATCAGTCACATCATAGCCGTGGTAGGAAGGTGAAGGGTGAATAGGCATCAGCCACAATGCATTGACGCCCAGATCGGTCGTCGTGTTGGGATTGCCATCATTGAGGTAATCCAGCTTCTGCGTCAGCCCGTTGAGATCACCAATGCCATCACCGTTGCTGTCATAGAAGCTACGAACAAAAACTTCATAAAAAGTCGCTTCATTCCACCACGCCACAGG
>JAPLGZ010000348.1 GCA_026389895.1 Chloroflexota bacterium | reverse complement strand
GTGCGCCGTTCGACATCGACGACACAACGTTCGGGATAGCTCGACAATTCTTGACCGCCGCGGATCAACGAGGCGTGGAGCGAGCCACTTTTGAGCAAGGGATGGGTTGGCTGGGCGCGCAATTCTTGATCGAGCTTTTCGAGCGCCACCAATACATGGCCCATCTTGGCAATGGCATCAACGCCGAGATCGGGGCGTGAGCCGTGCGCAGCCACGCCTTCGGTCGTCACTTGCAGCCAAACAAACCCTTTGTGCGCCACGCAAATTTGTAGCTCGGTCGGCTCGGTGACAATCGCCGCATCGGCGCGCCAGCGTTTGACGATCGCTTCCGTGCCAATGCTCGCATATTCTTCATCGCAGACGGCGGTGACAATCACGTCGCCGCGCAGTTGCTGTTGTTTGGCCTGCGCGGCAGCCACCATTGCCACGGCTAGCCCGCCTTTCATATCATACGCGCCACGACCATAAAGCCGCTTGCCGTCAACAAAAGGCTCGTGCGGTCTTTCCATACCACCCACGCCAACCGTATCCATATGGGCATTCAACATCAAACTGCGTCCGCCGCCTGTGCCCCGCGCGATGCCAATCACATTGGGGCGACCCGGCGCCACCTCCTCGATTTCGACTTCAAGGCCCGCCCGCGTCAGCCAATCCGCGACGTAACGCGCTATGCCGCTTTCGCCCGCCGCATCCGGCACAAGATCGGGGTTGACAGAATCGATGGCCACGAGGTCGCGCAACAGCGCAGTTACATCAGCCAATAATGCTGGATTGGTTTGGTGCATGATCATAGCTCCTATGAGAAATCGATCGGATGAAATGGGGCAAATACAACAGCATTCGCACGCAAAGGCGCAAAGGCGCAAAGAAAAACCAGGGACAAGGAACCAATGGGTAAGGGCGAGGCAGGGCCAACCGCTCAATGGATTACCCAGATTAAGGTGGCCTGCCTCACCCTTATGACAGTCAGCGATACCCCTCGAAATATCAACCAACCTTCGTTTTTCTTTGCGCCTTTGCGTGCGAAAATGCCGTTTAAATTGTTTTTACCGCAGCTGTAGCTTCTGTATTGATCTGCAATTGAAAAATATCGGGCCGGGCATAGTGACCAACCACGTCTAGATCGAACTTGCCGCGCACAATGGCGTCGAGTTCCAGATCCGCCGTCAAAATGGTCGGTCCGTCAAAAGCTGGGCCAGCCAAAACGTCGCCAAACGGGCTGATAATACAACTCCCACCCCGAATGAGCACGGTCTCTGGTGCATCACCTTGCTCGATCCTGTAGTCTGTTGGATAATCGCTGAGTCGCGCGAACTGGCAGCTTGCGAGGACAAAACAGCGGCCTTCGATGGCAATATGGCGCATGGTCGGCAGCCAGGTGTCACGGTCGTCGACGGTGGGCGCACAGTAAAGTTGAATCCCCTGGGCATACATCGCCATGCGCAGCATCGGCATATAATTCTCCCAGCAGATCACAGCCCCGATGCGCCCGATGGGTGTATCAAAGACTGGCAGGGTTGAGCCGTCACCAAACCCCCAGATCAATCTCTCCATCGCTGTCGGCATCACTTTGCGATGTTTACCCAGCAACGCGCCATCTGGGGCAAAAAAGAGCACCGTACAATAGAGCGTCCCACCATCGCGTTCGATCACGCCAATCACCAGGTGTAAGGCATATTGGCGCGCCGCGCTCCCCAGTGCCAAGGTGACCGGCCCTGGCACCGTCACGGCGCTTGCCCAATAACGCTGAAAGAGTTGGCGACCTTCGGGCGAACGCATTCCGACGCGCGCGCCGAAGTCGTGGCCCTTAGGATAGCCGCTGAGGAAGGCTTCGGGAAAGACAACCAATTGCGCCCCTTGGTGCGCCGCCTCCGCCACGCGGTGGAGCACCTTGGCCAGCGACTCTTCCAAATCAAAAGCAACGGGCGCATCCTGCACAACGGCGGCGCGTATTGTACTCATCTGTGATCCTTTCCAAATGGCTGATTTCTATTGGTGCTCTGGTCTATTGCCGATTCGTAAGCCAAAGGCGGACAACTTTGTCAGATTTGCACCTACAGACAAAGTTCTCTCAGGTGGCTATGCTTAAAACAATCGTTGTCGCTCAGTGGCGGTGTTCTGGTGTGTGATCGATAACATGACTTTGGATGAAAAATGAAGGCCAAAAGTTGCGGCGGAATAGCCAGTAGAACGGTACCATATCGGCGGGAAGTTGCAAAATCTCCTCAACTATTCCGCAATCTCTTGATCAATTCTCTGCATTTGGCTGCCAGGCTAAAACGAAGGCCTGACGCTGGTTGGGTGTACATGCCAATAACCGGCTAGGGTAGTGATGCTGGCATGGTATGTGTGGCTGAATCTGATATTTCGGATGATGCGCCACCCACCGGATGGAGGTGACTATGGTCAACAAAGAGCAAATTTCCTACCCGCCTACCAGGGTAGCCTATTTAACCGTTGTCAAACGCAAATTTTTTATGATGATGCTTGTCTCTCTTGGCTGGCTGCTGTTTGGCTGGTTGAGCCTCTATGATCAGTTGTTTGAGGGTCTGCTGTGGCAAACAAGCAAGGCGGCCCCCCTGCCTGTGGCGGCGTCCCTTGTTCTACAAGATGAGACCGGCTATCAACCCGCCAAATCGTCTGTTGCTTTGGCGGGCATCACGTACAGCTCACAGACCCTTAATAACTGTGGTCCAGCTGTGCTGGCCATGAATTTTAGCTACTATGGCCTCACGCTCGATCAACAGACGATTGCCCAAACATTGCGCCCCAACCCCGATGACGAGAATGTTCGCATTGATGAGTTGGCTAGCTATGCCATTGCCCAAGGCTATCAGGCTACGCTCCGGGTCAACGGTAATGCTGATCTATTGCGGCTCTTTTTAAGTAACGGCCTGCCCGTGATCATCGAAACCTGGGAGAGTGACAACCCTGGCAATGTAACCGATGGCTTTGCCCACTTTCGTTTGGTCACCGGGTACGATGAGAGTCGGCAGAGCTGGATCGTCTACGACTCCTATATTGCCCGGAACTTAGTAAATCCGCGCGGGCCGTATCAGGGTATGTATGTATCGTATGCTGAAGCCGACCAATTGTGGCAGATCATGAATCGCAAATATGTCGTCATCTATACGGCCGAGCAGACGCCATTGGTCAATCGTCTAATTGGCGACAATCTAGATGATAAAACGATGTGGCAGCGTTCACTGGCCGCCGCGAACGCCAAACTAGCGGAACAACCGAACGATGCCTTTGCGTGGTTTAACTTGGGCAGCAGTCTTTATGCTTCGGGCCTGGCTGGTCAAGCGGCGCAGGCCTTTGATAAAGCCCAAACCTTGGGGCTGCCAACGCGCATGTTATGGTACCAATATGAGCCGCTTGAAGCCTATTATGCCTTGGGGCAGTATAACAAAGCTGTCGCTCTGATCGATTCAAATCTAACCGAGGCGACCGGCATCGAGGAGTTCTATTACTGGAAGGCCCTGGCGTTGGTGGCATTAGATGATTTCGGTCAAGCCCATCAAGCGCTTGAACAAGCGTTGGCGATCAAGCCGAATTATCAGCAAGCGCTTGCCACCTTAGATCGCGGCTTTGGCGGCTAAGTTATTCGAGATTGGCATGCTGGCGGCCCAATGTTGTTTCGTCAAGCAACCAGGCGCGCATCGCATACAAGACAAGGCTGTCGCACATGAGAAGGGCGCTTTGCTCAAAGAGCGAACCAGCGTATTGCTCAGAGTGCACCAAAGCGGTTTTGGTGGTTTTGGTTGGGGTGGGTAGCCAGATCACACAGTCGGCCAACTGTGCCAAACGTGACGCCGGTGTGGCTGTGATAGTCACTAATTTGGCCTTCAACGAAACGGCCGCTTCTGCCGCCAGACATGTGCTGGCTGTCTCACCCGAGGCTGAACAGGCAATCAGCAGATCACCAGGTTGTAGCGCCGGGGTTACGGTTTCGCCGACCACAAAGGTGGTTAATCCGAGGTGCATCAGCCGCATGGCGAACATTTGCATCACCAAACGCGAGCGTCCGCTGCCTACCACAAAGAGGTGCTGAGCCTGTTGCAACAGGCTCAGCACCTTGGTGATATCATCTTCGTTTATCAGACTTAACACCCTCGCATTTTCGGCGAGGATCACTTGGCTGTTGGCCCGGAAAGATGGCGGCATCTTCATGCCGGTTGGGCGATGGTCGGTTGCGCTTCCACTTCCTCTTTCAGGGTGGCTAATTCTGCCAACCAGAGCGCACTGCTGGCATCGCTGGGCATTCGCCAATCACCGCGCGGCGAAAGCGCCACGGTGCCCACCTTGGGTCCATCGGGCATAGCCGAGCGCTTGAACTGTTGCGAGAAAAAGCGTTGATAAAAGAGGGTCAACCAGCGCAAAATGACGGCCGCAGTATATTTACCGGCAAATGCCTGTTGCGCCAGAAAAAAGACTTTGCGCGGGGCAAACCCATAGCGCACGACATAGAAGATAAAAAAATCGTGTAAGACATAAGGGCCGATACTAACCTCGGTCTCCTGTTGGAGAATATCTCCATCACCCAGCGGCAATAATTCTGGTGTGATCGGCGTGGCATTGATATCGCGCAGTACGTCCGCCGCGGGCCCCGTGAATTCACTCTCGGCCGCCCATTCGATCAGATAACGCACCAAGGTTTTGGGGACGCCGGCGTTGACGTGATACATCGACATATGGTCGCCGTTGAAGGTGGCCCACCCCAATGCCAACTCCGATAAATCACCTGTGCCAACGGCAAAGCCGCCAATCTGATTGGCGATGTCCATCAAAATTTGGGTGCGTTCGCGGGCTTGAGAATTTTCGTAGACGACGTTGTGCAGCGTTTCTGGATGACCGATGTCTCGGAAATGTTGGCGAACGGCGTCGCGAATAGAGATCTGCCGCAATGTAACGTTGAGGAGATTTGCGAGTTGTTCCGCATTGTCGCGGGTGCGCGATGTGGTGCCGAAACCAGGCATGGTGATCGTCACGATCCCTTTGTGTGCTAGCCCCAAAATATCAAAGGCCCGAATGGTGACCAACAGGGCCAATGTGGAATCTAAGCCGCCCGAAAGCGCCAGCGAGACCTGCTGCGTGCCGGTATGTTTCAAGCGTTTTGCCAGCCCTGTGGCTTGAAGATTAAAGATCTCTCGACAATTTCTGGCGCGCTGCGCGGGGTCAGACGGTACAAATGGCATCTGCGCAAGCGCTGGGCGCCGCAAAGTGGGCGTTACACTGGATGCGGCTGACTCTGCGGCCAGCTGGAACGTGATCGTTCGGTGGGCTTGTAGGCGACCTGCCGCTGAAAAGCTCTTGTTTTTCAAGCGTTCATAGGTCATGCGCTGCACATCAATATCCGCCACGGCGATCTGTGTCGCAAATTGAAAGCGTTCGGTTTCAGTCAGGATTGCGCCATTTTCGGCAATGAGTGAATGCCCGCCAAAGACCACATCCGTGGTCGATTCGCCCGGGCTGGAGCCAGCATATAAATAGGCCGCCAAGCAACGCGCCGACTGTTGTCTAACCAGATCGCGGCGATACTCCACCTTGCCCAACAATTCGACACTGGCCGATGGGTTCAAGAGCACAGTCGCACCGGCTAGGGCTAAATCGCCGCTAGGTGGGTTGACCGACCACAGATCTTCGCAGATCTCAATACCAAAAACGCAGTCTGCGAGATTGGTGGCGCTGAAGAGCAGATCGGTGCCAAAGGGCACTTGAACACCGTTGAGATCAATCCACTCGCTCGTGCTGTGGCGCGCTGGCGTGAACCACCGCTCCTCATAATATTCATTGGTGTTCGGCAGGTAAGATTTGGGGACAATGCCTAATACACGATTTTCCGCCAGAAAGGCAGCGCAGTTATAAAGGCGTCCGTCCACCATGAAAGGCAGGCCAACCACAATCGCTATCTGATAGTGGGCCGTTGCTTCGGCCAACAATTGGAGCGCCGTGCGCGTCTCTGCCAGCAAGAATGCTTGATAAAAGAGATCTGCACAGGTATAACCTGTGACTGCTAACTCAGGGAAGAGGGCCAACTGGCAACCCTGTTGCGCGGCTTGTGCCATTGCCTCAATGATCTTCTCCGTATTAAATTTTACATCGGCCACGCGTAGCTCTGGGGAGATGACGGCTGTGCGTAGAAACCCCAAACGGTTAAGCGATACCAGGCCAGTATTCATGATACCCTTTTCTATAATTGCTTGTCGGGCAGAAAGATGGGGCGAGCTCGCCCCGTTAAAAATGAACCATTAGAAAATTAGCGCTTGAAAAA
>JAPLGZ010000376.1 GCA_026389895.1 Chloroflexota bacterium | reverse complement strand
GCAAAAGTTTTACCAACAGGCATGACGTTTGAAATTTTTGATCTGACGCCGCTGCCTTTCTATAATAGCGATGTGGAAGCACTGGGGATTCCCGAACCTGTGCAAGATTTCCGCGCGCGGATTGGCGCTGCCGATGCCCTTTTGATCGCCTGCCCCGAATATAATTATTCGGTGACGGGCGCGCTGCAAAATGCCATTGACTGGGCCTCACGCCCTACACGCGATGCGCCCACACCGCTCAACGAGAAACCTTTTGCCATTATGGGGGTGGGCGGGATGTTTGGCACAGTGCGCGCCCAAATGCATTTGCGCTACATGTCACTGCACTCGAATATGCACCCCCTGAACAGCCCACAATTCATGCTGGCGCGGGCCCGCGATAAGTTTGACGAGCACGGCAACTTAATCGACGAGGCGACTTACCAACAAATTCGCCAATTGCTAGAAAGCCTGGCCACATGGACGCACCGGTTGCGTGGGGCGTAATTTTCCATCGAGAAAGCTACATGTGCCCAGAAGAAACACTGGGTATGATCGGTTATTCGTAGGCCATCCTTTGCCCGATAACGACTTGTGCCACCCACTTATCGCCCAGCAAGGGATGACCTACGGCTCCGCTTGAAAGTGGCGTCTGCCAAACCTAGGCTAGTTTTTCCCGTAAAAATGCCACACAACCATCCACCTGGCTTTCGTCAAGGCCATGCAGGATCAGCGTTCCGCTGTAGCCGGAGCGCTGCAACAAATGTAGATAGTGATCATAATCCAACAAGCCATGTCCCGCCGCCAGATGGCCGGCATCGCCATCATGATCCAGATCTTTGGCATGAGCCAGGGCAATGTCGTTGCCCAGCAAGGCGAAAGCCTCGTCCAGAATCTCATGCATACGGGGCAACTCGCCTTTATGAAAGATGTTGGCGCCGTCCATCACCACTTTTAGATAGGGAGAGTTGATCTCGTCCAACAGTTGGCGAGCTTTACGCGCCGAATCAATCACATTGTTGACTTCCGGCTCAAAGGCGAGCGTCACTTTATGCGTTTCGGCAAAGACGATGGCTTGGCGCAACTCGGCCACGAGATCGCGCATGGCCTCCGGCAGATCATTATCCGGATGGCGCCGCCACATGCTTGTCCGGTCGCGGGTGCCGGTGCAGAGGGTGATAATGGACGTGCCCAGATCGTGACAGGCGGCGATTAACGTGCGTAAGCGCTGTAGGCCCAGTTGGCGCTGCGCCAGATCTGGATCGATCATGTTGTATGTGCCCGAAACTGTCGCCATTTTGATCTGGCGAGCGGCCATCTCCTGACGAATCGTTGCGCTCAGTGCTGGGTCGATCTGATCCGGCATGCTCTCCAGACCAGCACAATCCATGTTAAATTGGATCGCGTATAACCCATGCGCAGCAATGGCGTCCAACTTTTCGGTGAGGGTAGGGCGTTCAAATGTTTTGGAAAAAATTCCGATTTCCATAAATTCCTCCTTGTCAGTTACGTTGGCAATGGCACAATGATAGTGATCTCACATCTGACGAATCGGGCAAGCTTTGTCACCTTGCAAAGGTGACCTACACGCCGCCAGTCGCGTCGGCGAGCAGGACACGTTGGCCGGTTTCTGCTGAGCGCGCAATCGCGACTAAAGTACGCATGGCCGCGATCCCATCTTCAATACTCGCCCCTTGCATGGGCGCTTGGTGCAAAATTGTAGCGGCAAAACCTTCCACCTGGCGTTTGTAGCTGTGGGCGTCCTCGCCTAGCGGGCGATGATACTGGCGATCTTCGGTCGAAAAACATTCGACCAGACTAGCCTTGTGATACCAGGGCAGATAAAGTTTGCCTTGTACGCTGCCATGCTCGCCAAAGACCTGGAAACCCTCTTCAAAATCGCCCCGAATCGGGATGATTAAATCCAGATGTCCCAGACTCCCATCGGCAAAGTCCACCGCGATATACCAACAATAGGCCTCAAATTTCTGGACAAATCGTGCCTGGACGGCCACGATCTCGCCGCCCAGAAAGCGCGCCGTGTCCACAAGGTGGCTGCCGTGGGTGAGCATAAAATAGCGCTGCTTGTCCGCCTTGGGATTGCCCGCGGGCCGCACCACTTGGGCGCCCGTGACAGGCAATGGTTGCAGATTATCCGTCATTGTATAGCGATAGACGGAGTCATAATACCAAGCCTTCAGCGCCAGCAATTGACCCATTTTCTCTTTGATAAAATTTTGCGCAAAGGCCACACCAGGATCAAAACGCTTGTTATTGCCAATTTGCAAGACTAAGTTTGTCTGATGTAACTCTTGGCGGAGCGCTTCGCATTCTTCGACATTGACACCCAACGGTTTCTCGATCAGCACATGTTTGCCAGCGGCAAGCGCCTGGCGCGCCAATGGCACATGATACTGGTCAGCCACGCCGATGATGACGGCTTCGACTTGGGGATCGGCCAACATCGCGGCGTAATCCCGGTAAGTCACCTGCGGCTGATGAATCGCAGCCATACGCGCCAGCAGATCTTCG
>JAPLGZ010000436.1 GCA_026389895.1 Chloroflexota bacterium | reverse complement strand
CCGAAGACTACGCCGCCAACACGCTCCTGCTCGGCGAAACGGTGATCTATCCGACCAGTTACCCGCGCACGCGCCAACGATTGGAGCAACAGGGCATTGCGGTACGGACGGTCGATGTTTCAGAATTGATTAAGGCCGAGGGTGCGGTGACTTGTTGCAGTTTGATTTTTAATGGCTAAGGGGGTAGCAATGGGACAGACAGCAGAGAGCCGTTGGACAGGCTACTATAACGCCCAGCATAATCGTGCTTTACGACCAATTTTTGTCGATGCCCTGGCCCACTTTGCGGCGAGTAGTCTGGTTACGCAGCCACGACAGGCGATTGATTTAGGTTGTGGTGATGGCACCGAAACCCTAGCCCTGCTCGAAAACAACTGGCAGGTGCTAGCCATTGATCAGCAAGCCGAGGCGATCAGGCGCGTCCAAGCGAAGGTGCCCGTTAACTATCAAACGCGCCTCGAAACGCGCGTTGGGGCGTTTGAAGAGTTAATTTTGCCCCCAGCCGATTTTATTTATGCCGGCTATAGTTTGCCCTTCTGCGCGCCCACGCACTTTGCCAGCTTATGGGCGAAGATTGTGACGGCGTTGCCGATTGGTGGCCGCTTCGCAGGCCAATTATTCGGCAATCATGACTCGTGGACAAGCGACCCCACCATGAATTTTCACACCGCCGAGCAAGCCAAGCAGCGCTTCGGTCAATTCGAGCTTGAAAGTTGGCAAGAAGTCGAAGAAGATGGCAATGCATTCAGCGGCCCCAAACATTGGCATATCTTCCATATAATTGCGCGCAAAACGGCCAGCTAACCGCTTACGCCACCTCATAATTTACCCAGCATGCGTTCGCCACACAAAAGTTTATCAAATTTTTGCTCGTCAGACCAAGTGTCGATTCCAAAGCACCAATGCGGCGGATAAGATTTGCGCCTACACGCCAAACAAGGCACGAGTAACGCATTCTGGTGTGGCAAACGGTGTAATCAAAGCAACGCAACCCAGACAAAACCAACGCATTTGTTCGACTGAAATTTCCAACGCATTGCCGATTGGCTAACCAATCCATGCCTGCATTTGCTGGGGGCGCGGCTTGCCCAACGCCCGCAGATAAATGCTAGCCTTACCATAGAAGATAATTAGCGCTTCTTTGTAGATGTCTAGACAGTTCGGCACGGGCTGCTGCCAACCATCGCCACGGTCGATCGATTTAGTGGCAATCTCATCTTCAGTTAACGCCGTGATGGTGGTCTCCAATGCATGGTCCAATTCGACGTACCAAGCCGTCAACGCGGCCACGCTTGCCTCCAATGGCAAACTGGTATTACGATAGGTAAAGTCAAGTTTAAAAGTCTTGAACGCCTGACTATACGCAGCTTCAATCTCGCCGATTTCACGACAGAGCGCGGCCAGTGTCAACGTTTCGCCACCCAGGCTGAAAGCCAAGTCGCTATCAGTTAACACCGCCATGAGTTGCTCGCGGATCACCTGATATTCACGGAACATGGGTAGATAGTTTTGGGCAATGCTATTCATGCAGTTGCTCCTGTAGTTTTCGTATTTTGTTCGTTGCAGGGTTAAGGTGAGGCGACTAAAGCGACTATGCTCTTTTCTTAATTCAAAAAGCACATCCGTTCTATTTTAACTTGACTGGCGGATCTGGTCAAATCAAGTTGATGGCTTCAGAAGTGGAAAAAAGACCGCGCCAATTTGCACGCCCTCTTACCTTACAGTAAACTTATCATCCATGACCCTGATCTATCCCGATGCTGAAGCGCGCCGCCGTACCGTCTTGGTGGCGGTTGTTAATAATATGGATGACCTTCAGCGCGCGGCATC
>JAPLGZ010000123.1 GCA_026389895.1 Chloroflexota bacterium | reverse complement strand
TGCCCGACTGGCCGTTGACCATTACGACAGAGTAAGTGATGCGTGACGAGTGATAAGTGAAAAAGGGCATTTGATCTCACTCATCACGCATCATGCTTTACTTATCATCCTTCAGGCTTCACACCCAACTCTCACCTGTCAACTATGACCCTTCCACTCCGCATCGCCTTCGTCGCCCCGTTTGGGCTGGGGCAAAAAACAACCGTCTGGGCGCGCACTTTGCCGCTGGCGCGTATACTTGCCAGCCAAGGCCACAAGGTTACGATCTTGATTCCGCCTTGGGACACGCCCCAGGATGCTGGCCGTCGCTGGATGGACGGCGGCGTCGAGTTGATCAATGTCGCGTTGGGGGGGGGCACACCCCTGATCGTGGCGCGTCTGCTGCGCTTGATCGACACGTTGCAACCCGATATTGTGCATATCATCAAGCCACGCGCGCATGCTGGTCTTGTGCAATGGTGGCTCTGGCAGCGGCGCAGGGTACACAAAAATGGCCCGCGGATCCTGCTCGATATCGACGATTGGGAACAGTCCTGGTCGGAGATCAATCAGTATGGGCGTCCACTAGCCCGCTTCTTGGCCTGGCAAGAGGAATGGGGCATTCGTCACACCGATGGCATCACGGCGGCGAGCCGTTGGCTGGTGGAACGGGCGCAACAGTACGCACCCCATACACCTGTGCTCTACTTGCCCAATGGTGTGGCCTGGACAAATGTACCCGTCGTTCGGGTGCAACCCCTGTCTACACCCGCCCAAATCCTCTTCTTTACCCGCTTTGTCGAAGTAGAACCGGCCTGGTTGGCGGCGTTCTGGACGGCGTTACAGGCGCAATTGCCCACGGCGCGCTTGCTCGTCGCGGGCGAAGCTTTCCAGCCGGGCCGCGAGGCGTTGTACAAACAACAACTGCTTAGCACAAAGGCGCCGGACCAGGTTGAGTGGCTGGGCTATGTAGATCCCCTTGCCGTCTACGCCCGCGCGAATTGTGCGATCTTCCCCGCCATGCAGCTTCCCCTCCTACAAGCAAAATGTAGTGTGAGATTAGCGACCACCCTGTTGCATGGTCTACCCGTAATTGCCAGTTCCGTAGGTGAACAGGCCGCGTATGGGGCCAACGGCGCGGCTTGGTTAATCCCTGCGGACGCGACGCCCGCGACGTTTGCTCAAGCCGTGATTGATCTATTACAGCAACCGGCGCAACAGCAAAAGATGATCGCCCAGGCCCACCAGCACCTTGGTGCGCGTTACCAATGGGCTGTGCTTGGTCAACAATTAGCCCAGTTTTATGTGCAATTTACCCGCATGAGCGCCCCCTAGGCAACCACCCTACGGTTACTCAATGATTGTTTTTGGCGCGCTACTCCACCACTTGAGCGCAAAATCCTACAAAATGGCTGAATAACCTGACGATTTTGCGAATTAACCATTCATTGCTATTATGTTCTCAGCTTACACACCGACACCAGCAAATTAGTGCCGCTGCATAAAGTAAAACGACGAAGCTCTATCACCACGTGCTGTTCTCTCTAGCCGGACTGCCCTTAATTGGATAAGATTTAAATTCGCGATTTGTAAGCGAATAGTCAATATTTGTTAACTTATAAGCATCAAATTTTATGGTTTAATTAGTAATGTGTATTATATTATGCGGAAGTAGCGCCTAGTAGCTGCCTGTTAAACACAGTTACACGCCATGAACACGCACCAGGAAATTGAAGAGCACCACCACTCACCAAAGTAGTTATGCTTCCATAGACCGTGGGACGAACCTCCCTAAAGGCCGCAAGCGCCTTAGTGGTGGCGAACGTGTTGCTCGCTTCTTTTCCTAGGCTGCGCCTTTATTGCTGATTAGCTGACCTTTTTGATCGTTCCTTAGCCTGGCGCCTGTCGTACGGTGCTCACGCAAACAATCATCTTTTGCTACCTTTATCTGATGGCTCGTCCGGCTCCCGATTTTGCTGCCTAACTGCTCTACATTGGCGGTTTTCCCTAATAAAACTATTCATTAACCAAGTTTTATTGTCATTTAGCCTGTCAGCCCGTGTCATTGGGGTGACTGAATACCGAAAATAGATATTGGGAATCCGTGTTGTTGTCCATTTCTTTGGTTGTTGAGTGGGCAAGGCAGCTTGCCATTTTGACTACCATTGTCGAAGGAGTTTTCGCCTCATTATCCCCAACATTTTAGTCAATGGCGCTCAAACTATAATTACAAATGCCAAAACAGTCCAACAATTGAATAAAGCTAAGATGGGTTTCACCGGATTCATTTACCGAGGAGTGTTTTTATGCAATACCAAACTTTCCCTACCATTCGTTGCCGCCGTATCCCCTATTTATTCGGTCTGGGGATCTGCCTCGTATTTGGCGGATTACTGCTCAATCTGCTGGTAGAACCAGCCCGCATTGCTTATGCCGCCACTTGTGTTGGCACTACCATCACGGGCACGGCCTTTCGCGATTACAACGCAACGGGTGCGAAAGATCCCGACGAATCGGGCATTGGTGGCATCATCGTCACGGCCTATGCGGCCAATGGCGCGGTTGCGTCCTGTGAGACGACCACGACTGGCGCTTATGGCATTGATCCGGCGGGCGCCTTTCCTGTGCGACTGGAATTTACTTTGCCCGCTAATGGGCACCTTAATTTCTTGCAGCCAGGGGTAAATGGGCCCGGTTCGGGGACAACGGTCACGTTTCTCAATGCGCCCGCTACGGGGATTAATATTGGCTTTAACAACCCGGCGCAATTTTGTGGCGTCAACTCGACGCCTGATTTGGCGACCAGTTGTTATGTATTTGGTGAACAAAATAACAATCCATCCGGTGTGAATAAGGATAGCAATGTCTTTTATTCATTCCCCTATACGGCTGGCAGCACTGATCTGGCGAATGAACCGGCGGTGCGCAACCCGCTGCCCACGCAGCGCGCAAAAGCCCAAGAGATCGGGGCAACCTGGGGGCTGGCCTGGAATCCGCTGAGCCAAACGATCTATGCCGCCGCGTTTATGAAACGCCATGTTGGTTTTGGTCCGCATGGTCCAGGTGCAATCTATCAGTTGCCTACCGTTGGCGCACCCACGCTTTTCTATGATTTCGGTGCACTGGCTGGGGCTGATCCACACCCGCAACCGGGGGCAACTTGTCTCTCACTCGGCCACAATCCCAATAATACAAATGCCAACTGTTGGTTAAATGATTCCAATGCGTTTGACGCTGTTGGTAAAGTTGGCTTTGGTGACTTGGAAATTTCAGACGACTTCAAAACTCTCTATGGCGTCAACCTCGCTGCGAATACACTCATGGCGATCCCGGTGGCGAATCCGGCGGCCGTGGTCTCTATTCCCGTCCCTGTGCCAGCCTCTTGCCCGGCGGCTGATCTGCGTCCGTTTGGCCTCGGCGTCAACGATGGCGTCGTCTATCTGGGCCTGGTCTGTTCGGCGGAATCCAGTCAAGATCGAACTAAGTTACGGGCCTATGTTTATGCCTATGCCAACGGCGCTTTTGCCGCCACACCCACGTTAGATATCCCGCTCACCTATGATCGGGGTGCTTCTAATTTGCAGTGGCAATATTGGCTGAACCGAACAACTTTTAATAAAAATAATCCGACTCAGGCTGGCGGCAAGTGGGCGCAACCCTGGTTGACGGATATTACCTTTGACCATGGTGATATGATCCTGGGCTTCCGTGATCGCAATGGTGATCTCTTTGGAACGGTCGCCGGTGGTCCCGACCCGGCGGACACGCAAAATTATTCGTCAATCGCACGCGGTGATATCTTGCGGGCCTGTGCCAATGGGAATGGCGGCTGGTCTTTAGAGTCGAATGGCCAATGCGGCGCCATTACCACAGCTGGCGCGAATACCGGTGAGGGCCCCGGTGGTGGCGAGTATTACTTCCAAGACCACCAGGTCAGCCCGATGCACAACGAAACATCGTTGGGCGCGCAACTGCAAATCCCCGGCCAGCCCGATGTGGTCTCGCTGATTTTTAACCCGATCGAAGGGCAAGGGGCGGTGAGTGATGGTGGCGTTAAGTGGTACAACAATACCACCGGAACCACCAGTCGTGGTTATTTGATCTTTGATGCTACCGGCAAACCCACACTCTTTAGCAAATCCAACGGGCTAGGTGATCTGGTCGCCCTTTGTCCGCCAGCCTCCACCGAAATCGGCAACCGTGTCTGGCGAGATAGTAACGCCAATGGCATTCAAGATCCCGATGAACTTGGCATTGATGGCGTCGTGGTTGAACTCTACCGCAATGGTACACTGGTTGGCAGCACGACAACAGCGAATGGGGGCCAATATTATTTCAATGATAGTAATGTCAACCAGAACGGTGCGAACGGCATTGTGCCAGGCACCGGTGCAGTGGGCGCGAATTCGGAATATGAAATTCGCATTCCGAATGTCAGCGGCGCCAGCCAACAAGCCCCATTGGCCGGTTTGAGCTTGACCGGCGTCCACCAAGATGCCAGCGCGAATGGCAACCTGCGCGATTCCGATGCCAGCCTGAGTGGCGTGAATGCCCTCTATGCCATTCCCTATGAGAATCTGATCAATGCTGGGGATAATAATCACACCTACGATGTTGGCTTTGTGGCTGGTGTGACGCCCCCGCCTGCGACCGTGAGCTTGGGCAATCAAATTTGGACTGATGCAAATAACAACGGTCTGATTGACAGTGGTGAGGTTGGCATTGCAAATGTGACGGTCAATCTTTATCAAGACAGCAACCAAGATGGTCTACCCGATGGCGCGATTGTCGCCACGCAGGTGACCAACAGTGCTGGCTATTACCTCTTTACCAATTTGGCCACCGGTACATATCTGGTTGAAGTCGTTCCGCCGGCCGGCCTTACCAGTAGCACGGGGGGCAACAGCGAGCCTGCCCCAGGACCGAATACCAATCTTGCCGATAATGATGACAACTGCACGATGAAAGGGAACGTAGCGCTCACAGGCCCTGTGACCTTGGTGGTGGGTGGCGCACCAATTGGCGAGCCAGCTACACCAGGGCTGCCCGATAGCACGCCTGACGCCAATGCCAACTATACCGTAGACTGTGGCTTTTTCCCGGTTAGCCAGTCGACCACGCTGGCCAGTTTGGGGGACTTTGTCTGGTTCGATCAAAATAGCAATGGCATCCAGAATGTTGGCGAAACCCCGCTGGCTGGGATCACGGTGACGCTCTATAGCGGCGTGGGCGCGCCGCTGTCGGTGACCCATACGGATGTCAATGGTCTCTATCATTTCACCAGTCTGACTCCTGGCGATTACCATGTCTGCTTTACCCTGCCGACGGGGGGTACCTTTACCCAGGCCAATCAGGGTGCTGATGATGGCAAAGACTCTGACGCTGACCAAGCGACGGGCTGCACCCCAGTCACTACGCTAACCGATAATGAGAATGACCTGACCTGGGATGCTGGCGTGATTGTGCCACCGCCTTTACAACCGGCCGCATTGGGTGGCTGCACCTGGAATGATGGCTTAGAAAGTTTGGCCGATGTGGTTGCTATCTCTTTGAGAATTTGACGCCGGGCGGCTATCAACTCTCCTTCGTCTTGCCTCAGGGTTACAATGGCTTCACCATCAGTCAATCGGGCAACAATGGCAGCGATGCTAACCCAATTACTGGACAGACGGCGACGATCACCTTGCCAGGCGGTGCGCGCGATCTAACCTGGGATGCGGGTTTTGTGTCAACGCCAACGGGGCTAGATCCCACGCTAGAACCAACTCTGCCGAAGCGGCTTTTCTTGCCGTGGCTGATCCACTGATAAGTAATATGGTGATGTAGGGGTTCCCAGCATGAAGGGCAAGTCTTCAGGAAGGCAACTCGCACCGTAACCCTGGGCACCCGATGTAGGCGATATGCCTGTCTACCCCTATATCACTCTAAATCTGGACAAACAAAGACCCCGCATTGTATCGTGCGGGGTCTTTGTTTGTCCAGATTTAGAAATTACGCAAAACAGGGGAATTCCCCTGTTTTGCGTAACCTGCTTTGTCGATTATATTTTGCCGTTAAACGGTTTTCCCGTCCGCATGGGCTCACGTAACGCCTGGTCAATCGAATCGCCACGACGTACGATATAGGCGGGGATGCTAGAGGCTTCCAGTTCAATGAGCACGCCTTCATAATTCTGCGGTCGTGCAAAGGTGGTGGCGTCAATAATGACCGCAATGCTGTGAACGCCGCGCCGTTGCAACTGTTGCAGGGTCGTTGCCCAGGCTGGGTTCGGATCGGCGCTGATGGCGATCAACGTGTCATTGCGATTAAGGCGCACCCCTTCCGTAGCAATTAGATTCGCCAACGGTAGATCACCGCCCGCTTCTACCACGGCCAAAGCCTCTAACATTTTGTTCAACTGGCGTTCGCCGCGGTCGGCTTGCAAAAACTCGCGACTGCGCCCACGGCTGCTCATGCCCACGGAACGACTGCGCATCAGAAAAAAGCGCGCCAGACTAGCGGTCACTGTCACCGCATATTCGGTTGTAATGGGTGGCAATTCAAATACCGCTGTCTGGCGGTTACGGTTGCGCAGCGCTGCGATCCCCGGCTCTGGTGGGGTGGGTGTCCAGGGCATGGTGCTCTCAGCCCCTTGGTAAAGATCTAAATAGAGCCAGATATCGGCCGTCGGATCCAATTCGAATTCTTTGGTCATCAGGCGACGTGCGCGGGCACTGGTCGGCCAGTGTATCCGATTTAAACTGTCGCCATGCACATAGTCACGCACCCCTGCCACGTTGCTGGTCAATTGATAGGTGCGGCGGTGGCGGGCCTCGCCGCCCGATAAATCGGAGACGGTTGGCTCGAACGAGGTCAACTCTACCGTGAACGGGTAGACAACCATGAAACCGGTGCTGTTTAGGGTTTGTTCCACTTCAAAGATGCCCAACGGATCGCCGCTGTGGAGTGTGACCGGCCCGAGCCGAAAGCGCCCGCGTTGGGTGCAGAGTGTTTTGACTTGCCAGCGTTGGCTGCTACTCCGCCCAATATTGCTGATCACGCGGCTGGCGCGATGCCAGGGCAGCGTTGATTCATCTCTGATCTCCAACCAGAGTTTAGGGACAACACTTTGATTCGCAATTTCGAATTGTTCTTCGGCAAATTGGCCCACCTGGCTACGCCGTGTACGGGTAAAACGCCGCAAATTGACCGAGCGCACACTGCTCCATGCCCAAAGATAACTGATCAACAGCACGCCGGTGAGTAGATAAGCCAAATTGAAGGCCAAATCGCGCCCACTGTTGAGCGCGATTACCCAGGTGATAACAAGCGAACTAAGTAGAAATAGTAAACGTGAGGACATAGGTAAGTTACTGGTAAATGGTCCATGGTCAGTGGTAAATGTCTGATTTACGCTTTATCACTGACCATGTAGGAGCGACCGCTCATCTCTTTACCGAATCTTTGCGCGTGCACCGGGCACAGGCGTATGGCGTAAGGTGTCTTCGATGATCTGGCGCGGCGTAACGTTTTTGATGCGCGCCGATGGGCTGATAATCAGACGATGGGCCAGGGTTGGTTCGGCCAACAATTTTACATCATCTGGCACAACAAAATCGCGGCCTTCAATCGCCGCCCACGCGCGCGCTGCCGCAAACAGGCCCAGGCTACCACGCGGACTGGCCCCAAGATAAATATCGGGATGATCGCGTGTGGTGGTCACCAAATCCACAATATACGCCTTGACCAGATCGTCTACATAGACCGAACGCGCCATTTTTTGGGCCTCAACCAACTCTTCGACACTGACTACCTGTTCCAAATCTTGGATCGGATGATGATCCGATTGGCGATTGAGCACGTCGATTTCGTGGGCTTTGCTTGGATAACCCAGGTGAATGCGCATCATAAACCGATCGACCTGCGCTTCGGGTAGCGGGAAGGTGCCTTCATATTCGATCGGATTCTGCGTGGCCAATACCAGGAAAGGGCGGGCCATCGCATGCGTGATGCCATCCACCGTCACTTGCCGTTCTTCCATCGCTTCCAGCAAGGCAGATTGGGTCTTGGGCGTAGCGCGATTAATTTCGTCGGTCAAGACGATTTGGGCCATAATTGGCCCGGGGCGAAACTCGAACTCCATATTCTTCTGGTTAAAGATGCTAACGCCCGTGACATCACTGGGTAGCATATCGGGTGTAAACTGAATACGGCGGAACGTGCAACCAATGCTGCGCGCAATGGCGCGGGCGAGCATGGTCTTGCCCACGCCAGGCACATCTTCAATTAAGAGATGGCCTTCGCAGAGCAGTGCAACAATGGTCAGCCGTACTTCATTCTGTTTACCGATAATAATTTTTTGTACGTTGCCTAATACACGATTGGCAAGCGCTTGAACAATTTGCATTCGACCCCCAAAAAAAGTCAAGTGGCAATTCTAAATTGCCAGTTGTCAATGAAAAGCCAGAAAACTCATGCGCAACGGTGAGTAAATTTACGGTGTAAAATCTATCAGTGGCACAACTGAAATAGTACTAACAATACCGTATCTAGCCTGAACCAGCAAAAAGGCAACTCTCATTCTCTGTAATCTATATTACGCCACAGATCAACTGTTTACCTAAATAGTGCGCTTTAGAAATTGTTTGAAAGTGTTGACCGGCCACCAAAGTCATAGAACCACTGCTACTTCTTTTTAAACAGTTCTTAGCTCGACTTTGTACAAAATTTTAAGCGGCAGCACTTTTGAACGGCGTAGGGGCGTGCCCTGATAGCCGCACAGGCGGCCACCAGGGCACGCCCCTACGCGACCACCATACATCCTTTTGACGTGCGAGCGGTTTGTGCGGATTACTAACGCTGACCGAGCCAGTTGAGTTTCACTGCCAACCCTTGCTGGTTCGACAATCTGCATAAAGCCGTTATAATATAGGCGGCATTCGTAACCTGTGTTGCGTTATTTACTGCGCCGCCATCAACCAAACACCCCCAGCGGAAGATACAGTCGATTTGTCACTGATATAAAATATTCTGTTGGTAAAGAACCATTTTAGCGCAGCCAAAGCTGACTTTCAAGCATGAATTTGCTACTGTTGCTAATTATAATTTTTTAGGATGAAGTTGCGATGGAACTACATGAATACCCGCGTCCGGCTAATGATACGGGCATTGGCGTGCATTGGTCGGTTGGTTACGCTTCCGCCGTTGGCATGGGTAAACTGCGCGAATTCTGGATCCCAGAAATGAAAGCGATGGGGGTCAAGTGGGTCAAGATTTACAACCATGACGGTGCTCTTGATTTTGCTGAACTCTTGTTAGCCGAAGGTTTTATGCCTGTCGTACGCATCTACCGGCCCAGCCCGAATCCGGGCCGTATGGGCGTCAAGGAAATTGTTCAAATTGATAGTTTTTTGCGGATTGGGGTGCGCTATTTTGAATTCAACAGCGAGCCAGATCAGGATGCCGAATGGAAGGGGGGGCGTGTCCCAGCCAATGGCATTGATCTCGTCGTTGAGAATACAGTGGCCAATCTTGAATTAATTTTAGAACGCGGCGGCATGCCCGGCATCCCGGCGATCTCGAACGGCTCGCGCTGGGATCTGGTGGGCAAAATTGTGGCCTATGGGCGTAAAGATCTCTTTGCGGGCCCGGTCTGGCAAGCGATCCATAACTATTCGCGTAACCGACCGCTGGACTATCCCTATGATATTGGTAACCAGGAAGGCGCGGCATATACCCATCGCTTCTATCAGGTCTTGGCCGATGAAGCGTGGGGTGAAAATGCCTGGCGCGGTCGTTCGTTAGACGAGATCAATCGCTTGCGCCAAGACCGTGCCAATGCCGGCGCGACCATTGTAGAAGATCCGGCCTGTTGGCTGGCCTACGAATATTTTGATTCGCGCATTCGTAGCCATTTGGGGCGGAGCTTGCCAATTCTTTCGACGGAAAATGGCTATCTGGTGGGCGAAGATAGTGATGCGCGTTATGCGGCCACTACCCCTGATCTTCATATGGCGCAAACCCTGGAAACCTGTCGCATTATGATGGGCACCAGTCAACGCTTTAAACCCGCCCCCGATTACTATTTCTGCACCGCGTTCTGGCTGCTGGGCAACGCGCAATTGGGGAGCACCAGCACTTGGTGGGAAAATCATGCCTGGTATAGCGACCGCTGGACCAACGGCGCGTTGCCGATTGTGTGGAGTTTGAAGGCAGAACCCAAAGCCGCCCGTCAATGGAAAAGCGGAGGCGGCGCGGGTGAATTGATTAAACTGGTCGGCACCGTGGCCCACGCTGGTGAAAACCGCCTTGTCATTGTCGAAAAAGGGGGGCGGGAACGGGCGCGCGCCTTGTTAGATGCCAATAGTGGTTATACAATTCCTGAACTTCTGCCTGGCAGTTATCTGGTGCGAATTCCCGGCGCACAGGTTGAGCAGACGGTTGAATTGACGCCTGATCAACCGGAAACTGTCTTAAATTTTGACCTGGCGCCGCCGGTGGCCGCCGTCAGTCGTAGCCAGATTAGTGGCACTGTGCGCGGCGGTTCGGGGGCTGTGATCACCCTCTTGCGCACAAGTGATGGCGAAGAATGGGTGACGATGGCGCGCAATGACGGCTCCTATCGTTTCATCGATCTGCCACCAGGTATCTACAACATTCGCGTGAATCCTGAAGGTAGCCACATCGACGGCATTGGTTTGGATGGTGTTAACATCCGCGAACTTGACCTAGCCATCGCCGGATGGGGCTACACGATTCGTTCCGCCGCCGAAATCCCCAATATCGGTACGATCTATTGCCGCGTAGAAGGCCATAACCATCTGTTGGTGCGCGCCCATACCGCAAACTGGAGCAGTGAGCCGGTTAAAACTGGTAGCTCACCTGAGATTAGCCCCTATGCCTGCGAAATTAGTGGTCTGGAAGGCGGCCATTATATCCTATCGGTGGATGGCCTGACCGATGAACAGGGTAAAGCCATCCAACTGGAAGCGCGCGTCCACGTGGATAAAAAGCGGATTCCTTTGGTTGAGTTTGTTTATGTCGCGGCGACGGAGACGCCAGCTGTGCAAAATTCGAGTATTACGGGCCGCGTGATTGGTGGCATTGCGCTTCAACAAGAGAATCGCATTTCTCTGATCGATCAAGATGGCAAACGGATGGAGCAGCTGTTAGATGCGACTGGCTCCTTTGCTTTTACCAATCTGGCTGCTGGTCGTTATGGCTTGGAACTGCTCGACCATGTTGACGTTGTCAGCTCGAATGAAATCGCCTTAGATGGAACGAACCAAGTGAGTACAGAGCTGTTCGTGCCTTTTGCCCCGGTGGAAGAGGGACCAAAAGTGGCGTTGGCGCGCAGTATCATTGCTGCCACCGCACCGGGCGCGGCTGGCCTGGTGGCGCGGCTTTCCGATAGTGTCGGCAACGAGTATAAACAAGTGGTTGGCGAAGATAATCAGGTGAAATTTGGCGCATTGCCCGCTGGGATTTATACATTAACAATTGAGCCAGGCTATCAACAAGATCAATTGCAAACAGATGGCAGTAATGCGCTCAAAGTGATCTTTAGCGAACTCTTGCCGCGCTGGGAATCTGAAGTGAGTAGTGCAGGCTCGATGCCTGGGTATAGCGTTGTGCGCGTGGAAGTGGAGAATACACCTAGCCTGCCCGTGCATATTTGGAAAGAAGATTGGGAAGGCATGATGCGGCGTACGGGCAGCCGGCCCGAATATGGCCAGTTTGCGTTGGAATTTAGCCCGCTTGGCCCAGGTCATTATATGGTCGAACCAGAGGGGCTCGGTCTTTGGACTAGTGTCGAATTGACGGGTCTAGAGGCGGTCTGGATCAATTTTCGCCAGTATCTGGCGCCGAGCACCCCCAATCTGGTGCAGCTGTTACCCCAGAATGACGAAAAACCACTCAACGCAACTGCGAGCGGTGAACACAAACCCTGCCACTATCTTTACGTGGGCGCCAGTCCCAGCCAACTAGAAGATTTAATTGCCCTGCTAGATTATACGGCACAGACCCAACCGAAAATTGGTATGAGCCTGGAAGAGGCCATGAAAGCTGACCATGTGACGATTGTCGGTTCACGTAGCGCCGTGAGTGAAACTGTCGAGCAGCAGTTGCGCATGTTAGGGATTCAAGTTGAACGATTCACAACAAAATAGAACAGACGATCCGGCCTGTTTTGATCTGCTCACTGCTTATTCTCTGGCTATTATCCGCTAGCTATGATCCAATGCCAGGGTGCACTCCCAACCCTGGCTGTAATAATTTTGAAGTCGTGCCCTGTGCTGTGATAAGGCGGTTGGCTTTCATTGCTTTTTAAGCGCTTGCTCCCCGCCCCATTGGCTTACTTCGCTTCTCAACAAATTTTTTGTCTTAAAACTGCGACAAACAAATTTTATATTTGACAGATGCTCTTTTCTCATGATAGCATCTGAATGTAAGTGCTTTCATAAAAGCATTCTCCCTTACTGATTGACTATACAGAGCTATATACTCAATAATGCCAGATGCCACCATTTATGACGTAGCCATACAGGCCAAAGTAAGTATTGCCACTGTTTCACGCGTTATTAATTTCCCCCATCAGGTTAGTGGGCAGACGCGCCAACGGGTATTGATGGCTATCGATCAACTTGGCTTTGTACCAAAAGCAGAAGCAACTGCGCGGGCGCGGAAAAGCACCGGGCGGATTGGTGTCCTGACCCCTTTTTTTACCCAGGCATCATTTGTCCAACGCTTGCGCGGTGTCGCCCAAACGTTGTCAAGCTCTACCTACGAATTAGTCATTTATAGTGCAGATTCACCGGCGCATTGTCGCAGCCATCTGGCAAGTTTGCCTATTGCACGCCGGTTGGATGGGCTTGTTGTTATGTCTCTGTTAATCGATGATGAAATCGCTGAACGCTTGCAAAGGTACGATTTACCCACCGTGCTGGTGGAAACCACCCACCCTGCCTTCAGTAGTGTGACGATTGATAATGAAGCGGGTGGTCACCTAGCGGCGGAATTCTTGTGGTCACAAGGCTATCATCGACTTGGGTTTATTGGGGGCGACAGTGAAATCCCTGGCTATACGTTGCATACGAGCGCGTTACGGATGGCTGGTTACCGCAAGGCGCTAGAAAAAGTAGACCAAGTTTTACTCGATCATTATATTGGCTTGGCGCCTTTTGGGCTAGAGTTAGCTTGCCAGCAGATGCACAAATTGCTTGATTTGCCACAACCGCCATCGGGCATTTTTGCGGCCAGTGATACGCAGGCAATGGGTGTACTAAAAGCCGCGCGTAGCCGTGGTCTAAAGGTGCCGGACGATCTGGCTGTGATCGGTTTTGATGATTTGGAGTTTGCCGACTATATTGGTCTGACGACGATTTCGCAATCATTGGATGAATCTGGACGTATTGCCGTTGAATTGCTCTTGGCTCGGCTCACTGATCCGTTGCGCGCTGTTCAACATGTGCAGTTACCGCTCAAGTTGATCCAAAGGCAAACTGCTTAAAGCCACATTCAAATAATCGGACTTTACCAATTATTGCGATATACCTCACAGACGCAGCCCTAAGTTGGCGCGAACCTAGAAGGGACAATGAAAGCCGACCATGTTACCATCCTTGGTAGCCTCGCCGAAGTCGATGAAGCGGTAGAGCGTCAACTGCGTGCGCTGGGAATCCAAGTAGCGTGAGTCACCAACAAGACAAGGCTTAGGCTTGACAACCGGTTGCATGGCCATTTATAATCAAAAAGCGAAAAGACCTTTCTGGCGGATAGGCTCTTCCCTAAAGAGACCTGCGCAATGTTATCAAAATATGCCAGCTCCCTACCTATTCGTGATTACTCGTAACGTCAATTTCGTAACGTCAATTTCGTAACAGCACTTTTGTAACGTCAATTTTATAACGTTATTCGGCTCATCATCTAATCTTTACGATTTGTATGGTGTATATGTGCATACCTTATGGTATCGGCTACATGGGCCTGTCAGCGATCACAGGTAAGTCGAAAATACCAAGTATTATCCCGTAGTTAAACTCATTCTGGGTTTGACATAGATTTTTCTGTGCTTTTTTACAACCAATTTTAATACCTTTCCGGAAGATCAAACCAAGGAGAAAATTGTATGAAGCGTAAAGTTTACTTGTTTGCCAGCTTACTAGTGGTAGCTACCCTGGTGTTGGCTGCTTGCGGTGGTAGTGGCGGTGGTGGTTCACAACCGGCCGCTGAAGCTACCGCGACGACGGCGGCCCCAGCCGCGACCGATACGCCAGCCGCGACCACAGCCACGACCGAAACCGTGGCTGCGACGACTGAGACGACGGCCACCACGGCTACAACCGATACGAATACCACGACTGAGACGACGGCAACGACCACGACTCAGGGCGCGGCGCCTAGCGGTGAAAAGGTCACGATCAACTGGATCGGCGCTGCGGCAGGGGCAGAAGCTGAATTTGACAAGAAGGAAGTTGCCCAGTTCATGCAGGAGAACCCCAATATCAGCGTGAATTTTATTGAGGGGCCCACCTCCGCAACAGACCGCTATGGTCTTTACTTGCAGAACTTCCAGGCCAAATCGGCCGCGGTGGATGTCTATCAGATCGACGTGATCTGGCCAGGTGACTTGGCGGAACATCTGCTCGATCTGAATCAGTATGGCGCCCAAGATGTAGTTAAAGAAGATTTCCCAGCCATTGTGACCAACAATACCGTGGATGGCAAGTTGGTTGGTTTGCCCTGGTTTACCGATGGTGGTCTGCTCTACTACCGCACCGATCTGCTCACTAAGTATGGTTATACCGCCCCACCGAAGACCTGGGCCGAGATGGCCGAGATGGCCAAGAAGATCCAGGATGGCGAGCGCGCCACCAACCAGGACTTCTGGGGTTTTGTCTGGCAAGGTTTGGCTTATGAAGGTCTGACCTGCGATGCGTTGGAATGGATCTATTCCAGTGGTGGCGGCACAATTATCAGCCCCGACAAGAAGATCACGATCAATAATGATAAGGCTGCGGCGGCCTTGGATGCTGCAGCGGCCTGGATCGGCACGATCAGCCCTCCTGGCGTCACTGGCTTTAAAGAAGAAGAGTCGCGCGCTGTCTGGCAGGGTGGTAATGCCGCCTTTATGCGCAACTGGCCCTATGCCTATAGCCTAGGTCAGGGCGCCGACAGCAAAGTCAAGGGTAACTTTGACGTCACCACGCTGCCAGCGGGTGATTCAGGGCATGGCGCTGCGACCTTGGGCGGCTGGCAGTTGGCCGTCTCTAAGTACAGCGCGCATCCAGCCGAAGCGGCTAAATTTGCGCTCTGGTTGGCTTCGACCGAGCAACAAAAGCAACGGGCCATCAACATCTCTTTGTTGCCAACCAAAGTCAGCCTCTATGACGACCCAGATATCGCCAAGGCTTCGCCGTTTATGCCGAAGTTGAAGGATGTCTTCACCAGCGCAGTCGCCCGTCCCTCGACCGCTTCAGCGCCTAAGTACAATGAAGTATCCACGATCTTCTTCCAAGCCGTCTCTGATGTGTTGACCAAGAAATCCAACGGCACAGATGCTGTGGCAAATATGGAATTGGATCTTCAGGACAAACTGAAATACGAATCCGGCACCCCCTAATTCTGTTGTTGGATGCGCTGAGCAGTTAATCGTAATCTGTTTAGGTGAACTAGCTTCCGGGAAGGGGTCATAAACAGTTTTGTTAACTTTGGACTGCCTGACCCTTTCTTGGAAGTTTAGATAGTATTTTAGACCGTTGTTTAGCGTTACAGACAGGCCGAGATTGTTGATCTCGGCCTGTCTGTAACAAATTCCAATATCGTCGCGTATTGGTGCACCCCGTATATACCCGAGTTTGAATTTATGAAAATGCCTGAGTCAGATCAATCATTGCGCTGGCGTGCTATCGGGCGCGCTTTGTGTAATGGCCAAAAAGTCTTCCCATCCATAAGGAGTGTCGCATATGGCCAAGAGTAAGGCAGGAATGAGTGACCTCGCCAAGATTGAGCAACGCTTGGCATACTGGCTCCTGCTGCCGACATTCGTGATCATGATTGCGATTGCAATCTATCCATTGTTATCTGTCTTCTACAATAGCTTTACCAACAACATCTTTGCGAGTTCTAAGCCTGTCGAATTTGTACAGTTCAACAATTATCTCAACCTGCTGGATCTGACGATCAAGGAAGTCCCACCTAAGGTGGATCCGGCCACCGGAAAACCCCAAATCAACCCCACCACGGGCAAAATCGACTATCAAAGTGCTGTCTCTGTGTTGCCGCGCGCCCCCCATCGTTTTAAGCAGGTGGGACAATTTAATTTATTGGGCAATCAATATGTGCTCGGCGCCACTGACCCCGACTTCATCCATGCGGTCTGGGATACAATTGTTTTCGCAATTCTTACGGTGGTGCTTGAATTGGTCTTTGGTATGATTTTTGCGCTGATCATCAACGCCAACTTCGTTGGCCGCGGGCTCATGCGCGCGATTATTCTGGTGCCTTGGGCGGTTCCCACGGCGGTCTCTTCGCAGATGTGGGCCTATATGTTGCAGCCGAATCGTACTGGTTTTTTTAATACGGTGCTTTGGCGTTTGGGGCTTGGTGATGGCCAGACTCCTTTTCTCTCGGATCCGACCTTTCAGATGCCGGCCATGATCATGATCGATGTTTGGAAGACAACTCCGTTCATGGCGCTGCTGATGTTGGCTGGCTTACAATTGATCCCCGCCGACATCTATGAAGCGGCCAATGTGGATGGCGCGAACGCTGTCCGGCAATTTTTCCAACTGACGCTGCCATTGTTGCGCGGCACGATTGCTGTGGCGCTTGTCTTCCGTACGCTAGACGCACTGCGGGTCTTTGATCTCTTTCAGATCGTACTGGGCCAAGCCCGTTTTTCGATGGCCAGCTACACCTACTATCAACTGATCCAGAATCGGGCTATGGGCTATTCATCGGCGAGCAGTATTGTGATCTTTGTCGTTTTATCAATCTTTGCCGTGATGTATATGCGCACATTAGGAGTGAGATCCGATGAAAGCTAGAAACAAATATATCCTCAACCGTGTGCTGTTGTGGGTGTTGATTGTATTCATGGCGGTGTGGATGCTCTTTCCCTTCTATTGGGCCGTCAATTCGTCGTTTAAATCAGAAAATCAGCTCCAGATGATGCCGGCGACGTTCGCCCCACGCGACCCGTCAACCCATCAGACGTCGTTTTATACGCGCAATTATAAGGCGGTCTTCACCAATCCAGCCTTTCTGCGCGCGATCTTAAACAGCGCCATTGTTGCCGTCACTGTGACAGCTTTGTCGCTGGCGGTTGGCTCATTTGCTGGCTTTGCTCTGGGTAAACTCCGTTATCGGGGCAAGAACGTCACGATGTATACCATCCTTGCCATGACGATGTTTCCGCAGATTGCTGTATTATCTGGCTTGTATGCGATTATTACGGGGCTGAAAATTTCGGCGATTCCTAGTCTCGTGATCACCTATCTCCTCTTCTCGTTGCCTTTTACGGCTTGGGTGTTGACCTCTTTTTTCCGTGAACTACCAATGGAAATCATGCAGTCGGCACAAGTGGATGGTGCTTCACCCTTTCAGACCTTCTATATGATCCTGCTGCCGTTAACGGCACCTGCTTTGGCAACCACGGGCTTGCTCACTTTCATCGGGGCCTGGAATGAATATCTATTCGCCTTGACCTTTACCTCGGTTGAACCCAATGCACGCACGCTACCGGTGATTATTGCCAATTTCCCAGCTCAGTTCTCTCAACAAGTCCCATTTGGTGAGATTATGGCCGCTGGTATCATCGCTAGCATTCCACTCATTGTGCTCGTTTTTGTCTTCCAACGTCGCATCGTGGCGGGTCTGACAGCCGGTGCTGTGAAGGGCTAAAATGCCAGCTAGACTAAATTGCGCGGCACGTGATAATCCAAAAAGCGCTGTCTATTGAAAAAACAAGGCTTTATGGAATTTTCAGAGAAGGGTAGTCATCCCACTAGGGAGGACTACCCTTTTGTATTTTCGCCCTCCCGTTACGTAGGCGTTGGCTGTACGCTTATCATTCCGGCCAATCAGTTTAGGGTAAATTGGGTGTTGGCTAGTTTGATCCCTGGTCGGCTGGCGCGTTGATTGGCTGTCCGAACGGCTAGGCGCGCTTGGACCGCGAAGTGGTCTATGTTTGAGTTGGTATGCCTATGTACAGGAAAGTATGAAGCGGTGAATTCAAAAAGAGCGGTGAGCTCCTTATTGGGCTACGTGAGGCCGAAGCGCTGAACTATGACAAGCGCCACAAATTGCGGCAACTTTAGCATACGCCGCCAGCGCCACGGTTCGTGAATCAAGCGGTGTAACCACTCTAGCCCGAGTCGTTGCACCCAACGTGGCGCGCGTACTGTGACGCCCGCCACAAAATCAAACGCGCCACCCACGCCAATCGCCACTTTGGTTGGTAATTCATGGCGATGCGCATCAATCCAGAAATCTTGGCGCGGGTGACCAAAGGCGACAAAAAGGATCTCCGGTTGGGTCAGTTGCAAATGGTGGTGGATGATCGGCCAATCCTCTGCACGGGGGCTGCCGCTGTAGACACCCACGATTTGTAGGCCAGGATAACGCTTTTGCAAAATACTGGCGGTCTTTTCGGCGACGCCCGGCGCGGCGCCTAGAAGGTAGACGCGCCACTGTTCGCGGGCGGCCCGTTCGCAAATGCGATAAATGCCGTCTGAGCCGGTGACGCGTTCTTGGAGCGGTCTCCCGAGCAAACGGGTCGCCCACAGAACGCCAATCCCATCGGGGACACGCAAATCTGCGCGTTGGAGGACCGCAGCAAATTGGGGATCACGCCGCGCATCCATGATAAATTCGGGATTGACGGTGCAGATTTGGCGACAAATGGTCGAAGGCGACTCGGCTGGTCTGATCCAGGCCGCAATCTGGGCGAGGGTGGCTTGGAAATCTACGGCGTGGATAGAAACGCCGAGGATAGTGACGCGTGGTTGGTCCATGAGAACGCCCATTTACCGGAAGCTTTTCTTGGCGGCGGCTTCTAAGACCGCCAATGTTTCACGCGCCGCTTTTTCCCAAGAGAAGCGTTTTACATTCGCATAGCCAGCCGTGATCAGTTTTTGGCGCAGCATTTCATCTTGGCTCAAGCGCAACATGGCATCCGCAATTGCATCAATATCCAACGGGTCAACCAAGATGGCGGCGTCGCCGGCGATTTCGGGTAGAGAGGAATTATTGGCGGTCATGACAGGTACTCCATATCGTTGGGCTTCTAGCACGGGTAGACCAAAGCCTTCAAACAAAGAAGGAAAGCAAAAAAAAGTGGCACCAGCATAAAGGGTGGGCAGATCCGCGTCAGCCACGTAGCCGAGCAAGTGAATCCGCCCGGCTAAACCTAATTCGTTGATTAAGCTGGAGAGCGCTTGCTGTAACCGGTCCGCACTACCCGCCAGCACCAGATCCCAACCGATGGCCCCTATTTGGGATAATTGGGCATAGGCCTGAATCAAACGCACTAGATTTTTCCGTGGTTGCAGTGTGCCGACAAAGAGTGCGTAGGGGCGTGGCAAATTGTCGCGCCGCCTAATATCTGTGACGACTAAATCATCCGGCAGATCCGACATACCCGCTTCATGCACCACTTGAATTTTAGCCGGCGCTGTCCCATAAAAGCGCCTTAGATCGTTGGCCGTCGCCTGGCTAACGGCAATTAACTGCGTTGCCGCGTGGGCATTCCAACGGGTGCTGATCTGTAAATAGCGCCGTTGAAGACGGGCATGGGCTTCAGGAAAATAATGATAACCCAGGTCATGCACTGTGACAACACTGGGTGGCAGACGACCACTGGGTAAGACAAGCGGCAACACATGGGCGGGGATAAAAAGTAGATCTGGCTTGCGTTGCACGACTTCACGCGCCAGCGCCATATGCGTCCATAAGCGGCGGGCTGGCAAATGGCAAATTTCTACATTCGGTTGCGCGGCCCCTGGGGTGTGGGTGGGAAAGAGCTGCTCCGGTGGGGCCACATCTACATAGAGACGCCATTGGTGTTGCGCCGCGGCTGGCAACAGAAGGAGATGCTGAATAATCTCCAAAGAATAGCGTTCTGTGCCGGTGCGTTTGGCGCGCAATGCGCGCGATGTATCAATGCCAATTAACATGAATGGCCAAACGTTTGCAGCAGCGCGCACACAGCCTCGGCAATCGGACCGGGCCGGAGCAGGCGCGGGGTCAGGTCCGTTAGATCAACAATCGTGCTGGGCAAAGCCGTGCGCTCGCTTTCATCATCCGCCAGCACCAGCGGAATGTGGCCATCGAGTTGGGCCAGCACTTGCGCAACGGTGGCTGAATCTGGCCCACCGCTGATGTTGGCGCTCGTCGCGGCTAGCGGCCCGGCCAACTCGATCAACTGGCATAGCGCCGTGTGGTCCGGCATCCGCACGGCCACCGTTGGTTGTCCAGCCGTTAGAATGGCTGGCAGGGTGGCCAACGCTGGTAATACGAGGGTCAACGGGCCAGGCCAAAAACGCGCCATCAGGCTTTGGGCCAACGGCGATAAGGGCGCTGGCGTTACCAACGCTAGCTGCGTTGGGTCGCCGATCAACACCGGGATTGCCTTCTGTGGCGGCCGTTGTTTTGCCTCGTATAGCAACTCGATGGCCGCCGCAGAATCGTAGCGGCACATCAGGCCATAGACTGTGTCGGTGGGGGCGGCAATAATCTGTTGCGCTGCCAACAGGGCCAGCGCTGCCGCCTGCGCATTGGGATCTTGGATAGGAAGGGTTTTTGTTTGCACAATTTAGAAATTAGTTTGATTAGAAATTAGTTTGAACGATAAAAGCGTTATCCAGAGAACGTGGCTCCGCTCATTGAGAGACCGTAATAATCTTTTCCCTCTGTGTCACGCCTTATGGCGCAAAGACTTTGAGTGCAAAGCGTGGCAACCAGAATTCCTGATGATAGACCCCGGGCTCACTTTGCGCCATATCGGCCAGCGCCCGCCCAATCGCGATCGAATGTTTGAAGCCGCGGCCACTAAAACCAGTGGCAAAGATGATCTGCGGATGTTC
>JAPLGZ010000402.1 GCA_026389895.1 Chloroflexota bacterium | reverse complement strand
CGCCACACTGAAAATAGGTATGCACGGTTTGCGCGAGCGGCACGCCCACGTTGGAACGGGCCATCAGATCGGGGTCAAAAGCTTCGACGGCGGGCAGACAGAGCAGGAGGCCATCGGCCTGTTCGGCCCACGCTTGCAGGCGCGTCAGGCCATGCATAAACGCGCGGGTCGAATGCAAGCGCGTGATGACAATCTGGGCGGTCGGTAACAGTTGGTCGAGCAAGGCGTCAATGGCGGCGTCATCGGCCAGCCGCCCGACATGGGCAGCCTGTACGGTGACAAAACCTGCTGGCAGCAGGCGGCGCGCTTGGGTCAACGTGAGCAGATCGGTGTCGGCTTGCGTCAGCAGAAGCAAATTTTCACCAGGTTGGGCGGGCTGTACGAGCGCTGGGGGCGCGGCGCTCGTCGCTTGACCATCCCAGGCAAAACTGTTAAAAACGTGGGGCTGCAAGATCGACGGCACGGGCGCGCTGGCATCAAGCAGCAAAGCTTCGGCGTAATCGTAGATCGCCAGAATAATGGCTTCGTCATTGACCGAGTGAAACCAATAAGATCGCCCATCTAGCAGCAGCGTAACGACATTAGCCAGCACGCACGGTCCCAAACAACCACCCTGGTTGAGATGGATCTTGTTGCGAAACTTGCGGCGCTCCCACTCGTTATGATAGAGATCACTGGGCACAGGCGCATAGCCGCGGTCGGTGTGGCCACAGCAGCAGCCGGTGGCGCAGACGATCAACATGCCGCGATAGGCGCCCGCGTTGATCATACGCCCATCCAGCCGTTGAACCATATTGCGTTGTCGAGTTTCAGTAGCCATAAACCGTATTTTCCTCTTGACGTAATTTGTGGGCCACCTGCGTCGACTGCCAGAAGGCGGTCGCGGCCGTTGTTTCGGTCAGTAGCCCCAGCCCACAGGTAGCGGTAATCAGCGATTGCGCCGCCAGTTGATCCAGATTATAATCGCCACCCACCGCTGCGCCGACCCAGCGTGCAAAGAGATCGTCCGGCGCAAGACCGCGCAGATCAGCGAGGGTGGGGATCAACCCCAACGCCAATCCACCGCCCGTTGCGACAAAATGTTGGATCGACGGGTGACGAAGAAAGCCCTCTAAATGCTGATGTGCATCAAACGAGATAATATCGGGCGCGACCTTCACCAACGTGGCCGGATGGGCCGCAGCACAACAGTGAATACCGTTGGCCGCACCGGCAGCTTGAATGGTTTGGAGCAGTTGCCGCACATGCGCCAGCGCCGGCGAATCTGGCCTTTCGAGGGCCAATGCCGGTTCATCGACAAAGAGCAGCACTGGCTTGCCAAAGCGCCGCAACCGTTCGATCTGCCAGACTGCCAATCGACCCAGATAATCGGTCAGGGCCGCATAGAGACCAGGCAGTTTACTCAGCGGACGCTGATTAACATAGAGACAGCGCGCCAGCGTCAACGGGCCATAGATCTGGCCTTTCAACACATGCGCGTCGGCAAAAGCACCACCGGCGCAGGCCCGTTCAAAGGCAAAGAACCCTGCAGTCCGTTGCGGATCAAGCCCAGCCGCGACACTGCGTAATTGCCCCAAAAAGATTGGCAACTGGAGTGGATGCAGTTCCATTTTGCCAAAACCGCGTACAGTTAGCAGATCGGTCAGCGGCGCCAACATTTGCAACAGCATATCATCTTGCGGCAAACGTTGTGGCAATTGCGGCCAAAACGGAATTTTCGGACTAAATTCAGCCACAAAACGCACCGCCGCTTCGGGGTCTAGATGGGGTAGGCTGCCAATTCCAGTTACATGGCCGCCAAGGATGAAATTATCGATGGGCAAGTGGTCTCTCTCCTTTTGTACAGTGGGCCCCACCCTAACCCTCCCCTGGGGAGGGGACTGTTTGGTGGACAGAATATGTTGTATCGTTTACCCATGATCTGTTCCCTCCCCAGGGGAGGGTTAGGGTGGGGCCTTACGCCTCTAAAACCCCATCATGCATCGTTACCACGCGCGTACAGAGCGCGTCGAGCAACGGGCGATCATGGCTGACGATCACGATGGCTGTGTTACGGTGCGCAATCGCCGTTAGCAGATGTAACATGGCCGCCGATACCGAAGCATCGAGCGCGCTGGTCGGTTCGTCGGCGATCAGCAAGGCGGGCTCGGCGATCAGTGCGCGGGCAATCGATACCCGCTGACATTGGCCCACCGAGAGTGCACTTGGGCGCGCCTCCAGATCAAGATGGGCTAGCCCGACTTCGGCCAGGCGATCCTGCGCAATCACACGGCGTTCGTTGACCGAAAGGCGCGGACGATGCGGCGCGGTCAGTGGTTCGGTGATGCTACGCCAGATCGGCCAGCGGCGGTCAAGACTGTTCACGGGGTCTTGAAAGATCGGCATGACAAACCCTCCGCGCACGCGCGACGCGACGGCCTGCCCTGCCTGCGCCACCAGTGTGCCATCCAGATAAAGCTGACCTGTGCTTGGTCGCTCAATGGTGGCCAACAGGCGCAACAGCGTCGATTTTCCACAGCCAGATGGTCCACTGATGCCGACAATCTCCCCGCGGGCAACTTGCAGATCGGCGCGCACCACGGCACACACGGCAGTGGCGCCACGACCGTAGTGCTTGCCGACCGCCCGCGCTTCGACGACCGGCTGGGCGTTGACAATGGGTGTGCGATGGGTGATGGAGGATTTCAATGTCTGCTCCCCCATCGCTAATCGCCCATCGCGAAGCTCCGTCACCACCGGGCAAGCCACCCCGTCGATTAATGGCGGCGTCACCGCGCGACAAGTGTCACGCACGTGAACGCAGCGCGGCGCAAAGGCACACCCAACCAGTTCGCCAATCAGGCGCGGCGGCGTGCCCAGTAAGGGTTCAGGGAGCACGCCAACCTGGTCGGGCAAGGCTTTGAATAAGCCAATCGTGTAAGGATGACGGGGCCTGTGACACAACAGCTTTGTTGCGGCGATCTCTACAATCTGCCCTGCATAACAGACGGCGATGCGATCCGCGTGACGCGCCACCACGCCAATGTCGTGGCTGACCAACAGCACCGCAGCCCCTTGCGCCTTCAACGTGCGCAAGATAACATCGGCGCGATCCGCATCAAGGGCGCTGGTCGGCTCATCGGCGATGATCAGCGCTGGATGATGGGCAGCGGCGGCGGCAATCGTCGCTCGCTGCAACATACCGCCACTCCATTGGTGCGGATAGCGCTGCATATTGACGACTGGCTCAGGAATACCAAGCTGTGTTACCCGGTCGATCACCGTCTGGGTGGGCACAGTGTGGTTGTGCGCCCGCCAGGCTTCGGCGACATGGTCAAAAATAGGGGCGAGTGGATTGCAAGCTTCAAACGGATCTTGGGCGACAAACCCAGCCACCAGACCACGCAGCGCACTAAGTTTCGCCTCACCTAACCCGACAATTTCGACGCCGTTCAGCTGAATTGAGCCGCTGAGCTGGGCGCTGGTTGGCAACAAGCCAAGCACGGCGCGCGCCAGCGTCGTTTTGCCACAGCCCGATTCGCCCACCAACGCCAAACATTCGCCAGGATA
>JAPLGZ010000595.1 GCA_026389895.1 Chloroflexota bacterium | reverse complement strand
CAAAAGTGCTGTCCTGAAAACGAAAGGTTATAAACATTATGAGTCAAATTGGGATTGGTATTATCGGCGGCGGTGGCATTGCGGCAGAGGGTCACATTTCGGGCTATCTAACCGACCCGCGCTGCAAAGTCGTTGCCTTGTGGGATATGGATGATGCCAAAGTGCGGGAACAAGCCCAGCGGCTCGGCGTCGCTGACGTGGTTTTCTGCACATCGCTCGAAGAATTATTAAGCCGCGATGATATTCAGGCCGTCTCTGTCTGTACGCCAGATCATCTGCATGGCGAACATGCGCACGCCGCTTTGCGCGCCGGCAAACATGTGCTCTGCGAAAAGCCAATGACGACCACCCGCGAAGATGCGGCCCGTCTTGTGCAAGATGTGCGCGATACGGGGCTCGTCTTCCTCGTCGGACAAATTGTTCATCACCAGCCCGATTATCAAGCCATGGTCGCGGCCTACCAAGCCGGGGAAATTGGCGAGGCATGGCTGGCAGAAAGTGATTATATTTCTGACATGCGCCGCTATTATGGCCCAGATGGGCAAACCCCCTGGCGCACCGACCAGCGCGCGCCGCAGGATATTCTGCTCGGTGGTGGTTCGCATTCGATGGGTGTGATGATGTGGGCGCTAGGCTCCAAGGTCAAGCAAGTCTTTGCCTATGCCAATCACAAAGCCGAGCCAACGCTGCCGATCAACGACTGCTATTTGGTTGCGCTGACATTTGAAAATGGCACCATTGGCAAGTTGATCGCCGCCTCGGGCAATCGCGGTGCGGCGCCCACCGGTGGCCGGCTCGTGCTTTATGGCACGAAAGGGACACTTTGGGGCAGTAAAATTTATCGCAATAACAGTGAGCTAAAACAGACGGAAGTAGTGCGTGATTTTAAAGAAGAATTCAAAGAACACAAACCAATTGTACAAGGCACACGGCAGGTGCAACATTGGGCCGAACAGTGCACCCATTTCTTGGACTGCATCGAAGGCAAAGCGCGCCCCGTAACCTCAGTTGAGGAAGGGGCGCGCATTATTGCCGCGCTGTGCGCCGCCATTGAATCGGCGCACACCGGCAAGCCGGTCGATGTGGATAATGAATTTTAGGCGGCCTCACCCCCCGACAGGGTCTCCTGAATCGAAGGGCTGAGTTCAGGAGACCCTGTCGGGGGGTGAGGACCACCCTCAAAGGAATAAATCATGAAACCCTATAAAGTCGGCATTGCTGGCTTACGTCGTAGTATTGGCCCAGCGCAGATTTTTGGTCTGCTACCCGATTGTGAAGTAGCCGCCGGTTGCGATCTGGACCCGAAGGCGCTGGAGTATTTTGGTCAACAATTTCCTGGTGCTCAGCTGTTTACCGACTACCAAGAAATGTTAGCCTCGGGGCTGGATATCGTCTATGTCGGCACACCGATGCCAGCTCACCGTGACCAAACCGTGGCGGCGCTCGAAGCAGGCTGCCATGTATTGCAAGAGGTTACCCTGGCGACCTCGATCCAGGAGTGCCGCGATATTTATGAAGCGGTCAAGGCTCACCCCAACCAGAAATTTATGTTGGCCGAGAATAATTGTTACCTGGCGCATATTATGAGCTGGAAAACAATGTGGGATCAAGGCAAGTTGGGTCAATTCATGTACGCCGAAGCCGAATATGTCCACGATATCCGATCGCTGCTCAAAAAGGCAGATGGCTCGCCGACCTGGCGTGCATCGCGGCCACCGATTGTCTATTGCAGCCACAGCCTGGGACCGTTGCTCCAAGTGACAGGCGAACGGTGTGTCACCGCTTGCGGCATGCATACCGGCAGCAAGTTGGAGCCGGAACTGGGCCATCTCGACTTTGGGATCGGGATCTTCCAAACGTCGAGCGGTGGGGTGATCAAAGTCTTGCGCGCCCAAGCTGTCGTGCGTGAACCAGCCATGCACTATTTTTCGATCTATGGCACCAAAGGCTGTCTGGAAACCTCGCGGCCACCCACAACGCCGATCCAGACCAATGCCTATTTTGAAGAGATCCCACACCTGCGCAATATGATTCAGATGCCGCTAACGGGCGATGTGCCGCATGCCCCGAAAGAAGCCAGTATGGGTGGTCATGGGACGGTGGAATATTATATGATTCAAGATTTTATGGAGGCTGTGCGCCATGACCGCCAGCCTGTGTTGGATATCTACGCCGCCCTGGACATGTGTCTGCCTGGTCTCTGTGCGCACGAAAGTGCAATCAATGGCGGCAAACCAGTAGCCATCCCCGACTGGCGCTAAGGGTTTATGATTCAGGCAGATGGAGGAAGTTGGGGATTAGGAGATTTTGCTGACGAAATCTCCTAATCTCCAATCTCTAATTATTCAAGCAGCAATCCAAAATCACCAAAGATTTTTTTACAAAGCTGTGCCACAGGAAGAAGGAACCCATGAAATTAGCAGGGAAAGTCGCACTGATTACCGGCAGCGGGCGCGGTTTGGGGCGGGCTTATGCGTTACATTTAGCGCAACTGGGCGCGGATGTAGTCATCAATGACGTTAATCTGAGTTCGGCGCGCGAGTACGATGAAAAGTTAGCCGCCGAAACCGTGATGGGTGAGATCGAAGCCTTGGGCCGTCGTTCGCTGGGCATCGAAGCCGATGTCAGCAACAAAGATGCGGTTGATGGCATGTTTGAGGAAATTTTGGGCAAATTTGGGCGCATTGATATTTTAGTCAACAATGCCGGTGGCAATTTGCGCCATGAAAATAGCGATGATTCGGCTTCCGGCGCGCCACCCGAACGGTTGCAATTCATCATGGATATTAACTTGAACAGCGCTATTTACTGTTGCCAAGCAGCCAGTCGCCCAATGAAAGAACAAAAGTCGGGCAAAATTGTCAATATCTCATCGCAGGCTGGGTTGTGGAGTGGGCGGGATGGCGGCGGTATGCCCTACAAAATCGCCAAGGCTGGCGTAGCCCACTACACACGCATTCTGGCCGCCGAATTGGGACCGTATGGCATCAACGTGAATTGTATCGCACCTGGTTTCATTGCCTCGGCCCGTACTGTGCGCAATTGGGATAAAGCCGGCAATACACTCACCGATCAGATCGCACTGCGACGTGTCGGCCAGCCAGAAGAGGCGGCGAAGGTCATCGAGTTTTTAGTCACCGATTTGTCAGATTATGTGACAGGCCAATGCCTGCCCGTTTGTGGTGGGTATGTAGCTTGGTAGGCGCTAGACGATAATGAACAGGACGCAAGGTGCAGTCTACAGAAATTTTGTAGACTGCACCTTTTATTTTCTTGCAAAAATTTTGCGCTGAAATATGTCAAGGATCGATTACGGAAAAGCTCAGCTCTTCTACGTGTAAATTCTGGATAAATTAATTCTCCATTTTTACTGGCTAATTCCTGGCTATAATGGGGAATTAATTTTAGGCGCTATTTTAGCTAAGCTTAACTGCGCTCCCGTTTTTTAGCATATTTCTCAGCTATATCTCTTTTCATGTCTTGCCTTTATGCCGCGATCCATAGTCAATATTTAAGTTTCCGCTTACACTAGTTGGCAAAGTTTACTATCATAAAACCGTCTAGACAGCGCTGGTAGACAAAAAAGATTGACAAGAAGAACTATCAACAAAAAGCGAGAGACCCTTATGGATGCAGCGATTAACAAAAATTCACTACTAGATAGGATAAA
>JAPLGZ010000040.1 GCA_026389895.1 Chloroflexota bacterium | reverse complement strand
GGCATAATCTTCGTTCGTGTGAAAGAGTGGGCGCAACACCGTACACAAGGGGCGATCCCCAAAGACCAGTTGACGCTCTTGCATCCCTGGCGCTAACACCGCCCAACTCTCCTGGGCCAACGTGCCGGTATGACAAAGATCGTGATAGTGGTTAATCGCTGATGGAAGGTGAATCATAATTCCCGCCTAATCGTTGGGGTGTAAGAGTGGCCGTGGCTGTTATTGGGCTTATTATAGTCGGGGGCGCACACTTGTGCAAACAGTTATGCCGAAATTTCCGGGAAGCGGTCAAGCGCCCGCTGGTCAACGAGCCAATGTCTGACTGCTTCCCAGAAATTGTTAATTCAGCCCTGTGGTTTACTGGCTGGGAGACGGGTTGAAGTGCTAAGCTAGAATTTCTTACCCAATTTCTCCAACAATCCCAGCATTAACTTCGTCAAGCGCGGCACGATCACTTTGCCAGCCTCCATCACTTCTTCGTGGGTGGGCTCGGTGTCAGAGTCCAATACGTCGATACAACGGTTCGTGATCGTGCTGATGGCCAACACTTCTAACTCGGCGTGGCGCGCCACCAACGCTTCGTTGACCGTGCTCATGCCCACCGCGTCGGCGCCGAGGATGCGGGCCATCCGAATTTCGGCTGGCGTCTCGAAAAAAGGACCAGAAAGCCCCAGATAGACGCCATGGCGCAAGGGGATTGCCTGTTCGGTTGCCACGGCATCGGCCAGTTGGCGCAAATGGCGCGTGTAGGTGCGGTTCATGGCTGGAAAACGGGGTCCAAACGTCTCCAAATTTGGCCCCATCAATGGATTTTGACCGGCCATCCCCAAGAAATTGATGTGATCGTCCATCACCATCAGATCGCCCACTTCAAAATCTGGATTCACGCCACCAGCGGCATTGGTTAAGATAATTGTCTTAATCCCCAAGCGGGCCATCACGCGAATTGGCAATGTGACTTGCCCCATCGAATAGCCTTCATAAAAATGAAAGCGCCCCTGCATGGCACAGACACAAACGCCCGATAACATGCCGATTACGAGGCGTCCGGCGTGGCTTGCCACGGTACTGATGGGGAAATGTGGAATTTCGCCATAGGGAATCAAAGTGGCCTGTTCAATCTGTCCGGCTAAAGGGCCAAGACCACTACCCAACACCAACCCAATAACAGGCTGGTGACGCGTACGGCTACGGATGAAATTGGCGGCTTCATCATACTGTTCCAGGGTGAACTCTGGCTGCATAAAAATTTCTCCAGAAAATGGGTGAGATCAAGCCTTTCGGCGTTTCGGTGGCTCGACCGGTTTGCCATCAATCGTTAACTCGGCGGCAACCTCATTCGACACCTGTCGATACATTTGGGTCGTGTTTAGGCTCGTATGCCCAAGCCGTTCTTGCACATCCCGCAGATTGGCGCCAGCGTTGAGCAGATGGGCCGCAAAGCTATGGCGCAAGGTATGCGGAGTCACTGTTATTTTAATGCCTACCTGGTGAACATAACGTTTGATGATCAACCATAGGCCCTGGCGGGTCAGCCTTTGGCCGCGATGGTTCAGAAATAAAGCGCCCTCGGCTGGATCGACCAATAAATTGGGGCGGCCTTCTTCCATATAGCGCCGGAGTGCCTGCGTTGCGTGATCATACAAGGCCACCGTCCGTTTTCGCTTGCTGCCCTCGGCGCACTGAATGGTTTGCGCGGTTAAATCGACATTGGCCACATTAAGATTGACCAATTCTGTCACGCGCACCCCGGTGGCGTATAATGTTTCTAGTAAGGCTTTGTCACGTAAGGCTTGTGGCGAGTGTTGCTTGGTCGGTTCACTGAGTAATTTTAGAATCTCTTCCGTACGAATGGCGCGCGGTAAAGATTTTTTGAATTTAGGCGTTTTCAAGCTTTCCGCAAAATCTTGTTCGATCAAGCTCATGGTATGCAAATATTTGAAAAGACTTTTGACGGCAGCAATTTTGCGCGCAACCGTAGACGAAGTATATTCGTGCTCCTGACAAGCCACAATGTAGCTATGTAAAATCGTGGCGTTGATGTCGGTCCAGGCGGTCAGTTGTGTGCCGGTGGACGAGGAAAATTGGGCCAGGTAGGCTAAGAATTGGTTTAAATCGTTACGGTAGGCAACAATTGTATTGGCGGAACGATGTTGTGTGTTTGCCAGAGATGCTAAAAACTGGGAGACTTGTTCCTGCATCTGATTTCTCCTCTATAGCGACCGATAGTAGGATAACGAACAAATAGGATGGCCCGGAGTTTTGATAAGCGCTTGATAAAGATTTCTCCGCATCAATCACAACTCGTGTAGCCAGTAATGAATCAAGCAATTGAGTGGGAGTAATCGGCAAATTTTACTGGTATAGCGTGAGTTTTTCTCTGGACAAATAGCTCACAAAGCGGTGTGGCAGAGGATTCCGTCAAAATACTCAGAATAAATTGTTGGGCACAAACAAAATGCAGATTGGTCTTTAACGCTAGGCTAGATCCATTTAAATTTGAGTCAAATAAGTTTGAGTTCAATGGAGTAAAGATACATTGCATAGATGTCAAAATATGATAGCATAGTTTTGTGTATTGCAAAACTATCTTACGCCCTAGTTATTGTTAACTGAAATGATTCTTAAGTAAGCTATGTCTCTTAAATCTTCTCCTGCAAACGCGAAAACCCAACTGGTCGATTTGGGTCAGTTTACGCTTGCGTTTTTTAGTTTTTTTGGCGCCGAAATTCGACCCCAAAGCCGCAAAAAACAAGCCCCGTTGTCGATTGAGCTAACCCCCGAACTGAGTGAGCACTTTGGCAAACCCTTGCTAAATCTTTGTTTTCAGCAAGCTGAGCTTGCACCAGGCCAAGATTTAGTCGCCTATGGCAGCCGAATCTTTGATCGGATGTTGGCCTATTTGGACCAACGCGGCGCGCTAACAGTTCAAAAACTACCCAGCCGTTTTACAAGCAGCCAAGAACTTCTGCATGCCGTTCGTCCAGTGAACGCTAGTATTGCTGGCTTGCGGATGCAAGATCAGATCCAGTATCTTTTTGTCTTTAATTGGCGCATTACCTATCGCGCCGATGATAAACGCGAAGAAATCTATGCGGTTGTCATGGATGAAAGTGGGGCGCGCGTGGCCCAGACCGGCGAAATAGGCGTTGGGAGTAATGGGGGCGTCAACGCTGTCGATATCGAAGCATTGTTGGCGGATGCTGAGCCGGTGGAAGTGGAACGCAATGAGGAAGGTCAGCCTTTGCCACCTAAATTGCTCCCATTGACGCAACTAACGCGCTTGGCCGAGAGCGCGCGCAAATATGCCATTTATCACGCCGATGTGCGCTGTGTCGACCACGAAGCGGAAATCTTACCACGCCTTCACAAGTCACTCAATCGCCTGACCATCTATTATCAACAACAGATCGAGGAGGTCTACGACGCCCACGATCCCGCTGGCGAAAAACGTCAGGTGTTGGAAATTGATCTGCAACGTAAAATTGCTGAAGAAGTGGAAAATCACCGGCTGCGCGTTCAGGTGCAATTAATCAGTTATGCCGCGTTGCAAGTGCCAGTGGTGGTGGCCGATATCACGCTCAGTGATGGCAAACACGAAGCCATGATCCAAGTGCGCCGCAATCGTTATAATGGCGCACTACGTCGCCCCATTTGTTATGCCTGCGGCCAAGAAGCCGGTGGCGATCAGGCCACAGCGGTGATTGCGTTGGACCGCAATGGACATGTGATCTGTGATGATTGTATCGAGCAATGCGCCACTTGCCAAGATATTTTGTGTACACGCTGTGGTGTCGCGGCCTGTCCTGTTTGTGGCAAGCAAAATTGTGACACGTGTAGTCGCGCCTGTTGGGCCTGTGGTGAACGGGCCTGTGTCGAACACAGTAGCGTCTGTTCTGTCTGCGGTGACGAAGTTTGCCACGCTTGCCAGGCCGAATGTGCCTGTTGTGGCGTGCGCCAATGTCGCAGCCATCTACGCGTGGATCATGTGAGCACTAGCCAGGCTTTAGCTGAGTTGATCTGCGCTCAATGCGCGGTGCGTTGCCCTGGTTGCCAGCAATTTAGCGCGCATACCGCCCTGTGTAGCGCGAGCGGCCAACGGTTCTGCCTGAATTGTCTGGTGACCTGCGCCACTTGTGACAAACAGGTGGGGTCGGGTTTCTATCAAACGCTGCATGATAAAACGTACTGTCTAGATTGCTTAACCGAATGCCCCACCTGCGCCACGTTGACGCCCGCCGTACTGCATTGTGCTGATTGCGCTGCGGCCTGTTGTCTGACCTGTGGCGAAAGTTGCGCCGTCTGCCAAAAACCATTCTGTGCGCAGCATGCCGTCCACCGTAAAAATTGCGAACATGTGCTGTGTGCCGAACATGCAGTGCAATGCCACGTCTGCCAGGGAGAAGCCTGCCCGGTCTGCAATGAACCTTGTGGCATTTGTGAGTTCTATTATTGTGCTGAACACACCGCCACGTGCCGCCGTTGTGGCTGTGCCTATTGCCAGGAGTGTGTGCGGCTTTCTGGTCTGTGTGATACCTGTGCTGTGATCTGGCGCGAGGGAACGCCGGTTGATCTGACAACCGAACCTTGCGCCACTCACGCCGAGGTTGCTGCTCTTGCACCGCATTACCGTTGGGTGCGCGCCGACAATCAACACTACACGATCTATGCTGGCCAAAGTATGTTGATGAACAGCGCCGTAGTTGTGATAGACCGCCGTAAGGCCACCGACCAAGTGATCCTGGCGCGCAAAATGACGGCCGTTGATACGATCCGGGGCAACTTATGGCGGTGATCCAAGCGCACTCGGCTTTATCGTTGCTGGCTGCTGCCGCCCAAGACCACCTGCTGGATTGTCATCTTTGTCATCACGATTGTGGCATGGCGCGCGCGACGGCGACGGGTAAATGCCGAGTGGGGCAGACGGCTTACATTGCCAGCGAAATGTTACATCTGGGTGAAGAAACTCTCCTGCGACCAGCTCATGCAATCTTTTTCAGCGGCTGTACGGCCGTTTGCGGCTTTTGTACGGCGGCTAAATTTGCCTTTCGCCCAACCTATGGCGTTGCGGTCTCGCCCCAGCAGCTAGCGGCACGGATGGTGCAGCGCCAAAACGAAGGCGCCCGCTCGATCTGCTTTATCGGCGGCGATCCAACCCCTCATATTCCGTTTATCCTCGACACTCTGGCCGTTTTGGGCGAACGCAAAGCTGTCCCCACCGTCTTCAATAGCAATTTCTACCTCACGGATAGCGCGCTTGCGCTGCTAGACGGGGTGATTGATATCTATTTGCCTGATTTGAAGTTTGGTCCGGCGATTGGCCCACAAAGTTGTGGCGAACGGATTGGTGGCATGCCCGATTATTGGCGTGTTGTCACGCATAGTTTGGCGCAGCTTCATGCCCAGGGTAAACGGGTGATTGTGCGTCATTTGTTGATGCCTGGCCACCTGGATTGTTGCACCAAGCCTGTGCTCCAGTGGCTAGCGGACTATGGCTTTGAAGTGAGCCTACTTACCCAGTATGTTGCGCCGGCGCATGCCAAAGGTGAGCTCGCCAATCCACTGCACCCCAGCGAAATTGCCCAGGCCGTACAACTGGCACAAGCCTTACAGCTAAACTTAATCGAATAGTGTAAGCTGATTGTAAACATTTTGTAAGCATAACCCTTTGAAAACCCTCTAGATTTTGTGTAATCTATAGTCGCGGTTGTATGCTGGCGCAAAGGCATCTTCTGCAGCCATTGCAAAGTAAGCCTCTTTTAGGCGAGTAAAAGGGGCTCTTTGCAATGGGCTTGCCATTATAATGGATATATTTGGGTTTAGTCCAGTTCGCATTTGTAAATTTAAATATTAGATGTTTTTACAAAAATTATCGCTCGTTTTGTGCAAAAGCACAGCTTAGGGTCTGTCAGCCCCCTTATCAAACCAACGATCAGTTATCCCTATCATCCAACGTTGACATCGCTTACTCAGGGGATAACCCCCTAGCATGGCTTAAGGAAATCCTTCTATGACGATTAAATTTGGGACAGACGGCTGGCGCGCCGTTATCAGTGACGAGTTTACATTTGAAAATGTACGTAAGGTGACCCAGGCGATTGCCGAAAAAACTTTAGATGATCTAGCCCGTGCCAGCGCACCTACCACGCCGGCTCCAACGCTGGTCGTCGGCTTCGACACACGCTTTCTGAGTGATCGTTATGCCTGGGCCGTAGCTGAAGTGTTGGCGGCCAATGGCATTCACGTCTGGTTGGCCCGCGCAGATGCCCCCACGCCTCTCATCAGCTTTGCGATCATTGACAAAAAGGCCGCTGGTGGCGTGATGATCACGGCTAGCCATAATCCTCCCCGTTACAATGGCATCAAACTCAAGGCCGCTTATGGCGGTTCAGCCAGTCCGGCGGATGCTAAAGATGTGGAAAAGCGTATTCAGGCCAACGAGCAGCGGGGAGTAAGTCCGCGACAGATGGAATTGAAAACTGCCCTGGCGAAAGGGCTCGTCCAACGGTTTGATCCCTTTCCTGCGTATGCGACGCATGTGCGTAAACTAGTCAATTTTGATGTGATCCAGCGCGCCGAATTAACGGTGGCCGTCGACGCGATGTATGGCGCAGGCCGGATTCACCTGCGCCGTCTGCTCGAAGAGGCTGGTTGTCGAGTCACCGAATTACGCAGTGAGATGAATCCAGGCTTCAATGGCATCCATCCCGAACCAATCGAGCGCCATTTGCAACCGTTGATTGCGGAGATGAAAACAGGTAAGTATGAAATTGGCCTGGCTACCGATGGCGACGCAGACCGAATTGGGGCCGTGGATCCCACCGGACGCTTTATCGACCCGCATTGTGTGATGGCGTTGCTGTTGGAGCACCTCGTTCATGATCGCCACTTGCGCGGTAGTGTGGTCAAGACCGTCAGCACGACGCAAATGCTCAACCGCCTGGCCGAACGGTATGGCCTGATCGTGCATGAGACGCCGGTCGGTTTTAATCACATTTGCGATTTAATGATGAGCGAAAATGTCTTGATCGGCGGTGAGGAGAGTGGCGGCATCAGCATGGCTGGTCACATCCCCGAAGGCGATGGGGTGCTCATGGGCTTGCTGCTGGTAGAGATGGTGGCG
>JAPLGZ010000466.1 GCA_026389895.1 Chloroflexota bacterium | reverse complement strand
TGGTTGGATAGAGCAACTCAATGAGCGAACGCCCCAAACTTTCCCGCAGAACGACATCACAGCGGTCGAGAGTGGCGCGGAAGGTCGGCTGGCTTTCGTATAGCTCGCGCCCCATCCCGCTATATTGTGACCCTTGCCCCGTGAAGAGAAAGGCAAGCTGCGGCGGCGTTTGCCAGGGAAAGACGCTGGCTTGACTGAGGCCTACCGTCTCTTTGCCATCAACATAAGCCGCTAACTGGGCTTGCAAGGTTGCCGACGAATCGGCTACCACGCTTAAACGGTGGGTGAAGTGACTCCGGCCTACATGCGCTGTATAGCAAAGATCACCCAGATCAACGCCTCTGTGGTCAAGCGTCAGCTGGTCTTTGAGAAACGTCTGGTAGCGTTGGGCATATTCGCGCAGCGCTGGTTCATTTTTGGCCGATAAGGTCAACAGATAATGTGATGCATCAACTGCGTTGTTGGCAGGCGACGGCAGCGGTGCTTCGCCTATGACCAGATGGACATTGGTTCCGCTAAAACCAAATGAACTGAGTCCTGCAACGCGCTCGCCAGGGTTCACTGGCGTTTTGTCACTGGTGGCTGCGCCGCGCGGCCACGCCGTCAGCGTGGTGGGCACCTGCAATGAAGCCGCCTGCCAATCAATATGCGGGCTGGGCGTATGAAAGTGGAGATGGGGCGGAATTTCCTCCGCTTGTAACGACAAAACCACCTTGAGCAGACCCACGATCCCAGCCGCGACTTCCAAATGACCCACATTGGTCTTTACCGAACCCACATAGAGCGGCTCGGTTCGTTGACCAAAGACGGCGCTCAGCGCTCCGCTCTCGATTGGATCGCCAAGTGGCGTCCCTGTGCCGTGGGCCTCAATATAACTCACGGCTGCTGGCGAAAGTTGGGCATCCGCCAGCGCGCTTTTGATCACTCTTTCCTGGGACGGGCCATTGGGGACGGTTAAGCCACCGCTGGGTCCATCCTGGTTGATGGCCGTGCCGCGGATCACCGCCAGGATATTGTCGCCCGCCGCCTGTGCATCGGACAACCGTTTCAAGACAATGATGCCACAGCCTTCGCCCCGAATATACCCATCCGCCGCGGCATCAAAGGCCTTGCAACGGCCGTCGCTTGCCAACATACGACCCTTGGAAAAGGCAATGGTAGCATCGGGATTGAGGATTAAGCCGACGCCGCCGGCCAGGGCCGCCTCGCACTCACCCTTGCGCAGACTTTGGCAAGCAAGATGAATGGCCGTTAATGAGGAAGAACAGGCTGTATCGACCGCAAAGCAGGGCCCGGTCAGCCCTAAAAGATAGGAGATGCGGCCCGCTGCGGTACTGCCAGGCGCGCCGGTGGCGGCATATAAATCTGGCGCACCCTGCGCCATACTCAACTGCATATAGTCACTGCCAGCGTAACCCAAAAAGACGCCCACCGGTGCATTGAATAACGCCGCCGGCACCAGATTCGCATACTCGAGGGCCTCCCAACTGTTTTCCAAGAGCAGACGATGTTGGGGATCCATCGCCGTTACCTCGCGCGGCGAAAGCCCAAAGAAGGCGGGGTCAAAGTGATCGATCTGTTCCAAAAATCCACCGTGGCGCGTGTACGTTTTCCCTGGCACATCGGCATCTGGGTCATAGTAGGCATCGACAGCCCAACGGTCAGGGGGAACCTCAATAATCGCATCCACCCCATTGCGCAAATTCTGCCAAAATTTGGCTGGCGTATCCGCAGGCGAACCTTTGGGGCCAGGAAATCGGCAGCTCATACCAATAATGGCAATCGGCTCGTGCTGCTTGTAATGGATAGTATCCAATTGCGATTGCATCTGCTCAATGGCTTGAAACGCGCGTTTAAGCGCCGATAAACTGGCTGCACTTGTGGGTTGTTCCACCATCTTAGAACCCCAACTTTTCTAGTTTTGCCATCAACATGGTCGCGACTTGCTCTTCCGACAATTCATCGAGATTGGTTCGCATGGGTTGCTCGTCCGCGCTCGTAAATTCTTTACTGGGGGATTCCTTGAGGTCAGGTTTTTCTGGCGCAAACGCCAGAACCTCATGTAGGAGATAGGGCGTCAAGACCTCAAGGGTTGGATAATCAAAGAGGAGGGTGGAACGTAGTGTACAGCCCAGCCCCGCTTCTAGCCTATTCTTTAACTGTACGGCCATCAGTGAATCGATCCCAAAATCAAAGAGCCGGGCCCGCGCATCAATGGGCGTTTGCTGGCTCAGCCCCAACATGGCGGCCACTTCGCCGCGCAGATATTCATCCAAATATTTGCGTTGTTCGCCAATGGATAGGTTGGCAAGTTGGTGGCGCATCCCTGCTGGTTTTTCTGGGGTGGTTGCTGTTGCCTGGCTCCGTTGGAGTGGTAAGACGCCGATTTGGGCTACATTCTGATTGAGCAGGTATTGAAAAAGCTCGCGACCCTGCTGGGGCGCAATCATCGCTGTACCCTGCCGCGCCAGCTGATCTTTTAAGTGGGCCGCCATGCCAATCTCGGCCCACGGTCCCCAGTTGATGCTCAAACCTGGTTGACCTTGTTGGCGGCGTTGCTGCATCAGTGTATCCAGAAAGGCGTTGGCGGCTGCATAGTTGCTTTGCCCCGGCGACCCTAACAGCGCGGCCGCCGACGAGAAACAGACGAAAAAATCTAAAGGGTGCGCCTGGGTTAAGCGATGCAAGTGCCAGACACCCTGAACCTTGGGCCATAGAACTTTGGCAAAGCGGGCCAGCGATTGTTCGCTGAGAACCCCATCATCGAGCAGACCTGCGGCATGAATTACCCCGCGCAAAGGCGCAAGCGTTTCGCAGCTGGTGAGCAGACGTTGCACATCGGCGAACTCGCCGATATCGGCTTTTACGACCTGGATCGTAACGCCCCTTTCTTTCAACTGGGCCAGCGTGGCGCGTGCGGCCTCCGTTGTGACACCCTGCCGGCTGGTTAGCACCAGATATTTTGCGCCGGCCTCTGCCAACTGCTGGGCGACTTGCAGCCCTAGTGCGCCTACACCGCCTGTAATGAGGTAGGTGGCATCTTCCGTCAGCGCAAGCGGTTTGGCCTCGTTTGTAGCTGCTTGCCAGCGGGTTAAGCGCGCCATATAGCGCCTATCGCCCCGATAGGCGACTTCCACGGCGCGCGGCTCGTTGTGCGAATGGGGCTGAACGAGCAATTCTTGCTGCAAAATGTTGGCATTGGCGGCAGGTGCCTGGTCTGGCAAATCAATACAAATACAGCCCAACGCCGGGGCCTCTAGGGCAATCGTTCGGCCCAGCCCCCATAGCGCGCCGGCAACTGCATGTTGGCCAGCCGTCTCTGCCGCCGCTTGCGGCAGCGCCTGCGTAAGGGGTTGTCCACCGTCGAGTAGTTGACAATTTTGGGTCACAAGCCAAAGATTGGCGGCGAGCGCACTCGCTATGAATGCCTGCACCAGGTGCAATAGCTCGCCGCACTGGCGTAGCGTCTGCTCGGGGATCTCCTCACCTGGCCGTGCCTCGACGCTCTCCCATAAATAGACAACCCCGATCTTAGCTTGCGGCCCTCTGCATTGCACTGGCAGGTCGACGAGTAATTGCTGAACACTCGCCGGTGTCATGGCGTCGAGGGTTGCGTGTTGGAGGTTGGCGAACTCCGCAAGCGGGGTGAGGGACGCGGGCGCGCCCGCTGTCACCAGCATGGTTGGCGTCCCAGCCGCTGCCAGCCCCGTGGCCAGGGCGCCTGCTACACCATTTTGGGCGCCAAAGAGCAACCAAATAACGGGTGGCGTCGCTTGTTCCGTTGCGGCTGGGCGCGGGCTCAGCACCCATTGGTTGATGTAAAGCCAGTCGGTGCCGGGTGCCCGCCGGGCGCGTTGACCATGGATCGCCGCAAGTGGGACGGCGCGCAGTTGGAAGCCACGCATCTGGGCGACGACCGCGCCCGCCGTTGTGAACAGGATCAGATCCCACTTTAGTTCACCGGTCTGGCTGACGTGACACCACAGGTCTTGATGATTGGTCAGTGCATAGACATAGAGCGACTCCAGGGCAAAGGGTAAGGTCGTGGCGCCTGCGCTAGCAGTGGGGTCACGCCCCAGCAACGCGGCCGCCATGAGTTGGAAACAGGCATCAATCAGACTGGGAAAGAGTGGGTAGCCCTGAAGCGCGCCGATCGTTTCCGGTAGCTGGAGTTGCGCCAATGCTTCC
>JAPLGZ010000564.1 GCA_026389895.1 Chloroflexota bacterium | reverse complement strand
GCAGGACGACAGCCTTCTTTAAGGCGACAATGGCGCTGCGTGGCGTCGCGTCTGGCCATGTACGCCCCCCAATGTGCGAGCTAACAGCCGAGGAATTAGCTGAGGTAAAAAAGGCAGTAAAAAGCTTAGCGTTGGCATAATGCATGGCCTCAACCCCAACCCCCTCTCCTGAACGCGCCCCAAGGGCGGGTGCCCATTGGGCGCGGCTGTGTCCGAAGAGGGGAGCAGAACAAAGGCAGGTCTCAGGGTCTCCTGAACTCGGCCCTTTGATTCAGGAGAGGGGGCTGTGGGGTGAGGTCCATCCATTGGCATAATCGGGCAAGGAAACGCACACAAATTTGTTGATTACAGAGTAAGAGGCGGCATTCTCGCAAACTCTTACTCTTGAAATCTCCTAATTTCGCCTATTTTTTCAGAAACTAGCGATTTTCACGTACAAGGAGCATGCAAATGAGTGAGAGAAGATTCAGTCGTCGCGATTTTATCAAGGCATCATCAGTGGCAGCCGCCAGCCTGGTGATTGTCGCCTGCACCCCACCCCCCGCCCCGCAAGCCGGGGCTGGAACCGGCGCAGCCAGCCCAGCCAAAGAAGCGGTTAAGCTTAATTTCTTCAACCGCGGTGGCGAATACGTTTTCCAGACCATGGATTTGCAGATTGCCGAGTTCAAAAAGCTTCATCCCGATTATGAGTTTGAACTCAACTCGGTGGCCGGTTATTCGCACCAAGAAGCCCTGCTCATGATGTTGGCCGCAGGCACAGGGCCGGATTGCTGGTTCGATTCGATCCGCACCACCGGTATGCTCGCGCGTAAAGGTGTGGTGCAGGCGATTGACGATCTGCTGGCCGCCGAACCGACGTTCAAGAAGGAGAATTTCACCGATAACACCTTCTCTTGCCAGACCTACGATGGAAAAATTTGGGGCATTCCCTGGGACAGCGGCGCGCTGCTGATCATGTACAACAAGAAGCTGTTTGATGCCGCCAAGGTGCCCTACCCAGATCCGAAAAAGTGGCTGACCTGGGATGAAATCATCGAACTAGGCAAGCAGTTGACCTTTGACTTGGATGGCAAAACGCCCAATGACGCCGGGTTTGATCCAAAACGGGTGAAACAGTATGGTTTCACGCCCGACACCGGTCATGGCCGGCAGACCTATATCTGGTCGAACGGGGGGGAGATCATCAATGCCGACATGACCATGCCGATTGACACCGAAGAATTTTCGCAAGCCATGAACTGGCTGGCCGATCTGGGCTTGAAACATTACGTGGCGCCTTCCGCTAAATATCAGACCGCGCAAGAGATCACCTTGACATCGGGCAATGTCGCGATGGAGCACGGTGGTGTCTGGAGCGTGGGTGAATATCTGGATGCCGGGGTCGACTTGGGCATGATTCAGGTGCCCTACAGCAAAAAGCAGACCACATACGGCCAGTATTCGCCGATGTGCGTCTTTACGGGTAGCCGCTTCAAACAAGAAGCCTTTAACTTTATCTACTTCTGCACGGCCAATCCGGATGGACAAAAGATCATTGTCGATCGCGGCCAACTTCAGCCCACGCTGAAATCGCTGCGTGAACAGTACCTGAATGGCACACCGCCACCGACCACCGCCGAACGCCAACTGGCCTTTGACGTGTTTGAGAATAAAGATACCTATCGCTGGCCTGGTGATAAGATCGGCTCTTACTGGGGTGGTTGGTACCAATATCAGATCGATCTGTGGGGGCCCTACATGACCGATCTGTTGATTGGCAACAAGCGCTGGGAAGACATTGCCGGCGAACTACGCCCGAAGGCGGAACAGCTGTTAAAGACTGGTGAAGTTCCAACCGCGTAATGCTTGTTGGAGATTAGAGATGGGAGATGAGAGAGTAGGGGTTGTGTACACTATCTCTAATCTCCCATCTCTTCCTGATAGGGAGATTCCATGCGCACCTCGCCGACTAAATTACTTTTTTATCAAAGGTTGAGCTTTGAAGAAACTTTCTGGGGCTGGCTGCTCATTGTCCCCGCGATTTTAGGCTTGCTCTTGTTCAGACTCGTCCCCGTGCTCGCGAGCCTATATTTCAGCTTTACAAAATATGACATCATCAGTTCGCCAAAGTGGATTGGGTTGACTAATTATAAGACGCTGATGACAGACACCTATTGGCTGAAATCGATCCAAGTAACGCTCAATTATTCCGTCCTTTTTATTCCCCTCTCCTTGATCGTTGCCTATGTGATTGGCCTGCTGATGAGCCAGGAGCTCAAGGGCATTGCGCTTTACCGCACGATGTGGTATCTGCCCTCACTGGTGCCAACCGTAGCCAGCGCCGTGGTTTGGCGCTGGGCCTTGAACCCAGAGTTTGGCCCGGTGAATTTCCCCTTGCGCGCCTTGGGTTATGACGCGCCCGGCTGGCTGACCGATCCGCACTGGATCATTCGCTCGGTGGTCTTGATCCAGTTGTGGGGATTGGGCAATGCCGCGCTGATCTTCCTGGCGGCGATCAAAGGCGTGCCCGCCACTTATTACGAGGCGGCGGAAGTGGACGGCGCCAATGCGCTGGTCAAGTTTTGGAACATCACCTTGCCCATGACCTCATCGGTGATCTTCTTCCAAGTGATCATGAGCATCATCGCCAGCTTCCAAGTCTTTGGCGTGGCCTATATCCTGTTTAGCGGACAAACCACCAGCGATCCCGCCGGTCCCGGCAACTCAGCCTTGTTCTATGTGCTCTACACCTTCCGTAATGCGTTCGGTTATTTCAAAAATGGCTATGCCAGCGCTATGGCCTGGCTCATGTTCCTGGTGATCATTGTGCTGACCTTTATCCTCTTTCGCACGCAGAAGTTGTGGGTATACTATGAGACGGAAGGCGCCGAGTAAGGATTATCTCACGGGTCGACTATGATATAATCAGGCAACGCTTGATGTTAGCAATCAGAGTGATTGCACGGATTCACAAGGAAGCCTGAACAATGACAGCACCAGTAACCATAACGCTCTCCGACCATATTTCTGAGCGCGTGCGAAAACTTGCCGAACAACGCCATACAGATATTAGTATAATCGTTGAGACCATACTTCAGGAGAGTTTGTCAGATAAGCTTGACCAGCAGGACTGGATCGATTTATCCGAGCCAGATGAAGCTGCGGCGCAAGAAATGCAGGCATACATCGAGTTACACCCAATGCTCAAGCAAAAATATTTCGGCAAACACGTTGCGATTCATGGCGGCAAATTAGTAGATTATGATGAGAGTTTTGATGCTTTGTACGACCGAATTGCTCAGGCGTATCCAGACGAATTTGTATGGATGAGCCAAGTAGCAGAGGAACCAATTGAAACGTTTGTTGTTCGTTCTCCACGCTTCGTGCAAGACGAATAGCGATGCTAGTTTATATCAATGATTATGACACAACCTATAATCCGGCGATGCCAATCGTCGAAATCAAGATCGGTACCGTCGCTACTTTGCCTACCTTGGACTTGAAAGCGTTAGTTGATTCAGGCTCAGATGGCACAATTATCCCTTTGACGTATTTAAAACAAATTGGTGCACGAAAGTATCAAAAGAAATGGATACGCACCATTACCGGGCAACGAGCCCAGATCGACTTATATCTGATTTCTATTCAGATTGGCACAACCCAACGCGCCAGGCTGGCGGTGGCAGGTGATCCACAACTTGATGAAGCGATTATTGGTCGCGATCTGCTCAATCAATTCGTGGTAACCCTTGATGGTCTTGCCAGTGCTGTCCTCATTTCTGATTAAAGTTATCTGACCTCATGCCCAGGATTCTCTTTCTTACTGCTAATCCGATTGACCAAACCCGTCTGTGCGTACGTCAAGAGTTTGATGAAATACGCTATGCAATTGACTTCGCGGAATACGGCAAACAGTTTGTTTTGAGCTAAAAAAATTGCTAGCGTTACTTTTCTTTCGTCTGATAGACCGCCGCCTGCTCAGCAACACGCCGCGCGACTGCATCAATAAAGCGTTGATCCGCCAACAATTCGTCGGCATAGGGGAATGTTGAAAGCGATGGCTGCTGTTGTTCCTGCTCCATCATCGTACGGAGCGCATTATTAATCTGAGTTTGGTAGGCCGCAGCATTAGGTTGCGCGGCACGAGCCTTAAAATAATCAAGGATATCGCTGTCAATATTGATCGAAATCCGCACTTTGCTGGGCAGTGATTGACCAATCGATTCCTCACGTCCGTGGCGCTGCAAAAAGCCGCCCCGCCGAAAGGTATGCGACCCAGGTTGCATAATTTCATCTGCTTGCAAGCCTTTGGTGAGATCCGCATGGTAATCAGCGGTGGAGACATCCACGACGATGGTTTGGGCAAGTTTTGCTGGAGTATTATTCTTCTTGGGCATAGATTCGCTGATGTTTCCTTTCGGCCTTACGCGCCGAAATAATTCGCACGACATTGGGTTGGGGTTCGCTATAGACGATAAATAAAAGCCGTCGGCTTGACATGCCAATCAGATTATAGCGAGTTTCGCTGGTTGAATGAGTTACATCATAGTCATCTGCGGCGTTTGGATCAGAAAAGGCGGCTATTGCTTCCTCAAATGTGACTTGATGACGGTCTTGATTGCGTTGTGCTTTATCGGGGTCCCATTCAAATCGCATGGTAAAGAATTATATATACAAGTATGCATTTGTCAATATCAGGTTACATTTCATTACGATATGATAACGCCACGCAAATGTGAAATCGATCCTTTTTCCGGCCAATCACACAGAAATTCAGCATAGAACAGTGAGTGCTCATGCGTAAACAACGAACCATCAGTAAGTTTCTTGGTTTCCTGATCGTGGGCGGTGGTGGGCTGGTGATGCTCCTGCCTTTCCTTTGGTTGATCTCTTCCTCGTTTAAGGCGGCGAATAAGATCTATGTCTTCCCACCCCAGTTTATTCCCGACCCTTTTCGCTGGCAGAATTATATAGAGGTCTTTTCAGCGGTGCCGGTGTTGCTCTACACCAAAAATACGCTGATCATCACAATCCTGGCGACGATTGGCACGGTGATCAGCTCGGTGGTGGCGGGTTACGCCTTTGCCCGGTTGCGCTTTAAAGGCCGCGATCTGCTCTTCTCGGTGCTGCTGGCCACGTTGATGTTGCCCTACGTTGTGATCATGATCCCAATCTATGTCATGTTTTCTAAAATAGGCTGGGTCAACACCTTATTGCCGCTGATCGTGCCCGCCTATTTTGGTGATGCCTTCTTTATTTTCTTATTACGCCAATTTTTCCGCACCATTCCGATGGAATTGGAAGATGCTGCACGCATTGATGGCGCCAGCCGCCCGCGTGTCCTCTTCCAGATCATGGTCCCACTGGCACGCCCGGCGATCATTGTCGTCACGATCCAGTCGGTGCTGGGCGAGTGGAATGCATTCATGCAACCGCTGATCTTCTTAACCAAACGGAACGTCTGGACGCTGGCCCTGGGTTTAAATTCGCTCCAACGCTTTGAGACGGGCCGCGATTGGACGCATTACATGATGGTGCTTGGCGTCTTCATGGTGATCCCCGTGGTGATCATGTATTTCCTGGCCCAACGTGAATTTATCCAAGGCATTGCGCTGACAGGGATGAAGGCGTAGATTCTGCCCATCAAAATGAACTAGGCCAGCTGTGCGCCCGCTGTGTGATCAGTTTCTTCCCTGCAGAAGAGAGTTAGGGAGGGGTCTTCAACTTGGAGCGAGGAGCGCGATATCGCGGCGGCGTGACCCCACCCCTACAGGGAATGGTCACAGAGCAGCGAATGAATTCGCAGCTTGTTATAAGAAACGTGTTACAACACGTTAAGGACAGTCAACCCGTTTCAACGGGTTTTTCATATCAGACGCCGAATTCATTCGGTGGACTTCTCCAACCGCGCCAAACGGCGCATTGCGCTCCCTGTGCGCACATAGGGAGACGGAGTTTTCATGAAAGAATTTTCAAATTTAGGAACATCCGGCTTCACACTGAACCAGGCCATTGTTCAAGTTCTCTCAGCAACCCCACTAGCACAAAAAGCCGCGCAGGTGCTCGTGGAAGAAGTGGAAAAGCGCACCCGCCAGCGCTGGTCAATTACGGCAGCGCCGCCAACCAGCAATGCAGTTACGATTGTGCTGGATCATGGATTGGCGACTGATCCAATGCATCCAACGGATGGGTTTCAGATCAGCACTGTGCTCGATCAAACTACGCCGAAGCTACACATTATGGGCAACGATGCGCGCGGGCTGCTCTTTGGCGTGGGGTATCTCTTACGCCATTTACAGATGACCAAAGGGGAGGTGTTGCTGCCCACTGCCTTGAACATTACCACAGCGCCGCATTATCCATTGCGCGGGCATCAGATTGGCTATCGCGATAAGACCAACGCCTATGATGGTTGGGATCTGCCGCAATGGGATCAGTATATGCGTGAAATGGCCATTTTTGGCACCAACGCCATTGAACTGATCCCACCCCGCTCCGACGATCGACTGGACAGTGTCCATTTTCCGTTGCCGCCGCTTGATATGATGGAAGGCATGTCTAGAATCGCCGATCAATATGGGCTAGATGTGTGGATCTGGTATCCGGCGCTAGACGACGATTACGCGCGACCCGAAATGGTCGAATTTGCGCTGGCGGAATGGACCGAGGTTTATCAACGCCTGCCACGCATCGACGCGCTCCTGGTGCCGGGCGGCGATCCTGGCAACACGCGCCCCAAGGATCTGCTGCCCATGTTGGCGTTGCAAACAGAGCGGCTCAAGCAATATCACCCCAACGCGCAGATGTGGATTTCGGCGCAAGGTTTTAGTCGCGAATGGCTGGCTGAATTTGTCGGCATTCTGCAATCAGAAGCCCCTCCTTGGCTAACCGGTGTAGTCTATGGGCCGTGGTGTCATATGACCATTGCAGCCTTCCGCCAGTTAATTCCCGCCCAGTACCCCATTCGGAGTTATCCCGACATTACGCACAGTGTGGACTGCCAATATCCAGTGCCGGATTGGGACATTGCTTTTGCACTGACGGAAGGCCGCGAAACGATCAACCCGCGCCCGCGTCAAGAAAAGATCATCTTTGACCAGATGGGCGAGGATGTGATTGGTTTCCTGACCTATTCCGAAGGTTGCAACGACGATGTCAACAAGTTCGTCTGGAGCGGGTTGGGTTGGGATCCAGAAGCAGATGTGGTAGAAATTCTGCACCAATACAGCCGTCTCCTGATCGATGCCAAACAGAGCCAGGATTTTGCGTTGGGCCTACTGGCGCTGGAACAAAACTGGGTGGGTCCGTTGGCGACGAACACCGGTGTCAACACAACCTTGCAACAATTTCAGGCGCTCGAACAGGCAGCCTCACCGGCGCTCCTCAAAAATTGGCGCTTTCAGATGGCACTCTACCGTGCGTATTACGATGCCTATGTGCGCAGCCGTCTGCTCTATGAAAGTAGCTTGGAGGAACGCGCGTTTGATTGTCTGCGCCAGGCGCCATCGTGGGGGGCGCGACGAGCCCTCGAAGAGGCCGAAACAATCCTAGACCAGGCCATCAGCCACCCAATCGCCAGTGATTGGCGTACACGCATCTTTCAACTGGCCGAAGCCCTCTTTCAAAGTATCCACATGCAACTGAGTGTGCCTCTTTACTACGCGCAATCAGAGACCCGAGGGGCCAATCTAGACGGCATAGATTACCCGCTCAATGATCGGCCCTGGCTGAAAGATCAGTTCAACCGCATTCGTACGCTCACAGATGAGCCGGCCCAATTAGCCGCCATTCGCGCAATCGTCACGTGGACCAACCCTGGCCCCGGTGGTTATTATCTAGATTTGAGCAATGCCTATGCTTGTCCCTATCTGGTGGATGTTGTGCCCTATGCGGACGATCCTGGGTTCTACCGTTCGCCCCATCGCCGCTTTCCCTATTGGAAAGACCCACGCCCGATCCGGCGCGCCTGGCGCGGTTACACTGGCACGCTCAGCGAATTCCCGTTCCGGCTGCATTTTTCTGCCTTAGATGCACAAGCAGCGTATAAAGTGCGTGTGGTCTATTCCGATGTCGAGGAGACCACAAAAATTCGTTTGGTGGCGAACGACAACATCGAAATCCACCCTTTCATCCACAAGGCTTTTCCGCCTGAGCCGGTTGAGTTTGACATACCACAGGCGGCCACCAATCAAGGCGCATTAACTTTGGCCTTGCACCGCGAACCTGGGGTGGGCGGGTTAGGCGCGGGGCATGAAGTATCGGAAATCTGGATTATCAAAAAAGCGTAGAATTACTTATCCTCCCCCAAAAGGTGGGTAAGGCCTAAAAACATTTTCTAATACAGAGGCAGAAAGCAAACGATGCAAAAAGAACATGTAGTTGTCTATCGCGAAACGGGGAAATTTGCCGGTTGGCCGGCCAATTATGGGATCTGGGCCTGGGGCAATGAACTTGTGGTGAGCTTTACCCAATGCACCCACCTGATGAAAGCTGGCTTTCATGCGCGCACGCGCGAGTTGCCGGCATACCCTTTGCAGTCGCGCAGCCTAGACGGCGGTCACACTTGGGCGACGATCCGCACACCAGCCCCTTCGCCAGGTGGGCGCGGCTTTTCTGCCGATGAACATATGGTCAAAGAGCTGAAAGTGGCCACAGCGATCGAATTGGGTTTGGCACCGCTACCGGGGCCATGTCCAGGTGATATTGACTTCACGAACCCAGATTTTGCGATGATGTGTGCGCGCACCGGGCTGGGTGGCGGCACCATTGGTTGGTTCTATCTATCCGATGACCGGGCCAATAGCTGGCAGGGACCATACAGCCTGCCCATGTTCGGCCAGACCGGTATCGAAGCGCGCACCGATGTGATCATCAATGGCCCGCGCGATGCAATGTTATTTCTCGCTGCGGCGACCGAAGCCGGTGAAGAAGGCAAAGGGGTGTTGATGGCGCGCACCACCGACGGCGGGCAGAGCTTTGAACTTGGTGCTTGGGTCGGCGCCTCGGAGCAAGACGAGCTGATCATGCCATCTAGCATCCGGTTAGATGAAAATACGATCCTGACCGCCATTCGCTGTAGCGTGCGCGAGGGTGAATTTGAAGTGGTGCCGACCTGGATCGATCTGTATGAATCGACCGATAACGGGGCCACGTTCCACCATCTCACCCGGCCGGTGCCCGATGCTGGTTCTGGTGGCAATCCGCCATCCATGATCAAGCTACAAGATGGCCGCGTCTGCCTGACCTACGGTTACCGCGCCGTACCTTTTGGCCTTCGCGCCCGCCTGAGCGAAGATGGTGGTAAAACTTGGGGCGAGGTCATTCACCTGCGCGATGATGGCGGCTCCTCTGACATCGGCTACCCGCGCACAATCCAACTGCCGGATGGGACGATTGTGACCACTTATTATTTTAACGAACACCCCGACACAGAAAGATATATTGCCGCCACACTGTGGAAGCCGTAAACTGCTAGGGCAGTGCCCGGCATTGGGAGACAAAGCCAGTTGACTCATTGGCGTCAGTTAGTTTCCCCCGTCAATAGTGCCGGGCGCGTCCTGCTCACCAAGCCAGTGGCGATCAAATCGACCGGGGCCTCAGAGAATTTTCCAGTTCCAGGTCAGAAAAAGGAAAAACAAACTCTGCACTCGCATTGAGCACATGTCCGTGATAACGGTTCGTCGCCATTTCGCTAGATTCGATTGAAAGGTCAAAAGCGTGATAATAAATGGTGCGCATTGGGGTCTGGGCTGGAGGTATTTGTTTTCGCTCAGTTTACTATAGGCTAAACGCTTCAGCGAAACGTCGCGTTATGGTATACTGCAAGGGTATAAACAGCACTTGTTGCCTCAGCAAAACAAGGAGGGCTTACGCATGACGCTGGTCAAAACCCCTGAGCGAGTAGAGAAAGATCAAGAACAACGAATCTCTATGAGCTATGAACAGTTTTTAACCGAGCTCGATGAAGATGTTCATGCAGAATGGATCGATGGGGAGACGATTATTTTTATGCCGCCTACTCGAAAACATCAGGCTGTCGTCAGATTTCTCGTCACCTTACTCAGTACGTTTGTCGATTTTTTTCAATTAGGCGAAGTATTGGTGGCTCCCTTTGAAATGAAAGCAACACCAGATGGCAATGCGCGTGAACCGGACATCTTATTTATCGCTCAGACAAATCTGGCGCGTCTTAGTGACAAAAAACTAGAAGGCCCAGCCGATCTAGTGATCGAAATCATCTCACCAGAAAGTGCTGCGCGTGACCGCAGTGACAAATTTTACGAATATCAGGATGCTGGCGTGCGTGAATACTGGTTATTTGATCCACGTCCACGCCGAGAGCGCGCTGATTTTTGGGTATTAGATGACAACGGGCTCTATCGCCCTGCCGTATCCCTAATCCCTTTTTTATTCCGCCAGCGCCAGGCTCACACTTCTATTTTCTGCCGCCGAACGGTAAATGGCCCGAATAATCTCCACCGACTTGCGCGCCTCGGGCCCTTCGATCATGGGCGGACGGTGCTCACGAATCGCCTCGATCAGATCAACAATCTGCCGGCGATGCATCTCAAAACCAATCGCCGTTGGGTCTGCGGCGCCGCTACTCTGGGTCTCTTCTAAATTGAGCATGGCCGCTTCCTCGCCCGCCGCGGCATCCGCTAATTTCCAGACAGTAATTTTGCCTTCTTCGATGACAATGGTACCGCGGTCACCATGCAATTCAACGCGCGCCGGATCGCCGGGCCAACTGCTGGTCGCACCTTGGATCAGACCAAGCGCGCCATTTTGAAAGGTCAGCAAGGCGGTTGCGGTATCTTCGGTCTCCATTTCATGGGCCAGCGTGGCGGTGCGCCCAATCACGCTGGCGACCGGGCCAACCAGCCATTGTAACAGATCAATGTTATGGATAGCCTGGTTCATCAGCGCGCCACCGCCATCCAATGCCCAGGTGCCGCGCCAACTGCCGGCGTAATAAGCCTGGGGTCGGAACCAATTTACATAGACATCGGCCAGCGTCAAGCGCCCTAACCGCCCCGCATCCAGCGCCGCCTTGGCCTTGTGGACGCCGCCCGAAAAACGCCGCGGAAAGACACAGGCCAGCACGACCTTCGCACGCTGGGCAGCGTTGATAATGCTATCTACGCGTGCCAAGGTGATATCAATTGGTTTTTCGATCAGAATATGTTTGCCAGCTTGCGCCGCGGCAATCGCAATTTCGGCATGGGAGCCGCTGGGCGTACAGATGGCGACAACATCGACATCAGCCCGTTGTACGGCAACGTTATAATCAGCTTCCCAGGCGGCGTCACAAGCATCTGCCAACGCGCGTCCCGGCGCCTCTGTACGTGAACAAACTACACTAACCCGTGCGTCGGGAATGTGTTGAATGGCTTGGGCGTGAATCTTGCCAATATTGCCTGCGCCAATCACCGCAAAATTTAAAGGTTGCATCGTTCTTTCCTATTTTAAAATTTGATCCACAGACGCTCAAACCACCTCGGCTTCTAAGCAAGGCCGGGGTGGTTTGAGCGTCTGTGGATGATGGATAAACTAGTCTAGATTCATGCGCTACAGGATTCATGCGCTACAGTGGCGGTTGAACGTTCGACGGTTGGCTGGGCAGGCCTGGAAAACCTGAGCGATGTGACATCGCCGACAGTGTACGAGCTTTTAGATCACGGAACTTGTCGCTGATCTGGGTAAGGTGCGCTTCCATCACCGGATCGGGTCTGAGGTTTTTCGTTTCACGCTGGTAGGCTGCCAGAATGGCCGCCATCGCAAACGAGTCGCCAATGGCCACTTTGACAAAAAAGGCGAAGATGAGGGCAATAATAACGCTCCAACCGGCCAGGGTCGGCGAAAAAATCGATAATAACCCACCAATCGGGGCAGAAAAGAGCAGCCAGACCAACAAGAAAGGAATGTAGCTGATCACCATTAGGGCGACGGCAGTAGCCACCAGTGGTTTCCAGACCATGCCATAAAGCACCAAGCCTTCTTGGGCCGATTCCCAGATATTTTCGTCGCGCCGCCAGAAGGCACGCGCCAGAATCGCTTCGTCGATGTAACTGGTAGAATAACGAATCACCCGATTGATCACGCCGACTAAGGTGCGAATCGAGTCACCGGGCAGCCACGAGGCAATCGAAAAGACCAGGCCTGTGAACAGGCGCACCACACTTTCGACAATCTCATCAACCACAAACATTACACTAACCTGGCCAAAGCGCTTGGTGACCTGCTCTTTGCCCCAAGCGAGTTGACTTACGCCCGCCGGCAATTCACCATTGGCCAGTAGCTCGGCCATGACGGCGATGTGGGCGGCTTTAAGCAGATAGAAGACATATTTGTAGGCCAAATTGTAGATTGGAAAGGTGCTAACCAACGCCACAACGGCGAGAATCCAACCAAGCGGGGCAAACACCTGGCCCACAAGATAGGCGAGGCCAATCGTAATCCCCCAATAAATGAGCAATAAGACCCAGAAAGCGAGATACAGGCCAAGCCGCACCAAAAGAATTGGTGCCGTCTTGACCACTAGGTTAAACGCAGTACCCAATTGCAACCGATCGAGACCCATAATTCTTTTCCTTGTGTGTAGAAATGATGAACCACAATTGCGATCATCAGGCGCAGCTAGAATGGCTGATAATGCACCACTATTATATCACCAGCCTCCCCAAATGGGCAGGTAAAAATGCACACCCCAGCCGTGCTTTACAACACAGCCGACTCACCGACATTGCTCCTTGCCACACGATCAACTACAATGCAGCCACAATCGAATTGATGGAGAATTAATTCAGACAATGCGTGGTCATTCACATACCAACGAAGCGACTTTAGACGAAGCCATCCAACGCTGGTGGGCCGCATTGGCCGCTGGACAAGCGCTGCAATGCCTACCCGGCGAATTTGTGGCGCTAGATCAAGCAAATGGGCGAGTCACCGCAGAACCGGTGTGGGCCAAAGTGAACAGTCCACATTATCGGGCCGCGGCGATGGATGGCTATGCTGTCCGCGCCCACGAAACGGCAGGCGCACAACCGGGTGCGCCGATTCATCTTTTACTTGGTCAACAAGCCCTGATGGTTGATACCGGTGACGTGATCCCTGAGCTGTATGATGCGGTCATTATGCGCGAGGAGACGGCCCGCGCAGAGCGATGGCTGGATCAGCAAATGCATGCAGTGATAGCGATCACCAAGCCCGTTGAGCCAGGCCAGCACATCCGCCAGATTGGGGAAGATATCCAGGCCAACCAGCTTATTCTGCCCACCAATCACCAGCTACGTGCGGCAGATATTGGGGCGGTGGCCGGCGCAGGACATGCCTGCGTCTATGTACGTCGCCAACCCCGCATCGCCATCTTGCCCACCGGCAGCGAATTAGTCGAGCCGGGTGCGGCGCTCAAACCAGGTGATATTATTGAGTACAACAGCCTGATGCTAGCCGCGGCGGCGCAGGAATGTGGTGCGATCCCTACCCGGCTCCCCAAAGTAGCGGATGACTTTGAGCAAATCAAAACCGCCGTGGCGCAGGCACTACAAATTTATGATCTGGTCATTGTCAACGCCGGCAGTAGCGCCGGCCGCGAAGATTATACGGCTGCGGTCTTTGAGACGCTTGGCACCCTCGTGGTGCAAGGGATCGCCATGCGGCCAGGCCACCCCACGATTTTGGCCTATGCGGATGTCGAGCTCGAGCGTGATGGCAAACGCCGCGTCATTCGTCGAGCAATGGCTGGCCTCCCTGGCTACCCCGTCAGTGCGGCGATTACCTTTGATCTGCTGATCAAGCCCCTCCTGGCGCAGTGGCAAGGCCAAGCAGTGCCCCTAGCAGAGCCATTGACAGCGAAATTAACCCAAGCTGTCTCTAGTTCACCTGAGCAAGATGAGTTTGTGCGGGTGAGTTTAGGCGAAGTGGGGGATCATGTGATGGCCACACCGCTCACACGGCGCGCCGGTACGAGTATGAGTTTGGTGCGCACCGATGGCCTCCTCCATCTGCCCCGTGGCCATAGCGGCTATGCGCTAGGCGAAACCGTCACGGTGGCGCGCCAAAATTCATTGGCACAAATTTATGATACTATCGTGGCAATTGGCGTTATGGATCGTGCCGTTGAAATCTTAATCGACCAACTTCGTCAACAAAATCCAGCATTACGATTGGTCTTACACCCAACCAATCACGCTACATTACTGGATCTTCAGCACAATCAAGCACATTTGGCAGTGAGCCATTTGCGATATACAGGAGAGGACGAGTATAATCTGCCATCAGTTCAACAGTTACTACCAGAGCAAGCGGTGCTGGTGGTCCATTTTGTTGAACAAGAACAAAGTGCATTAGGGTTTGTTATTCCCAAGCTGCACTACGGCGATCGTAAGATTGAAAGATTACTTGAAGTAGTTCGCAGTCATGCATTTCGGCAGCGTATGGAGCATGTGGGTGGATACAAAACTGAGAAATCAGGTGAAGTGATTGCTTGAATAGCGATAAAGTGCTACTATAAGCCTGTAAAGGCTGTCTGCTCTCTCTGATATTTCACGTAAATCTCTAGATCAATGATAGAATACACATTGACAAGTTTGAGAGCGACAATGGTGGCAAATTGCATAGAATAGAAGAGCTTAATCCCCAGCAAAATACGTGCCAATTGTCGAATTACTAAATCTTTCATAATTGTTTCAAAAAGGAGAAACACCATGGCTTTCAGCTACACAAATTCTAAAGGGCGCTCATATATCCTGCATTCGCGGGTCACAACCCTGCGCAATGGAAGTAAGCAGACCATTTACTTCTTTGCTAGCGAAGCAAAAGATGGCGCCTTAGATGCTGTTCCCCAAGGCTATGAAGTATCGGAAAGCAAGAATGGCCTGCCTGTGCTCAAGCGACAACAGGTAGCTGTACCGGCTGCGGCAGCCCCTGCGGCAGCCAAGCCAGCGGCTAAATCGACCAAAGCAAAAGCAGCACCGGCAGCCGCACCAGAAGCGGAGACAAAACCGGCGGCGAAACCAGCCACCAAAACCAAAGCGGCCAAAGCGAAGGGTTGATTCGTCGGACAAAGTGCATCAACCGCTCTTTTGGCTTGAGTACTTTTCTTTGGTATATGCAACCGTACAACTAAAAAGAGGACCAATACAATATTTGGTCCTCTTTTTACAGAGATGCACGTCAACGCTGAGTAACGTTATACCCTCATAACATCCATTGCGGACGGTCCCTTCGGGCCGATTTCGATGGAAAATTCAACCCGCTGTCCTTCAGCCAGAGTTTTAAAACCCTGCATCTGAATCGCCGAATGATGGACAAACACATCGCCACCACCCTCATCGCGGGCAATAAAACCATACCCTTTTTGATCGTTGAACCACTTTACCGTGCCAGTCTGCCTCTCACTCATTTGGTAACCTCCTTGAAACAGTTTGGGGATTTGCTACTGACGTAACTTGCGTGTCGTGGAAATTGCGTGGGAGCATCAAACAAAAAACGCCCAG
>JAPLGZ010000681.1 GCA_026389895.1 Chloroflexota bacterium | reverse complement strand
TGCTTGGCTTTTCGCAAGGGGCTTGTCTGGCATTAGAATTTGCGGCGCGCCATCCCCAACGTTACGGTGGCGTGATCGCCCTCAGTGGGGCATTGATTGAAAATGGCGACAAGCCGCGCGATTATACAGGCTCGCTGGCGGGGACACCGGCTTTTCTCGGCTGCAGTGATGTTGATTTTCATATTCCTGCGGGCCGGGTCGAACGCAGCGCCACACTCTTGCAAAAATTGGCAGCAGAAGTAACGCTCCGGCTCTATCCCAACATGGGGCACACGGTCAATCAGGATGAGATTGAGTTTGTCAAGACAATGATGCAATTATGAACCTGAGTTCGACTGATTAGCGCATGTTACGCAAGCTAACATGAAAAGCGATTACATAAAGCACACAGAGAGGGATTAAATCGCAACTTGGTGTGCTCTGTGACTCCTCGACAAGCGTGGCCCAGGGGGCGCCCACTCTCCGTGCAACGCTTTTTCTGACGTAACATGCGTTACTAGATCAATGCGCGCATTACGCTACCATCGCCGATTTTTCAAATGAACGACAGACTGGATCGAGAATACATCTGCCACAGTTTTCCACACACGGCCAGGTAAAATCCACGCTAGCGACATTTCCCAGCTTGATGTAAAATTAAAATTAGTAGCGCAACACCCAAACTCCCTCGCTATTTACAAAAACACCAGAAAGGAACGCGCTTATGAAGCTTGCTGTGATCGGCGCCGGCCCAGCCGGGTTGACCGCTGCTTATCGTTTGCAACAGGCGGGTCATCAAGTTGAAGTATTGGAAGCCTTGAATGTGATCGGCGGACGCACGCATGCGGAACACTTTGGTCCAGGTCATCATTGTGACACCGGCGCCGGTTGGTTGGCGACGTTTTATACCCATACGCGTAAACTTTTTGACGAGTTAGGCTTTAGCGATGTTTATTTACAGCCGCGCACGGTGCGCGGCGCGGCAGATCTGTTGATTGATGGGAAACTCTCCCCTTGGCCATTCCGCGGTCCTTCGGTTGAAACCTCGGCGCTGCTTACGCCCGAAGATAAAGTACGGTATGGTGCTTATATTGACCATTTGATGAAGATTCAGTCCACCAACTTGACGCCAGATCTGGCGTACGATATGCGGAGCGCAGCCGACGAATTTGCGCCTTTGGGCGAACGAACGGTGGATATTATCATGCGCACGATGTTTGAGGGGCCATTCTTTAGCCGCCTGGATACCCTTTCGGCGACGATGGTGCGGCTCTGGTTGCGTCCCTTGCAAGATGGTTTTTTCTTTCAAGTGAAGGGCGGCATGGATGCCCCTTGGTTGAAATTGGCGGAACGGTTGTCAATCCGCACTGGTGAAGCCGTGGCCGCCGTGCGCAGCAAAGGCACCGGTGTCGAAGTAACCTCGGCAAGCGGGGGCCGTGATTACGAGGGTGTTGTGATGGCCGTCCCTGCGCCGGCGGCCGTCCGCATGCTGGCAGACCAACCAGCGCTTGCCCCGCCCTGGCTGGGAGAAGTCCAATATGCGCCCCAGGTTCGTGTTTACGCCGCCAAACAGATTAGTGATGACGCACATTTTGGCGTTCATCTGCTCCCACCCACCGATCTCTTCTCGATTGAATGGTATTCTGGTCGCCACGGCGCGTGGGGTGCTTGTCCTGCGGATTGGCAATGGGGGTTGGTCTGCACCTTTGGCCCCACCTGTGAAAAATTCCTCGACCAAGACGCCCAAACGGTAACGCAGCAGTTGTGGGAAGAGGCGCGCACGGTGACGCCGACCATGTTTAGCCTAGCCGAAGCCGATGTGGTGCATTATCATCGTTGGGAATGGGCTGTGCCGGTGATGGGACCTGGTCACTATCGGCGCCTGGCCGCACATCAACATCGGCCACCTGTCGTCTTTGCCGGTGACTGGATGAATAACGCCTGCGTGGAAGGCGCGGTGCGTTCGGGCGAGGCCGCGGCGACAGCTTTTGGTAAAGCGTGATGCGTGATGAATGAAAAAGTGATGAGTGATGAGTGAAAAAATTCATTTAATCTCACTCATCACTCATCACTCGTCACGTATTACTTTTCATTTTTCACAAGGAGGAACCCAATGGCAGATCCTAAAATCACGAAGATCGAAATTCATGAGTACACCTATACGCTCGATAATTTGGGCAAAGACTACAACGGTTTCAATTTAGTCTATGAACCAGGCGGCCAAGTGACCATGAGTGGTCGTGTGCTACGCATTTTGACCGATGCGGGTGTGACAGGAGAATATGCAGGCGGTAGTCCAGCCGATTATGCCACGTTGCCCGGCTTTGTCCATCAATTACTGGGCAAAAGCGCCTTGGAACGTGAACGGATTTATTCGGATGTGCGCCGGGCCTTACGCCAAGTTGCGCGCATCGGTTATGCCCCAGTGGATATCGCGCTTTGGGATCTGGCAGGCAAACTCTACGACCAGCCGATCTATAAACTGTTTGGTGGTTACAAAGAAAAACTCCCCTGTTATGCGAGCACCTACCACGGTGATCATCAGCCCGATGGCCTCTCCACGCCAGAAGCCTTTGCCGATTATGCCGAACAATGTCTGGAATTAGGGTATCCGGCCTTTAAAATTCATGGTTGGGGCCGCGCGCCAATTGCGCAGGAGATCGCCAATGTTCACGCGGTTGGCCAGCGTGTGGGCGGCAAGATGGACTTGATGCTGGATCCAGCCTGCGAATATACGACCTTTGGCGAAGCCGTAAAGGTCGGTTGGGCCTGTGATGAGGAGCGGTTTTTCTGGTATGAAGACCCGTATCGCGACGGCGGTATTTCGCAGTTTGCCCACCGCAAACTACGGCAACTGATCAAAACGCCGCTGCTACAAACCGAACATGTACGCTCGCTAGAGCCGCATATCGACTTTGCGCTGGCCGACGCCACTGATTATATCCGCGGCGATGTGGGCTACGATGGCATCACCGGCGTCATGAAGTTGGCGCACGCCACCGAAGCATTAGGGCTAGACATTGAATTCCACGGACCAGGCCCCGCGCAGCGCCAATGTATGGCCGCCATCCGCAATACCAATTATTATGAAATGGGGCTGCTGCATCCAAAAGCGCCCGCCAGCCATGATCCGAACCTCTACCTCGAGGGTTATAGCGATGAGTTGGAAGCTGTCGACAAAGAAGGCTGCGTGCCTGTGCCCCAAGGCCCGGGCCTTGGGGTGCCGATCAACTGGGAATGGGTCAACCGTCAGCGCACAAACTTGATCGTTTATTAATAGTTAAATGCATAGATGGGTCGGGACCAGGCATGCCTGGTCCCGACCCATCTACGCCCAAGCATCCAAGAATCCTTACATATTTGACAGCTCTTCCAACTTCTCCTATAATCAAAAATGGTCATTTTGAGCATAATTGCCCAAAATGTTCGCCCCGAAAAGTGCTCCCTACCCAAATCAAATTTATTTGAATAGCCTGTTCTACTATTG
>JAPLGZ010000618.1 GCA_026389895.1 Chloroflexota bacterium | reverse complement strand
CCCGTGCAACAAGCAAGATAACGCCAATTTGAATGATCAGTGTGGGTAAGTGAAGCATGAGTGACCTCCCCGTGCATTTTTAGCGACGGCCTAAGACTGGCCGATACGGCCAACAGAGATGAATGGGTAAAAACGAGATTGATGCGGCCATGAGCCTCTTACTTCGCTAGCTCAACAGCCACAGACAATGATCACAGACAATGATCGCAGACAATAATCATGAACAATCAAATGGCACGGTAAATCCGGTTCTTTCAGAATGGGAGGGCGTTGGCAAATCTTTTCTGCCGTGATAACGGTGGAGGTCAGGATGGCGCAAGGGTAGCATCACGATTCAGGCGACCAACCCAGAGCAGTCTGCGCGCCCAGATAATTTTGCCATAGCTGATTCATTTTGAGTAACACGTTAGGGGATAGTAAGGCCAATCAGAGCGCAGTTCAGTTGCGCTAATTATTGGTCGCATGGCTAGCATAGCAGAAGCTTTTTGATTTTTCTATCGGCTAAATTGCTGAGTTAGTGAGGAATTTTTGAAGTAGCAAAGAGTGAGCATGCGAATTGTATAACGTAGTCACGCGATGCAGTGCAACACGCAAAAAACGCACCGCAGAGGCGCGCGGATAAGCAGCTCTGCTGGCGTTTTTCTCAGCAGGCCTTTGCTTCAAATTTTTGCCGCCCGCCACGCGAGGAATTTATTCTCTCTGGCCACTATGTAATGGACCAACCTGGCGCTACAATCACGGGGTAATTTTGTATAACCGGGGCTTTAGAGAGAGGAGGTCTGCAAGATCAAGAAGCGCCGATACTCACCCCAGGCATAGCGCAAAGCGATCAGCTTGATCGCCGATGTCGCTCTAGCGTGTAGGTAGCAGTACCAATCATCTTGATGGTTGGGCAGCCGTTTTATGCCTGGGTCTGTTAGCACATTACGTGCCAGGTCACCAATCACATCATTACGGGGAATTTGAAGTGACAACCATTCATAAAACAGCGGTTTAGTTTGCTCATCATTCGGGTCTAGTCGGGATGAGTTTTTCAGGCGGGGGCTTGATACGGTAAATATGATGTCTGAATTTACGAGGTCGGCAGTGTTAATCATATGGAATATAGCAGAACGATAGCATGGGCCAAAATCCGTATTTTACGGCGGTCTGATTAAAATTAGATGAATAGTTATTGATAAAGTCATTACTGACGACCAGACAGTTTTGCCGAGACTATTAAGCAGGGGGCTTACGCGGTCGGCTGACAGAGGCAGAAAATGCCCTGAGGCTTCGGCGATCTCAGCCTAACGGCACTTGTTATTCTAGTCGTTAAGGTGGCTGCCTAGCTTTCAACGAAATCCTAAAGGGCAGGGTTGAAACCATGCCCCATAAAAGCATCGTGGCGCTAGAAGCCGTAAAGTCATTCCATCAATATAGTTTCTGTCTACTAAAAGGTAACGCTTGATTCTTCACGACTCAAGTGCTACCTTGGGAAGAATATAAGCCGATCATAGCATACTTAGCAACGGCACCACACTGCTTTCTATATCTATTCTAGATATAGACCGAGATACATCTTTGATAAAGTGTAAACTTGCAAACGTGCATGTTGCCAGCTATAACACCAAACATGCACATTGATAACCTCAAGAGGTTGGCTTTCGTATACTATGCCTAAGCGAGAGGAATTTGAGCCGATGAAGAATGCAGGTAGGAGAAGGCAAGGCAGTGATGCCCTGGTCACCTAGCGGGACAACGGAGTATTCCAGAAGAATCCGATCATTCGGAACAAGACGACAGTTCCTATCCACTTGCGAAACGAATTCACCTTAAATTTTCGCGTTTACTCCACCACTTGCCCGCGAAAAACGTTGTCAACCGGCGCGGCCACGGCTTCTGGCGCGGACGCAGCGGGGCTTAGTGGTTCGAGGGCTGCACCAGACTGAACCTGTTTATGCAACTTACTCATCTGGGCGTCAACCCAGGTCACCTTTGCGTTTATGGGTAGGAGCTCTAATTTTGTATTGACATCCTGCGCTTCTGG
>JAPLGZ010000680.1 GCA_026389895.1 Chloroflexota bacterium | reverse complement strand
ATGTCAAGCTGGCTCTGCTGGATAGCCGATCTCAGCCATCAATGCTTCGATCTGCGCCGTGGTTGCTGGCGCTTCGAAGGTGACGGTGACAACTTTGCTATCTTCTTTGGCCTGGACACTCTTGACGCCAGCCAATTCGCCCACTTCATCTTGGATCGTGTGGACACAATGGCCACAAGAAATGTTTGGGGCTTTGACGGTTAATGTAGTCATAGAAACTTCTCCTTGTTTTCTGGTTAGATAAAGTAGGTGTCGCGTATTAGAGCTTTGTTGATTTTTCAAAGACGCTGGAAATTTATCCGAGCAAACGTTCGCGCTCATAGGCTTCATCCCCGCGGATGGCTGTGATCACACAACTGTGTAGGTGGTCATCGAGAATCTGCAGATTCACCTTATTCAGGGCCGCTTGAATGGCTTGCACTTGGCTGATAATGTCAATGCAATAGGCATCATCAGCCACCATCTTCTCGACGCCTTTGATATGGCCGGCAATACTCTTGAGGCGCAGCAGTAATTCTGACTTTTTTGACGTATCCATCGTTTTTATCCTTCTTGGTCCCCTCCCCCCTGGGGGGGGGTATGCGAGAATTATACGCCTACTTGTTGGTTCTGTCAAGCCCCAATTTATACGGGGTGCATATCAAAATTAGGGGATTGTTCGCGGGAATAAATTCCGCGGCTGACAACAGAAAGTCGCCTCAGCGACTAAGGGCCTAGATTCTCAGTCGATGAGGCGACTTGCTACGCTCAGGGGCCAAATTCCATTTACGCTGAAATTTTGGATACACTCTTTTGTACACATTGAAAGACGTAAAATTTTGCTGGCCTGTGCCTGATGATGTCAATCTTTCAATGGTTTCGTGTTATCCGCGCGTTCCGTAATCTGGTAATAGAACAAGCAGACCAGTAAGACGAACACCAGGTAGCTGATCAGCGCGCGCTCGAAGGATAGGATAAAGAACAGAACTAACCCGAGCAGTGGCATGCCCAATAATAGAATGCGCCCCATTATTTCTCCTCTGTTCAATTTTCTCCTCTGCGCAATGGATGCCTAACCACAAACCATAACCTGGCATTGTTGATGCGATTGCTTACTCCAGCTTACGCCAGGGATGAGAAGCTAATATGAAGCAATCGTGGGCGCTATGTGTGGAAAACAATGCTGGTCTGCTGGTCACTCATCAATAATATCAGCGCAACTCATTCACATTTTCCTCACAACTCTGTGGCATAGTAAAGGCTAGTGGCCAGTTTATTACTGGTTTGAAAACTAGCCGTGTGCGCAAGTATTTTGGGGGACAATATGTCGAAATCGTTGACGCTTTTAGCCAGCAAAATTAGTCGTCGCAACCTATTGCGGGTCGCTGCTGCCAGACGCTTCGGGATTGCCGAATGGTGAACCCTTTGATCTGCTTACCGTCCACGTGGCGAAGGCCGAAGCTGAAACCCGGATCCTGCCCACAAAGCTGGCGACGTTGGCCTCCTATCACGTGGAAGAGGCGAGCAACGCTGATAAGCCCCGCCAGATTGCGTTGGGGATGAGTGGCATGAACTGGACGTTGAATGACAAAATCTTCGAGATGGAAGCGGTCACACTAGCAGAAACGGTCAAACTTGGTAATCTGGAAGTATGGGAATTTGTCAATGCAGGCAATGCGGGCGGTATGATGGGGATGATGGGCGATGGCATGATGCGTAACTATTGGATCGAAGCATAAAGTTTCATCAAGGCATGAACTATGAGCATGACCATTCTTGTCATTGAAGATGAACCCCAAATTCGCAAGGTTATGGAGGGGTATCTGCGCCAAGCTGGCTACCAGGTCTTGTCTGCCGCTGATGGGGTTACGGGGCTAGCGTTGGCGCAGCAAGAAAAACCAGCCCTGCTGGTGTTAGATCTGATGCTGCCTGGCCTTGATGGCTGGGAAATCACCCGCCGTTTGCGCAGCAGCAGCGATCCGGCGCTGGCTAGCCTCTACATCATCATGCTCACGGCGCGGGTTGAAGAGACGGAGCGCATCGTGGGGTTGGAAATGGGGGCGGATGATTATGTCACAAAACCCTTTAGCCCGCGCGAGTTGGTCGCCCGTGTGCGCGCCGCCTTGCGCCGTCTAGAAACACAGACTAATCGTGGGCCGGTACAGGTGCTTGTGTTTGGCAAACTACGCCTCGATCCCACGTATCGTACAATTCGGCTGGCGGATGAAGTGGTAGAGCTGACCAGCACTGAGTTTGATTTGCTGCACTACTTTATGCGCCACCCTGGTCGCCCCTTCACGCGCGCCGAGTTGTTGGATGTCACCCAAGAAGATGCCAGCGGCGATCTCTCGGCCTATGAACGCACGATCGACGCGCATGTCAAGAATCTTCGCCAGAAATTGGGGGGCGCCGGTCGGCATAGCCGCTTTATCGAAACCGTGCATGGTGTTGGATATCGCTTTGTTCCACCGATGACGTCAGGAGCCGCGTAGATTATTGATGCTGATGCGTAAAATGAC
>JAPLGZ010000452.1 GCA_026389895.1 Chloroflexota bacterium | reverse complement strand
GTTTCAGCGCATCTATATCTACCGATGGTTAGTCGCTAGTCACCATATAGTGGGTTTTGTCAACTCAGTTCTGTCGTATGTTTTGGATGGTTTCAAAAAATAAATGCTCCGAAAAGCGCTGGGCGTTCTCCTCAAGCAGCGCTGCTGAACTCTTTTTATGGATAGCAAAAGGCATCTCGGAGTACTGTTTTTTGAATAAGCCTGAGCAAAAAGCTAACGGAACACAAAGATAGAGGTGTAGCCACGTGGCTACACCTCTATCTTTGTGTTCCGTTGTCTTTGTACGAGTGAGCATGTCGGCATACGAACAGCGATTAAAACCTTCGATTGTCATCCTGGAAAATAGTATTGTTCATAAAATGGCTACTTTTTGAGCTTGAACGTGAGTATTTTTGCACGCTATAATACCTATAATTCGACATTGATGAGATCCAAAACTGCTATACTTGCGTCAAGTTAATTGACCATTGTCTACACTATCTATTCTCACGGGGGAAAGCCATGCCGTTGGCATCTACAGTCTTGAAGAAACGCCGCCATCAACCCTATCCGATATTGGCTGGCCTAGTGGCTTTATGCCTGGTCTTGGCATTTCCGGCCAATCTCTGGGCGCATCCACTTGGCAATTTTACCGTAAACCGATATAGCCGGCTTGAAATAGGTGATAACCAAGTTCACTTATTCTATGTGATCGATATGGCCGAAATTCCCACCCATCAAGAACGCACGGCGATGGATGGGAATGGTGACGGTCAGATCAGCCAAACTGAACAAGATCAATATTTAACACGCCAAGTGGCTGTTTTGCAAAGCCATGCTGCTTTGACCATTGATGGTGCGCCCGTTACTTGGTCTGCCGAGACCAGCCATTTAGAATTTCTGCCGGGGCAGGCCAATTTACCAATTATGCGGTTGACTGCCCAATATAAAGCTGCTTTACCAGCCAACAGTGCGACTATGCAGGCGGAGTATCATGACGAGAACTATGCTGACCGCATCGGTTGGCACGAAGTAATTGTCCGGTCTGGCGCTGGTGCTCATTTAGAGAAGTCGAGCGTACCGGCGAAGGATCTCAGCAACGAATTGCGCAATTATCCAGCCGATCTGTTGCAGAGCCCTGCAGCCGTGGACCGCGCGAGTTTTGAATTCAAATGGCAAGCCACTGTCGGTAAGAGCGCTGAGCCGAGCGCGGCTACTGGGAACGCTTTACCCTCAAATACAAATAGTTCGCTGGCGCTGCGTCAGGCGGCCAGCCCATTTGCCGATCGGGTGGCCATGCCAACGTTTGGTCCGTTGGCGCTGTTGTTGGCCTTGCTGGCCGCTTTTGGGTATGGCGCGGCCCACGCGTTGACGCCTGGTCATGGCAAAACAATTGTCGGTGCCTATCTGGTTGGCTCGCGGGGGACGGTTTGGCACGCCTTCTTTTTGGGGTTAACCACAACGATTACACATACGGCTGGCATCTTTGCGATCGGCCTGTTAACCTGGTTTGCTTCGCGTTTTATCTTGCCCGAAAAGATCTTCCCCTGGTTGAGTGTGATTTCGGGTTTGCTCGTTGTGGTGATTGGCCTCTCATTAGTCTGGGGTGGTGTGCGCAATCTGCGTGGCCGCTCAAATCAGGAACAAGCGAAAGACCATGACCACGCCGATCTGTTTGCTCAAGACCAGGCTGGTAATTTTATCCATGCCCATGGCAGCGGCCCTGCGCATAGCCATTTGCCCCCAGGCACAGATGGAGCGCCACTTAGCTGGCGTAGTTTGCTGGTATTGGGGATTTCGGGTGGCCTGGTGCCCTGTCCAGACGCCTTGGTTGGCATGTTAGGCGCAATTGCTTTGCAGCGAATCGGTTTTGGCCTGATCATGTTGATTGCCTACAGCTTGGGCCTGGCGAGCGTCCTCACGGTAATTGGGATTTTATTGGTGCATTCAGGCAAGCTGTTTGAACGAATCCCCGAAAGTGGCCGTGTCTTACGCTTGATGCCGGTCGCCAGCGCACTGTTTATTACGATTGTGGGGATTGGCGTCGCGTGGCAAGCCTTTATGCAAACGGGGCTGTTCGCGATTGGGTAAAGTAGCGTCAGAATATAACCGAATTTAGCTTTTGTCCCAGGGATCAGGCTGCAGGCTTGATCCCTGGTGGTTTACCTACCTCGATCCAAATCTTTAGCCTCAGTGGTAATTAGCCTGCATTGACCCAACGATGAGCGCGCTGGAAGGCTATCGCCAGCGAGGGCAATGCCCGCAGGGCGCGCGACCAACTTGTGGGCAAACAGGTGAGTTTTAATTGTAAGGAACTTTTCACTTCCTCTGTACGTATTCTCTGCAGCAACCCTAAACAAGCTGTAAGTTTTTATCGTCAATCATTTATATCTGTACCATGCCGTCGCTCATCGAAAAGCTCGGCGGCAAGAATGTGGGAGATCTTTTATGGCTATTCGATCGTATCCCTATCGCGCCAAACTAATTGCAGCTTTTGCGTTGATCTTTCTCTTGGCGCTTGGCTTTATGCCCGCAGCTTTGCTGCCAGATGTCGTCGCGCAAACGGGCAATTCTGATCCCACCTGGCAAGCGACCTACTGGAACAATGTCACATTGACCGGCGCACCCGTCTTGCAACAGAGCGAAACCGACCTGAATTATGATTGGGGGGCCGGTTCGCCAGACGCACGGGTCCGTTCGGATCGTTTCTCTGCTCGTTGGACGCGCACAATCTATCTAGATGCTGGCAGTTATCGTTTTGATGCCACCAGCGATGATGGTGTACGGGTCTATGTAGACAATGTGCGCATCATCAATGCCTGGTTCAACCACGGGGCACAGACATTTTCGGCTACGCGTAACCTTGCCGCGGGCTATCATCAGTTGACGGTCTACTATTATGATAATACAGGCCCGGCGTTGGTGAATCTGGTCTGGTCACAACTTGCTAACCCTGGCGGTGGTACGGGTAATGGACAAGCCTGGCGCGCTGAATATTACAACAATCGCGATTTGACCGGCGCGCCTGTGCTCGTGCGTAATGAAGGGCGGCCAGATCTGGATTGGGGCAATAATTCCCCGGCCGCAGGGGTCAATGCCGATAATTTCTCGGCCCGGTGGACCCAGGCGTTAAAGCTGCCGGCTGGCAACTATCGCTTCCGGGTAACGGTTGATGATGGCGCGCGCTTGTGGGTGGATAATCAACTCCTGATCGATGCCTGGCGCGTACAGGCCCCCACGACCTATACCGGTGACATTACGTTGGCGGGGGGCGCGGTGGCCGTGCGCCTGGAATATTTTGATAGTAGCGGCGCCGCCAGTGTCCACCTCGACTGGGCCCGCAGTGATCAGGCCCAACCAACGCCGACCAATACGCCGCCTGTTTCGATCGCCAATTGGCGTGGCGAATATTACAATAACCGCGATCTAAACGGCGCACCAGCGCTGGGGCGCGATGACGCCGAGATTAAGTTTGATTGGGGCAATAATTCACCGGCTGGTGGCATCAACAATGATAACTTTTCGGCGCGTTGGACCCGCTCCCTGGATCTTGCGGCTGGCCGTTATCGCTTTCACGTCACCGTGGATGA
>JAPLGZ010000698.1 GCA_026389895.1 Chloroflexota bacterium | reverse complement strand
ATGATTTTGCTGGCCTAGTCCTGCAACAGGTGTACGCCCAAGGCCTGCGCTTAGCCGAGGTCAAGCTGACCAATGCGCAACTGGCCAACTGGGTCTTTACCGACACCTTTGGCAGGATTCATGCGGTGGCTTTTAGTCCGGATGGGCAACTGCTGGCGGCTGGCACAGATCAGGGGGAAATCTGTCTATGGCGCACGACCGACAGTCAACCCTATGCGCACTTTCACGGGCACGCGCACGGGGTCTGGTCGGTCGCCTTTAGCCCCGATGGCCAATGGTTGGTCAGTGGCGGTGGCGATGCCCTTGTGCGCCTCTGGGCCGTCGAGGATCTAGGCCGGCACCCTGAACCCCAGGCGCGTTATCGTTTGGCTGGGCATACCGACCATGTGCGCGCCGTGGTCGTTAGCCCAGATGGCCGCCTGCTGGCCAGTGGCAGCGCGGATAAGACCATTTGTCTGTGGGATTTCGCCGCAGTGCTGGCTACCCAGCGCGCAGCCGCGGTGCTCCAGCCCCAACGCGTTTTGCATGGTCATCACGATCGCATCTTTAGCCTTGCCTTCAATGGGACCGGCCGCCGATTGGCCAGCGCCGGTGTCGACCAGGTGATTCGGATCTGGGCGGTGGCAACCGGTGAATGTCAACAGCAGTTGTTCGGCCATGGTGAACGGATTGCCGCCCTGGCCTTCCACCCCAGCGGCGAATTATTGGCCAGTGCCAGTGTGGATCGGACCGCCCGTTTGTGGGACATCCTCACTGGGGCATGTTGCCAGACGCTGCCGCATCCGGATATGGTGTTGGACTTGGCTTTTAGTCCCGATGGTACCACCCTGGCCACCAGTAGCCACGATGGGCGGGTGCGCCTGTATGCGCTGCCCACCGGCCAACCCTATCGGACGCTCCAAGGGCATGCGCATGGCGCGTGGGCGTTGGCGTTCAGCCAGGATGGCCGCCTGCTGGCCAGTGGTGGCATGGATCATCAGGTGCGCCTATGGGAGCTGCGCAGTGGACAATGCCAACGGGTTTTGCATGGCACCTTGAAAAGCATTTCTGGCATTGCCATTTCACCGGATGGCATGACCCTGGCGAGTGGCGGGGAAGACGGTAAGCTTTATCTCTGGGATTTGTCCACGCCGGGTCACACGCGCTGCCGTCACATTTTAGCGGGTCACACAAATGAGATTAGGGCCCTGGCCTTTTCGCCACAGGGCGATTACCTGGTGAGCAGCAGTTACGATTACACGCTCCGCGTGTGGGCGCTGGCCAATCTCGCGACGCAGGCCCCCGCTTGTCAAGCGATCCTGCGCGGTCACAGTCATTGGGTGATCACGCTGGCGTTCAGCCCTGACGGGGCGTGGCTGGCCAGCAGCGGGCATGAAGGCACGATCTGTTTGTGGGCGTTCAACGATCTGGACCAAATGGCCACCGGCCAGCCTTGGTCCAGCTTACAGGACCAGGGTTCGGACGTGTACGGGCTCGCCTTTAGCCCAGATAGTCGCCGTCTGGCGAATACGGCCGAGAATGGGAGCGTGCGCATTTGGCAGCTCGACGATCTCGGCGCGAGTCCGCTCCACTTCAACACGGGCACGCGCCGCCATGGGATCGCCTTTAGTCTCGATGGCCAGCACCTGGTCGGCGCCGGCTTGGACGGATCGCTTGACCTGTGGGACGCGAATACCGGCCATGTGATCCAGCGTTATCGAGGCCACACCCAGAGTGTCGGGTCGGTGGCCTTCAGCCCGGATGGTGCGCGCTTAGCCAGTGGCAGTATGGATCAAACGATTCGACTGTGGTCGGTCGAGCCGTTGAATCCGCCACACTGGCCAGCGGTTTTGCAAGGCCATCAAGATACGGTGAATACGTTGGCTTTTCATCCGCATGGGGAGCTATTGGTCAGTAGTAGCATGGATGGGACAATCAAATTGTGGGCCATGTCCACGGGAAGATGTATAGAGACCTTGCGCGTACCTCGCCCCTATGAAGGCCTGGAGATTACCGGGGTTACCGGGATCACCGCCACGCAACGGAGGGTGCTTAAAGCGCTGGGGGCTGTCGAACAAAGCTCGCCAAACACTGAGGCAGCGTCTGCCCATCCGTTCGTTTTGTATACAGTGTAATCGGCTCCTAGCCAAGGGCTGCACGGTGCCGCACACGCACACGGTCGAATCTTGCTCCGTATCCCTGCTGTGGATGCCAATAAGTGACTGATTGCACGCCGGAATCTCCCTCAGTACCATTTTGGTTTAGCCTGGTGCTCACCTGAACTAGTCCTGATCGGCATGAAGGGGCAAGACCTCCTGTAACAAGTCAACGGTTAGACCATAAGACATGCCCCTCTGCTAGGTGCCTAACCTTTGATCCCGCTAGTGACCACGCCCTGCATGATGTATTTCTGCACGAAGAAGAACATCACCACGGGGGGCAGGATATAGATGACCGAGGCCGCCAGCGTCGGTGTGACGATGGGAAAGCCCTGCGGGTTGACGTACGCGGTGATCAATTTCACAGCCAGCGTGGTATTCCTATCGGCCAGATAGAGCAATGGCATGAGCCAGTCACCCCAGACCGACAAAAAGGCAAGAATGAAGGACGTAGCCAGGACCGGATATGAGTTAGGCAGCACGATTTGCAAGAAAATGCGAATGACGCGCGCGCCGTCCACTTCGGCGGCTTCTTCTAGCTCAACCGGAAAGGAGAGAAAGAACTGGCGGAAGAGGAAGATGAAGAACGGGCTGGCCGACAGTCCCCACAGGATCCAGGGCCAATAGGAATTGGTGACTCGCAGGTTCGAAAAGAGCACGAACTGCGGAATGATAAAGATGCTGGCCGGGATCAAAATGAGCGCGACGACCACGGAGAAGAGTTTGGACCGCCCCACGGCCGGAATGCGCGCAAAGCCATAGCCTGCCATGGCGCTGGTGGTGACAATAAGTGTCGCAAAGCTGGTCGCCAACAGAACCGAGTTGAGGGCATAGTGGCCGAAGTCGATCATCGTCAACGCCAAGTAATAATTATGCCATTGCAGTTTTTTGGGGAAAAACTGCAAATTTTCCGCGATGTACTCGCTCTCCAACTTCAGCGACGTGCTGATGAGATAGACCACGGGGATGGTCAGTACGACAGTAACGGCGATGAGCAGTGTGTAGGTGACTATCTTGCCCATCTGGCGGTGCGTGAAGCCCCTCCCATGCGTAATTGCGCGCATTGGTTTTATTTCTCCTATGTCTCGGTGTCTGAGTGTACCCATCTGGGCGCGCTCCAAAACAGCACCGCAGTGAAGAGCAGGATGAGGATGACCAGAAACCAGGTCAATGCTGTTGCATAGCCGTAGCGATGAAAGCCAAACGCCTGGCGGAACGAGTGGACCATGAAGAGGTAGACCGCACGGGTCGGCGCCGCCCCCAAGGCTCCACCGCCGCCCCCAGCGGTAGGCGCCAGCAACATGGGCAGTGCGAAATATTGCATGGCAGCCACGATGGAGAGCACCAATTGGTAGAAGATGATGGGCGTCATCAACGGAATGGTCACGTGACGCAAGGACTGCAAGCGGTTGGCGCCATCGATCACGGCCGCTTCTTCCAAAGCCACGGGGATGCCCTGCAATCCAGCCAAGAAGATGACCATGCCCGCGCCAAGACCAGTCCACACGGCGACCGTGGTGAGGGAGATCATGGCATATTCGGTGAGCCAGTTGATCTGCACGCCATGGAAGAAGAGATTCAGCGTTTGGTTGACCAGGCCGAGCGTAGGGTGCAGCATCAGCCGGCCGATCCAGGCCACGGCCACCAACGGGATGACGCTGGGCAAGTAATACATCGTGCGGAAGAAACCGCGGGCGCGGATCCCTTGGTTGAGCAGATAGGCAAGGATGAAGGAGATGCATAGCCATAACGGCACATTCAGCGCCGTCCACACAAAGACGCGCTGGAGCGACCACATCGCATCCCGATCGCTAAAGATGCGGGTGTAATTGCTGAGACCCAGGAACTTGAGATTGCCTATGTTGAGGCCATCGTAGTTCGTGAAGGAGATAGCCACTCCTCCCAGCACCGGTATCAACACGAGGAAGATTAAACCAAGCAGCCAAGGCGCAATGAACAGGTAGAACGCTATATTCTTTTGTGTTCTGCGCGAAGCAAGCCGGCGTCGCCAGGCGCGGGCGGCGGGGCGGGGCGCCGGTGCAAGGGCCTTGGTGGAGTCGGGCGATGTGGTGGTCATGGCTGGTCCTGATGATACTAATAAGCCGTCAAACTAAATTGCTCAATTGGCTTGACCTTACTAGAAGTTGGGATACTTATAGTTTGCTCTGTTTGAGAACAAAAGTTTTTAAAGAGCAAAAACTTTTGTTCTCAAAACAACCGCACTTTAGGAAGGTCAAGCCGGAACGTTTATGAGAACGCCCCTAACTTACCTGATTTTTTCCTTCTTGAATCGCAGTGTTCGTCTCCGACTCGATGCGGCTCAGTAGCTCGTCAAAGGTGATCTCACCCTTGAGGGCTTGTTCCAGGTTCGTCTGATAAATCGCACCGGGCACCATGGGCTCACCGCCGGCCAGGTAGGGGTTGAACTGGATCGTCTCCTTGCTATACGGCTCTTCTCCCTGGACGGTGGTCCAGGTAGAGGAAGAAAGCGGCCCCGTTTTGGGGATCAGGTTCCACAGCGAGGTCAGGCTAGGTAGGCCCCAGCCGGACTTGGCGCGGTCCTGCGCTGGCTCTTTCCCCATGAACCATTCGAAGGCGGTCCAGGCGGCGTCCGGGTGCTTGGTGGAACTAGTGATAACGGCGCCGGCAGCCGTGATACAGGGGTTCGAGCGTTTGCCGTACCAAGTAAAATCGGGATACATTTTCACCTTGCCCGCCGCCACTGCCTGCTGGAACTCCGGGCCGGGATCAGAGATGACGAAGCCGTGGAACCAGTAGCCGGTGCTCACAATGCCGAGGCGGCCCCCGGTGAAGTCGGGGCCAAACCAACCGGCTGGGCTTGGGTTGAGCGGGCTGGTCATCACGCCATCTTTCGCCAGGTCAAAGTAAAATTTGATCGCATTCACCACTGGCTCATTGCCCACGACCTTGATCGCCGTAAAGTCGTCGGTGTAGAGTGACCCACCAGCCGCCTTCGCCATGCTCATCCAGAAGCGGTCGATGAAACCTGCCGCTGTGTCGAAGCCAAAGGTCTTGGTCTGGTTGCCCTCCCTGACCGTGACCGAGTGGGCAATGGTCTTTATATCGGTTTCTGACACAGGCTTGGTGAGGTCCGGCGCCTTCACCCCTACTTTTTCGAAGACGGCCTCGTTGACCCAAATAAAGGCGTCCGGCGCCCAGTCTTTGACCATACCGTAGAGCGGGCCCTGGCCGATGCTCAACGGGTCCCCCGCCCGGTAATAGTTGTTGACCGGCTGCATGTCATCCGCTTTCAACACGTTACTGGTGTCGAAGTAGGATTGCAGGTTCAGCAGCATTTTGCGGCCTAGCAACTGGGGAATGTCGGGCGCCATCGACCTTACCAAATCGGGCGCCTCACCGGCGGCGAACATGGCATAGAAGCGGGTGGGGTCTACATCGATGCGCGTGAGGTTGATGGGCGCGTAGTCCTGGTTAAACTGCTTGATCAGTGGATCGGGAATCTCACCGGCAATGTACATCATCACGACTTCAGTGGCGGCCTTGGCGGGGCTGGCGGCTCCTTTGTCAGCCGCTGCGGGTTGCTGACCAGCGGGTGCGCCAACCGGCGCGCAAGCGGAGATTGCTAAACTAGCGCCCATTAATTTCAACAGATTACGCCGGCTCAAGTGGTTTGGTAGTGGGGAACTCATCTTACTGCCTCCTTTGGATTCATTTTGACAGACGAAGATCTATTAGCAGAAAGTACATCAAAATAAGAGAACGCAACATGGGAGAAATCGATATGGAACGCCACATCTGCCGAAAACAACGGCTATCTGAAAATCGCTGAATAGATTAGCGGACGGATTGGGGAGCGATGACACTACCGCGCACTACCAACTCAGCCGGCACTAACATATCTTGCCGAAACGGCGCAGCGCGGTCAATGGCCGTGCTCACCAAATGGGCGAGCAATTGACCAAGCCCTTGGCTTGGTTGGCGCACGCTGGCCAGGGGCGGGTCGATAAACTGGCAAATGGGTAAATCATCATAGCCCACAACGCTTATATCATCGGGGATGCGGAGCTTCAACTCGCGCAATGCTCGATAGGCCCCGGCCGCCATCCAATCGGTGTGACAAAAAAGTGCCGTAATCTCTGGTGAAGTTGTCAGCAAGTCGAGCGCGGCAGCATACCCGTCCTGAAACGACCACTCTCGACATTCCACAATATAATGCGAGGGTAGTTCCAAGTGACATTCTGTCAACGCCCGCTTTGCCCCTTCAAGCCGATCTGACGCTGGAGTCCATTCACGTGGGCCAGCAATTTGCCCAATGGCGCGATGCCCCAACGCCAATAGATAACGCATGGCCTGGTATGCGCCATCAACATTGTCCACATCAACATTGATCGCGCGCCGGTTATCAAGTTTGTGGGC
>JAPLGZ010000549.1 GCA_026389895.1 Chloroflexota bacterium | reverse complement strand
GAACTGGGGCCAAGGTTATAACCGGCGAAATCGTAGGGGCTGTCACTGATCACATGGTGTTCGCGAATACGAATGTGGCGGATCCCGCTACGGCCTTCGGCCTTGACTTGAGCTTTTAAGATGTTAGGTTCGCCATTTCCGGCTTTGGCTTTAGCACGGAGCGCCAGCAAGGCCTCACGTTTCTGTCCCAGATACTCTTTTAATGAACTCACGATGATTCTTCTCCTTGTTCCTTGTAAAATTTGTGAATGACACCCCACCTACGTGCCAGAACGCAGGCCGCAACAAAAAAGAGTGTCACCGACTGAATACGGTGACACTCTTTTGAAGTGGTAGACAAAAAATCAAAGTGCTTGTTGTCTGCTCTCCTTCACCGTATTCGTCCATTAATGTATTCGTTGATTAAGTTGGGCGGAAGCGGTGAGATTGCGCTTATCTCATCTTAGTTGCAACCAAACGCGTTGCCAGATCAGAGATAAAGCTCACTGCCTCCGCTCTTTACACAGCCAACAGCATAGTGGGTAACAACCGCTTAATTGGAATAACATAGACTAGATGGCGTATAAATTGTTCAATGACTTATATGCGCGTACTGAGCAGCCGATTCAAACAGGCTTGTCGTAGAGTATAACAACACGTGGTAACAGAAGCGGTGATGCGTTGGTAACAATTTAGTGATAATTAGCCGCCGGCCCTTTTAAGCAGGTAGTGCAGATTTTGTTACCTGGTTGTTACAAGGTCATGGCCGGGTTTGTTACAAGATTAGCGTACACTCAGGCTTACTACGGCGTCCATTCGCCAACAACAGTATCGAATGGACATTAACAAAGGAGGACACAATGGTAGTCGACAATTTGCTACTGGTTAGTGCAGTGGGGTTGGCCGCCGGCTTGCTGATGGTGGCCTGCTATTACCGAATGATCGTTGAGCCGTTAATTCCGTATGAGGGGACCGAGCCAACATGGGAGCACGAGCCAACATTGGACGATGACATCATCGCCATTACCCATTCGATGTACCCCTATCATGAATTTGTCTATTACAGCAACCCCCTGCTGGAAAATGATCACTAGGCTGCGAAATAAGTAAAAACGGGCAACAGAATGTCTGTTGCCCGTTTTTTTATCCCCTGTTAATTTCTAGTCTGGGCGTATCCCATTATCAATAAAATTTATCAACCGGTCGGGCCGATGCTGGGGTTGCATGGGCTGTGTGCCGCGTACAGCAGTGGTGTCATGCTCGATTTAGAACTGGCAGGTGCACACTTTCATAAGCGTGCTAGCGCTGTTGAACCCCTCAGTGTCTATACCGTTCTTGACGTGATGGCTGATAAAGGCTATATTAATTAGCCAAAATAGAGCAGCGCAATTATAGTGGCAGAATCGAATGCAATTACGCACTTTGCTCAGACACAATAGCAGCAACCATGCTCCCGAATAGTTTCGCATCGAAACCAATTATGTTGAATACCCGTTAGGTGCCTTTGTGGGCTTGTGGACGCGTTTATAGACCAAACTTACCACCCATACCTTATGTAGGTATCTCAATCGTTTATTGGGCACTGTCAATTTCGTTCCGATTAAACAGCTGGCTTTCTCAATCTAGCCTGTGCCCATAGTGGCCTTGTGCCTATAACCAGCTAAGACGTGCCTACTGTTTATTTTCGATCATAAAAGTCTCGAGTATGAAAAGGTCAGATGATTCGCATGGCAAGCAGACCCAGTAAATTGCGACGCCAAGAGGAAAGATGGGCCTATCTTTTCCTCCTACCTCAATATCTAGGTTTACTCTGTTTTGTATTAGGTCCGGTTGTTGTGACGTTGTTCTTGAGTTTCTCGGAATGGAACCTGGTGGCACCGCCCCGCTGGATCGGGCTACAGAATTACCAAGTGAGCTTCCAGACAGATGTCTTTTGGCAAACGTGGCGCAACACCATCTATTATGTTGTGGTCAGCGTGGCCGGCGGCATCGTCTTCTCGCTCGCACTTGCCCTCGCCCTCAATGAAAAGCTACGGGGCGTCACCCTCTATCGCGGCATTTATTTCTTGCCCGTTGTCACCAGCGCGGTCGCCGTGAGCATGGTGTGGCGGTGGCTCTACAACCCAGAATTCGGGCTATTTAATGCCGTTTTGACGACAATCGGCTTGCCAACCCTCCCCTGGCTCAATAGCCTGAAGTGGGCGATGCCATCGGTGATCATCATGAGTATTTGGCAAACTGTCGGCTACAACATGGTGATCTTCCTGGCTGGGCTCCAGGGCATTGCCGATCAATTCTATGAAGCAGCTGAAATGGACGGGGCCACAGCTTGGCAGAAATTTCGTCATATTACCTTGCCCCTGCTCTCCCCAACCACCTTTTTTATCCTGATCACCGCCACGATTGGGGCCTTCCAGGCGTTTAACCAGATTTACATCATGACCAACGGTGGGCCAGCCAACGCCACAAGAGTGATCTTGTTGCATATCTACATTCTTGCGTTCCGGTTATTCAAGATCGGTGAGGCATCAGCGGTCTCCTGGGTGCTCTTCTTGATCCTGTTTATCCTAACCCTGATTAACTTCTTTGTTGCACGGAAATGGGTTCATTATGGTTGAAGCGCCTCAGGATGTAACAAAGATCGGGACTCTGATTCAACCAGCGGCCCAACTGACATCACAACGCCGCCAAACGCGGTTGCGCCATATTGTTCTGCATGTGCTTTTGTCAATGGGCGCGTTCTTTATGATTTTGCCCTTTCTTTGGATGCTCTCAACCTCCCTAAAAGCACCCGGTGACGTTTTCATCTTTCCCCCAGAGTGGATTCCAAACCCGATCATGTGGTCGAACTATGCCAAGAGTTGGACATTAAAACCGATGGGTTTGGCCTATCTGAACAGTATCAAGATCAGTACATTGACGACGGCGGGCACCCTTTTCACTTCGTCGTTGGCAGCGTTCGCCTTTGCCAAGCTCCGTTTTCGGGGGCAGCATCTCCTCTTTATGATTCTGCTGGCGACCCTGATGATACCCGTGCAAGTGACGCTGATCCCATTGTTTATCCTCTTTAAGTGGATCAACTGGATCGATACCCACTGGCCGTTGATCGTGCCCGCCATTTTAACCAACGCCTATGGGGTCTTTCTGCTGCGCCAGTTCTTCATAAGTTTGCCAGGCGAATTGGGTGACGCAAGCGAGATTGATGGCTGCAATCCCTTCCAGATTTATTGGTTTATTTATTTGCCCTTGAGCGTCCCCGCGCTCGTAACGCTTGGCATCTTTGCATTCTTGTACCACTGGAACGAATTTTTACTGCCTTTGATCTATCTCAATTCGCTCCAAAAGTTTACGATCCCGCTCATGTTGGCCACTTTTCAGGGGGCTTATACGACCGAGTGGGAATTGCTGATGGCGGCGGCGACGATTGCCCTGATCCCCGTGATCGTTGTCTACATTTTTGGACAACGCTACTTTGTGCAGGGCATTGCGTTGAGTGGTTTGAAGGGCTAGTTGCGCGGGGATAGCGCGGGAATAAATTCCGCGGCTGACAATAGCAAGTCGCCTCAGCGACTGAGAATCTAGGCGACTTGCTACTCTCAGGGGCCAAATTCTATTTGCGCCTAACATTAGATTAACTTTCGTTGACTACGCTTATTCTCAAGCTTAATCTTTACTTTTCTCAGGAGTGACATCTATGGACAAGCAATTTCTTTCAAGGCGAAAATTTCTACAATGGTCGTTGCTCAGTGCAGGAACTTTTGCGATGGCAGCCTGTGCGGGTGTGGCCGGGACGCCGACCGCTGGACAAGCGCAACCAGCTGCCCAGCAAACCCCAGCCGGACAGACCGATGTAGGTCCGGCAACCGGGGATAGCTACAGTTTCATGACCATTAGCGGTGATGCCGAAGCGCCGATTTTCAACGGACTGGCCGATACGTTCAACAAAACAGTGGGTGGCAGCACCTGGACGTTCGACCGCATTGCTGGCTCATGGGAGGACTTCAGCCGCAAATACATCACCGAGGTAGCCGCCGAGAGTTCTCATGATGTGGCCCGCATTGCGATTATCCAGCAGCCTTCTTACATTCGCAATAAATACATCAGCGATCTAACGCCCTACCTTGAGAAGTCAGGCCTTGTGATGGATGACTACTATAAGAGCGCGTTCGACGAATGGACGGTTGATGGCAAACTGTATGGCATTCCGGCTGGCATCTACAACATGGCGATTTACTACAACAAAAGCCTGTTCGATAAAGTTGGCATTCCGCATCTCTCCACCGACTGGGAAGACAAAAGTTGGAATTTGGAGGCCTTTCGCGAAACAGCGCGCAAGCTGACTTCTGGCGAGGGCGGCAGCAAGCAGTATGGTTTTGCCACCAATTGGGACTTGCGCTGGGTCATTCATTTCGTCTGGGCCTACGGCGGTGATTTTGTCAATGCCGAGCATACGCAAGCGATTCTGGATAAGCCAGAAGCCGTGCAAGGTCTCCAGTTTGCTCAAGACTTGATCCGCGAAGACAAGAGCTGGTTGACCCCACAGCAACTCAGCGGCGGCAATACGGCGGAAGCCTTTATGACCGGTCGCGTTGGCATGTATTTAGATGGCATGTGGCAAATGCCAGCCATGGCGAAGATTACGGACTTTGAGTGGGGCGTAGCGCCGGTGCCCGCCGGAACGCATCGCTTCACCGGCAACTATGTCGATGCGTGGGTCATGCCCCCCAAGGTCAAAAACCCCGATAAGTCCTGGGAGTTCTTGAAGTTTATGGCGGGCGCGGATGCGCAAAATTATCTGGTCAGTAATTCGGCGCTTGGGCTGCCCATTCTCCGCTCGGTGGTGGAGAAACGCAGCGCAGACCTCTTCAAACCCCTGCCCCCGGAGGAGCAAAAGGTCTGGATCAATGCCGCCAATTATGCCCATTCCTTCCCATTCACGGCGAAATGGGACGAACTGTATGATGCGCTCTTACCCTCCTGGGATTTGTGGGGCTTAGGCGAGATCGACGCCGCCACCATGGCCCAGCAGATCCGTGCCGTTGTAGATCCAATTCTGGCCAAAGCGTAAGCCCTGGTTAATGACTCACCTTACGCACGGGCCTAAGGAATAACGTAGGGGCATGCGGTCGGCGGCGCATTCAACTAGGGGAAATCCGCCAATCCTGTTCGCCGACGATTGCGTGCCCGTCTTTACTGTTGTTTGGTGCGCAGGGGCACGCAATCGTCGGCGAAGCAAGATAAGGGACAAAATTACCGTTAGGTCGCCGCCGACCGCATGCCCCTACAGGATTCCTTAGACGCATGCGCTACCTGAGTTAACGATTTAGGGATGCCTGTTCCCGGAAGCGCGGTTGACCCATGCCTAACAACACGAGAACCTATGCCTGAAGCAAAAACAATTCTACTCATCGGGACACTCGACACCAAAGGCCACGAGTATGCCTATCTGCGCGACCTGATCAAGCGGCGCGGCCATCGAACGCTGGTGATCGATGCGAGCGTTTTCGACAGCGCGGCGACGGTGCGCGCCACACAGCTGATCCCTGATATTGATGCAACACAGGTTGCTTTGGCCGGTGGCGGCGATCTTATTTCGCTACGGGAGCGCGGTGACCGCAACCAGGCGCTGGTGACGATGACGCAAGGCTGCGTAGCGTTGGCGCGTCAATGGTTTGCGGAAGGCCGTTTTGACGCGGTGATGGGGCTGGGCGGTTCGGGTGGCACGGCGCTAGTAACGGCTGTGATGCGCGAGCTGCCCATTGGCGTACCCAAGGTCATGGTCTCGACGATCGCGTCGGGTGATGTGGGGCCGTATGTCGGCACGACCGATATTGTCATGCTCAATTCCATTGTAGATATCGCCGGGCTCAATCGCGTCTCGCGGCGGGTGCTGACGAATGCGGTGGGGGCGGTCTGTGGCATGGTGGAGCAGGTGCTAACCGACGAAGACGCGGTGGCAGACCGACCTTTGATCGCAGCGACAATGTTCGGCGTCACCACGCCGTGTGTGACACGCCTGCGCGAACGGCTGGAAGCCGCCGGGTATGAAGTGCTAATTTTCCATGCCACGGGCAACGGTGGACGGGCCATGGAGGCGCTAATTGCCAGTGGGTTGATCGCTGCGGTTGCGGATGTGACGACCACCGAATGGAGTGACGAGTTGGTGGGCGGCATGTTGGGCGCGGGGCCGCATCGGCTGGAAGCGGCGGCCCAGCAAGGGGTGCCACAGGTGGTCTCCTGCGGTGCGCT
>JAPLGZ010000499.1 GCA_026389895.1 Chloroflexota bacterium | reverse complement strand
CACGCCCGCCAATGGCCGAATTAAATTTTAAAACATCATAAAGCACGCGCGACATCTGTAAAACCGCGTATCTTACTCACGTTACGCAGATAGCGGAAAAAGGCGTTACACAGAGGAAAATTAAAGCTACCGATGCGCCTTTCTCTGCGCACTCTGTGCATCCTCCGTGCCCTCTGTGTAACACCTTTGCCTGTGTATCTTATCTTAAAACAGCCCCTGCGCCTGTAGCCAATCACCAAAGCGCTCAATCCAGCGATCCGAAGGCAGATTTTGCGTGTGCATGCCGAAACCGTGTCCACCTTTGGCATAGATGTGCAGTTCAACCGGACGACCGGCGGCTTTCCAAGTGGAATAGAGTTGCACGCTGCACGTCGAAGCCATCAGATCGTCATCGGCACAGAGCAGAAAGAGCGGTGGCGCATCGGCAGGGACCGCGACTTCTTCACCCGGCGCGCCATAGATCACACCGGCAAAATCGGGGCGACTCTCCCGATCATGCTGCAACGCCACACTGCTCGTGAGCATGCCACCCGCCGAGAAGCCCATGATCCCAATCCGATCCGGCGCAATCTGCCATTCCACAGCCCGCTCGCGCACAAGGCGGATCGACTGTTGCGCATCGGCCAGCATCAACGGGCGCAACGTTTGCATAAACGCCGCCCGTCTACTGGGGTCGCGCAGATTCTCGCTGATCTCGGTCATCAAGTTGTCGCCGGTGCGCATCAAGCGGTATTTGAGCACAAAGGCCGCAAACCCCCGCGCGGTGAGCCAGGCGGCAACATCACGGCCTTCGTGGTCGATCGCCAGTAGATGATAGGCGCCACCGGGGCAAATGATGACGGCGGTCCCGTTTGCCAGCGCGGGGTCGGGGAAATAGGCGGTCAGCGTGGGTTGCGTGACATTGACCACGATTTGAATCGTGTCGGCGGGATGTTTGATCTCCTGTTCCACTTGCGTCCAATCTTCCGAGCCAGGTGCGCCGTCGGGCCAGAGGGGAATGACGGTTGGCGGCATAGGGGTTGTGTTGGCAGTCATGGTTGATTTCTCCTTATTTTGATTTACGATTTATGATTTACGATTTACGAAGTAGCTTCGTTGACGAAGTAACCTCGTAAATCGTAAACTGGATCAAGCCGACGCCAGCATGGCGGCTTCGAGTGCATCCAATTTTTCCGGCGTCAACACTTGGGGCATCTGTTCGGCCAGCGCGGTGAGGGAGCCATTGATCACAAAACCCAACATGGGGGACTGCAAAAATTCTGCGCCGGTCTGGGCGATCAAGGCAGCCTTGGCTTTTTCGTTGGCGAGCACGTCGCCCAGGCTGCTGTAGCGATCGAGCCGCCCGGCCACATGTCTGACTTTCGCCATCACCTGCGCCAAATTGATGGCGGTTGTGACAAATTCATAGCGGCCAGATTCTACTGGGATGATAGCGACACCGTCCTCGAGCTGACCAGTGGTGACCGGTTGACCGCCTTCCCGCACCTGATCCAACGCCGTCGCGGGCAGCCGGATCGTGGCGTGGCTGTTGGTTGGCACGGTCACATTGAGGCGGAAGTCCTGGTCGGTCAACAGCCAGGTTACTTCGATCAAGCCATAGGGCGCATCGAGTGTGGCGCGCACCTGCGTCAGCCCGCCGCCTGGTTGGGGCTGGATCAGGATGTGCTTATACCCCGGTTCGGCAGAATCGTAGACAATACCAGCCACCACCCGATAGAGCCATTCACCAATCGCGCCATAGGCATAGTGGTTGAACGAATTCATCCCCGCATCTTGAAAGCTGCCATCCGGTTTGATGCCGTCCCAGCGTTCCCAGATCGTGGTCGCGCCGCGTTTAACCGGATAGAGCCAACTCGGAAAACTCTCCTGATTGAGCAGTTCATAGGCTACATCGGTCTGCCCAAAGCGGCTGAGCACATGGCAAAGATAGGGCGTACCGGCAAAACCGGTGGTCAGATGATAGTTGTTGTTGCGCACGATTTCGGCCAGGCGCGCCGCCGCCTGGGGCCGCGCGGCTTCGGGCAGCAGATCAAAGTGCAACGCCAGCACGTAGGCGGTCTGCGAGTTGGGACCAACGCGCCCGCCGGCGGTCAGAAATTCGGTGCAAAAAGCGGCTTTTACCTGGTTGGCCAGCGTGGCATACGTGGCGGCGTCATCGCTTTTGCCCAACACGCCGGCCGCTTGGGCTAACAGATCGCTGCTGTAGGCAAAAAAGGCGGTGGCGACCAATTCGTCGTTGGTCACCGGCGAGGCTTTCAGCGCAAACGCGCCCCGATAGTCGAGCCAATCGCCAAATTGAAAGCCTTTGCGCCAGATCAGATCGGCGTCAGTTTGGCGGCGCACCCATTCGACCCAGGCCACCATGCTGGCGTAGCTCTCGGCCAACAGGCGAGTATCCCCAACACTTTGATAGAGCGTCCACGGAATGATCGTGGCGGCATCGCCCCACGCGGCCGCGCCGGAGCCGCTAAAGAAGCTAAAGCTACCGTCGCGCGGCGTGATCACATCGGGCACGACAAAGGCGACGCTGCCGCTGGGCTGTTGATCGGCGCGCAGATCGCCCAACCATTTGGTGAAGAAGGCGGCCACGTCCCTGTTAAAGGCCGCTGTGCCGATAAAGGCTTGGGCGTCACCGGTCCAGCCCAGCCGCTCATCGCGCTGCGGGCAGTCGGTGGGCACATCGACAAAATTGCCCTTTTGCCCCCAGACGATGTTGTGCTGCAACTGGTTGATCATGGGATTAGAGCAGTCAAACGTGCCAATCGGCGGGATCTCCGAATGGACGACGATGCCGGTAAAGTTGTCCAGCGTCAGTTCGCCGGGGAAATTTTCGACGGCGATAAACTGAAAGCCCATGAAGCTGAAGTGCGGCTCATAGCGCTCTTCGCCTTGGCCTTTGAGCGTATAGTTGAGTTCCTGTTTGGCAAAGCGCAAATTCTCGGTGTAGAGATTGCCCTGCTGATCGAGCACTTCGGCATGGCGAATCGTGATCGTTGTCCCAGCCTTGCCAGTCACCGTGAGGCGCACCCAGCCGACCATATTCTGCCCAAAGTCCAAAATCGTCTCCCCTTTGGGCGAATGCAAGATGCGCTGCGGGCGGATCGTTTCCTGGCGCCGTACAGGCGGTGCGATTTGCGCCACGATAATCGTTTGGGGCATCACTTGGGCAAAGTCAAGCAGCCGGACCCCTTGCCAATCATCGGCGTTGTAGCCCGCCTGATCCCATCCTGTTTTTTCCAGCTGGGCATCATAGGCTTCGCCCCAATAAAGGTCGTTCAGGCGGATCGGGCCGGTTGTCGCTTGCCATGTTTCGTCGCTGCCAATCGTCTGCGTGCGACCATCGGCATACGTGATCTCGAGTTGCAGCAGCAGCGCCAGCCGGTCACCATACATGTTGCGCTGGCGCTGAAAACCCAAATGGCCACGATACCAACCATCGCCCAGCAGCGCACCGAGCGCATTGTCCCCCGTGCGCAGCAGGTCGGTCACATCATAGGTTTGATATTGGAGGCGCTGCTGGTAGCTGGTCCAGCCCGGCGTCAGCAAGGCATCTCCCACGCGCTGACCGTTGAGGTGCAGTTCGTAGAGACCGAGGCTGGTGGCATAAATGCGGGCGCGCACGATTGCGCCATCGGTCTGAAACGCCCGGCGCAACAGCGGCGCCGGCTGCGGCACGCTGATATCTTCGTCCCAATCCGGCGTGATCCACTGTGCTTGCCAGTTGGCCGTCTCCAATAACCCCATCTCCCAAAAGGCAATTTCACTCCACGCCGCAGCCACGTCGTTTTCATCCCACACCCGCACCCGCCAGTAACAGCGTTGCCCTGGGCGCAGATCCGCACCGGCATAGGGGAGGTGGATGGCAGCGGCAGACGGCACTTTGCCCGTGTCCCACAATAAGTTCTGTCCAGCAGTTAGGAGAGCCGGTGTATCAGCCACGCAGATTTGATAAGCCGTCTGCCGCGCACCGCGTTGCGGCGCACTACTTTTCCAACTGAGGCGTGGTTGACGCACATCCAGGCCAAGCGGGTTGGTGAAATATTCACAGGTCAAATGGTGGAGGGTCAACATATTGATTTCTCCCAGTGATAAAAGGTGTGATTTGGAGGTGACTGAACTTACAACAAACATAACAACTAACCCTCCCGCGCCCAAGGAGCTTCCGCTCCTCTGGTCAGGGAGAGAGCCCAGTTGGTGGACAGGGAAAGCAACTTCGTTTGTCCCTAATGGCGCTTTGCAACCGCGCTGCGATCAATCTCCTCCCTTGCCAGAGGAGGGTGAGGATAGGGTTAGTTGTTACACCAGCAAATAATTCTGTGTCATCAGCCTATTGTTCATGCAAATGAACGGCAGATGCGCATAATATGCGCCCCCTCATGGCGATGCTACATGATTTATTTATCTTTTCTATTCGGAGAACGGGAGCAAAGTCTCACGACAAAACGCTAATTTGCGCGTCGGAAATTCCGGATTGTTGTGGCAGATATA
>JAPLGZ010000255.1 GCA_026389895.1 Chloroflexota bacterium | reverse complement strand
CGCTCCTGCGCAGCGCCGAGAAGGTGCGCAAAAAGATGATGAAAATTGCCGCCCATCAACTCGAAGCTGCTGAGGAAGATCTGGTCTATGACCGTGAACATGGCGGCGTCTATGTGAAAGGGTCGCCCAGCCAAAAGAAATCGTTCTTTGATCTCTCCTTCGCCTCCTATACAGCACATAATTTGCCCGATGGTCTAGAACCTGGGTTGGAAGAGACCACGTTCTTTGATCCACCCAACTTCACCTTCCCCAATAGCGCGCATATGGCGCAAGTTGAAATTAACCCAGAGACCGGCGAAATTGCGCTGCAGAAATATTTCGCCGTCGACGATGTCGGCAATGTGATTAATCCCATGCTGGTTGAAGGCCAGATTCAGGGTGGGATTGCCCAGGGCGTTGGCCAAGCCTTATGGGAGCATGGCGTTTACGATGAAAACGGCCAATTGCTCACGGGGTCGTTTATGGATTATGCCATGCCACGCGCCGATGGGTTCCCTACATTCCACACCTCGCGCACCGAGACCCCTTCGCCTTCTAACCCGTTGGGCGTAAAGGGCGCTGGCGAGATGGGGACGATTGCGGCCACGGTGACTGTTGCCAATGCCGTGATGGACGCATTGGCGCCCCTCGGGATTCGCCATCTGGAAATGCCGCTAACGGCTGAAAAAATTTGGAACGCCATTCAAAACGCCAAGCAGAACGGAGGCAAATAAGATGTATCCGCCAAAATTTGATTATTACCGGGCCAATTCGCTCAGCGAAGCGTTTTCTCTGATGCAAGAACATGGTGGCGCTAAGGTGATCGCCGGAGGGCACAGCCTGATCCCATCGTTAAAATTGCGGCTGGCTGACCCAGGCGCGCTGATCGATATCGGGCGCATTGGCGAGCTAAAGGGCATTACAGCCAATGGCAACTCCACACGAATTGGCGCGCTAACTACCCACGCCATCGTCGCGGCGGCCAAGAATCTGCCTCAAGGCTTGACCGAAGCCGCTGGTTGGATCGGGGATCCCCAGGTGCGTAACCGTGGCACCGTGGGCGGCAACATCGCCCATGCTGATCCCGCCTCTGATCTGCCAACCGTCTTCACGGCGCTTGGCGCAACGATCAATCTGACTGGCCCAGGTGGTGAACGGAGCGTCGCCGCTCAGGATTTTTTCACCGGCCTGTTTGAGACCGCCCTACAAGAAGGTGAATTAGTCAGCAGCATCGACGTGCCGACAAACGGTGGCGGTTCGGCTTATGCCAAACTGTTTAATCCGGCCTCGCGTTATGCGGTCGTTGGCTGTGCTGCGCAGGTGAAAGTGGAAAATGGCGTGTGCAGCGCGGCTAGTGTCGCTGTCGGTGGTCTCACATCGCACGCGACCAAGGCCAATGCTGTGGAAGCGGCATTGCTCGGCAAACCTCTAAACGAAGCCACTATTGCGGCGGCGGCGGCGCAAATCAGCCAAGACTTAGGCGATGATGTGATGGGTGATCTGCACGCCAGCGCCGACTATCGGCGGTCGATCGCGCCTATCTACGTGGCACAAGCGCTTACGGCGGCAGCGTCACGCGCCGGTTAGATGAGATGGTCGTTTAAGATCTGAATACTTGACTAAAACAACGGCTGCGGTCATTTTACCGCAGCCGTTGTTGTGTTAGAGGGTGAGTTGGTGGGTAGGAGCCGCGTGCATCGCACGGACGCGGGCTTGGTGGGACATAGTTTATAAAGGATGTCCGTGCATCGCACGCTACCCAGCGTGCGATGCATCGGTCCGGCCAACTAACGACCGCCCCACCACCCGCTGACCGGTGCGTTGCACGCGGCTATAAGGAGAAGTCTACTGCACCTGCTGAAATTCACTATCCTTCACCTGATAAATCCAAATCTTGGGATCAACTAAATCGCCATCCTGTTCATAGGTCAGCGCGTTGAGGAGTGTGTTCAATGCGCCGCCGTGTAATGCTTGGGCAATGGCACTGGCATCAAGTTTGTTGGCTTTCTGCACACCATCTGCCAGCACCTGCATCGCCACATAACCATTAATCGAGAAATTATCAGGATTTCGATATTCCACCGCTTGATAAGCCTCAAACCATTTGGCATCGGCCACATTATGAGGGCTTGGCGCAAAGGCGCTGACATAAAGCCCTTCGGCGGCCCCGCTTGATTCATCAATCGTGGTCGAAACAAAGGCGCCGTCACTCGCCAGCATAGGTAAATTGACGCCGCCATCTCTTAGCGCGCTGCGCAGAAAGGCAGTTTCGATCTCATAGCCGGCGTAGAAGATCGTATCGGCATTGGCGGCTTTAACCTGGGCCACTTCCTTCTCAAATTTTGTTTGCGCCTCAGTCACTTCTACATTGACCGCAATTGTCGCCCCGCGCTGCTCTAATTCTTTGACAATGGTCTCTGCCAAGCCTTTACCATAGGGGCTATTGTTATGCAGCACAGCAATCCGTTTGCCATTTAGTTTTTTCACCAGAAAATCGGCATCGACAACGGCCTGTACGCTATCATTGGCATTAACGCGAAAAAAATTCGTGTAGCCACGCTTGGTCAGACTTTGCTCGGAGGCAGTCGGCGTAATCACGACAATGGGCATATCCTTGTAATGTTCCATCGTTGCCAAGGTCTGGCCGCTGTTCATATGACCGATCACGCCCAAGACATGCTCGCCCGCGCTAATCGCTTGTTGGACTTGGTCCACCTGTTTGAGCGCAACATCGTTGTTCGATTCATCGTCCAAAGCGCGCACGACAACTTTGTAGCCTAATAGCCCACCGGTGCGATTAAGCTCTTCGGCGGCCAGCTTGACACCACCGGCCACCGCCTGGCCCGCATTGGCTTGGACCCCGCTAAGCGGCACCGCGACAAAGACAATCGCGTCACCTTTGGTGGGTGTTTTGCTACTGCCACCACCACACGCGGTGATCAGCAGGGTGATGATGAGCAACGTTGTAAGCAGAATTTGTTTGCGCATTTGTTTCCTCGCAAGGGCAATGGGTAAGTAGTAAAAGGTGGTTGGTAAGCAGTGATTGGTAACTGATCGGTTACCGCCACTGCTTACCACTGACACTTTATGCCTACGTGCCAATCCCTTTGGTGTTGTAATCGTATACTTCGTTGATACTGCTGACTAGATCATTTAGCCGATCCACCTGTTCGCGAATATCGGCCTGTAAACGTTCGGTGCGACCACTCTCGATCCCTTGGGCGTCAACGAGTTGCACCTGGCTGTAAATCGTGGCCAGAGAAGTCAAACTTTGGTCCATTTGCAGCGCCGCTTGTTGCATGCGCGTGTCCAGATCGCGCAAACTCTGCCAGTGTTTTGCTTTGCTGGTCAGCACGTCTTGCAGTTGTTGTTTTACTGCCGGGTTGCTTTCCAACCGCTGTTGCGCGGTAAGTTGCTCAATCTCTTTGGGGACAGCGCCGCGTTCGCGCAACAATAGATCGTCGCTGCGATAGGCATCTAAACGGACGGCCAACTGGTAGATGTTGCTCAACCAATCGGTCAGTTGATTGGCTGTCTCTTCTAACTTATCGCGAATCATGCCAGCCCGTTGTTTGCGAACTTGCATTTCGATGCGCCGTTGATATTCTAGCCCGTTTTCCACCTGTTGGCGTAAATTTTTATCTTTGATCGTGCGCGGATCGAACTGCTCCTGAAATTGACTTAGCAGCACGCGTGCATTTGTATCCGCATCAATTAGGCTGGAATAGACGAGGGCAACCACACCAACCACGCCGATCAACGGCCAACCAAAGCCAGGCCACCAAGCGAAAGGTTTAGGCAGGAGAAAGGTTAAAATAATGGTCACAGCGACGACAATAGCACTCTCCCAGCGAAAAATTGCGTATTGCAAGATTACGCTTTGCGCTTTTTGTTGTAGTTCAGTACGAATGGTAGCCATAGGAAGTAGATTACGATTTTTTTGATTTTTGATTTACGATTTACGAAGTAGTTTCGTGGCCATAGGTTCTTCTGCTTTCGCCGATCTATGCTTGAAAGCAAAAGGATCGGGGGCGTCGAGTCAACGGCTCGACTGAGCTCGCCGAAGTCTTCGTAAATCGTAAATCAAAAATCGTAAATTAAAAGTATGTTGATATAATCCGGTACAGTTCTTCAATATCGGTTTCGTCAGCCCGGCGGAATTGGCCGTTGCCGATTTGTGCCATGTTGCTCAAAATGTCTTCGTCGGCATCGTTGCCAAAGCCGATGGTAAAAATTACCAATCGGGTATTGGGCTGGCGACTGATCAAGGCCCGCAAGTCATCTAAACCGTATCGGCTTTCATTCTCGATGCCGTCGGTCATGACGACAATGGCGTTGATGGCCTTGCTATCACTCTGGGCCTGCAAATCGGCGACAGCTGCGTAAACGGCATCAATTAAGGCCGTGCCACCTTCGGCCCGCATCTGGTCAATTTGCTTTAAGGTGTCGGCGCGAGTGGCCTCATCGATTACACGCAACGGTGTGAAATTTTTGGTGCCGCTGCCAAATTCGACGATCCCGATGCGATCGCGGTTGCCTTTGATCTGGCCGACAAATGACTTAAGCGCTTCCTGTGCGCGGCTTAATTTGTTGCCTTCCATGCTGCCACTGGTATCAACGACCAGATAGACGTTGGTGGGCCGTTTGGCGTAATACCAGAAATTTTGGACGACATCAACCACCGCTGGCGAAGGCATTTGCAAGGTCGTCTGCGGCTGATGCCAGTCAACCGCGTCGGTATTTGCAAAGGGGCTATTCGCTGCATCCAGTTTGATATCCAAGTTGGCTGGCCGGTAACCCGCCGCTAGCAACGCCTGTTGGGCATCTGGGGTAGCCAGGAATTGGACGAACGCTTGAAAGGCCAATTGCTGGTTGTTGGTCACGGCGCGCTCGCCGGGCCGATTGCTATCTAAATTGAGCAGCGCGAGCGGATGATCGGTCCACAACGTACCCTCGGCTGGATAAATGGCCACCAATCGTTCACCTTTCCCGGCGCGATTCCATTCAATCACTGTGCGTTCCTGGGCCACAAAGGCATCTAAGAAATTGCGGCCTTCACTGGCTAGGCGTTGGGTAATCACCTCTTCGCCTTCGCCGTAAAAGCGGACGGTTGATTCAACCGCCTGCACGTAATCAAGGGTTTTTTGTGCCGTCGCTGCCTCTTCGGTCAATCCGCGGGTTAAACCGGCGCCAGCATAAAACTCAGCTAGAGTGGCGAGCAAACCACTGGCGTTATTCGTGCTCGGGTGATTCCATTTGAAATTAGGATCCTGTGTCGCCTTGCGCTGAATATCTTGCCACCCAATGGGTTTCGTGGGCCACCCCAACTCTTTGGCCACACTCTCCCAGGCGGCGATCACGACAGGGCTAATGGCATAGCGAACTGAGGTGTTGGTGCGCCGTTCGCCAATCGGGAGGGCCTGGCTATCCTTTGTTTCGCCCAACTGTTTGGTCCACGCTTGCTCAAGCCGGTCGAGCCATAAACTGCTGTCGGGCGCAATGGCCTGGAAATTAGGCGTTTTGAGTGCGGCTTGCACCATCTTTTCCGGTTCAAGCGCGGTAACATGGACCATCATTGTTTTGCTGTCGGGCGTCTGTTGCTTTTGATCGTTATAACGATTGGCTAGACTCTCCAGCACCGGCGCCATTACCGGCGATACAGCGATTGTAAGTTCGGCGCTGTCGGCCGCCCAAGAAGGGGCATTGGGGACGGCCGTTGCGCTGTTGTCATTGCCTGAAAACTTGCCGAGCACCCAAGTGGCTGCCCCGATCACACCAGACCCGCAGACGATCATACTGAGTAAAAGCGCCCCGATGGCTACCCAGATGATCGTGCGTCGGTTGGCCGGTGTTGGCGGTCGCTTTGGCGTACGGACATTCTGCTGCGACTTTTGGCTCATGATAATTACCTCTTGGCGACGTTTAGATCAAACCAGCGTAACAAGGTCAGCAGGGCGTCCCGATCGGGGCTGCGCATTGCCGTGGTGCGTGGCACCACCGGCTGCACACCGCGATCTTTCCACTTGATAAACAAGCTATCGGGCGTGGCATCGACCGCAATGTTAGAATTGGCCGGGCGTAAACCATAGACCAAGGCTGCCTTTTGTTGATCTTCGCTCAAAAGAAAACGCTCAAAAGCAAGGGCCGCGTTCTTTTTCAATGCGCTGGTTTCGGGTCCCACCCAGACGGTGAATGGGAAATCAAACCAGGTGACATATTTGGGGTAATAGATGTTCAACGGGTCGGCCCAGCGTGTTAGGATGCCTTGCATATTTTGCAGCAAGTCACTTTCTAGCAATTGACCGCCATCGCCGACGCTATAGCCAAACAGCGCAAAATCTTCCGACGTATACGCGCTGGCGCTGCTAAAATCTGTGACGGCGCCCATCAGTTGCCCTAACCAAGCCTGAAATTCTGGTTTGGTGATATCTTCCACGGTAATGTCCGTGCGATTGTAATATTCACCGGCCATGGCAATCATGGCGGCCAGACCACCCACATTTTTACTGGGATTGGGCACCACTAACTTGAAGTAACCCCATTTGGGATCACCACCCAGTTCCGGCCAGCCACCTTTTGCCGTAGCGGCATCATGAATGGTTGACCAATCAATGGCACCAAATTTCTTCTCTAATACCTGGCTGCGGCTGTCATAAAGCCCCCACACAAAGAGGCTGATCGCAATGGGACGGGCGCGATATTCGCCGTCGGTCAGAAAGACGTCGCGGCCTAGTTTCTCTTTATAAGAAGCATTGGCCAACTCGACCAGATAGCGACTATCCGGAATCCACGCCGTTGGGAACTCTTCTAGCTTGGCGCGGTCGGCTGCGCTGAGCGTCGCTGGATCGGCATCGGCGGGCAAAGCACCATAATCGTTGCGGTCCCAATGGCTCAATGCCGTCAGACCATCCATGGCGACGATATCAACCTTGACCGGAACCCCGTCAACGGTATTGTTGCCCTTATTAAAAGCATCGGCGGCGTTGCGCACCCAGGGCTCCACCGGCAAGGCAACCATAATGCGCACCGTCACGCTGGCGGGCTTATCGACGGTCAGCCCCACATCAGGGCTTTGGGGATTGGAGGCGCGGATCGCTAGCGAAATGCCGACAATCAGAAGGGCAATGCCCACAATAGCGCCAAAAATAATACGTGTGCGGTTCATGGAATGGCTCGCTCACTAGACTTTATTCGCAGAGGGCGTGAGGTCTGCGCAGAAAATAGTAAAAAGTTATCAGTAAACAGCGGTTAGTGGAGAGCAAGAGATTAGAGAATAAGGACGAACAATCTCTAATCTCTTACTCTTTAGTCACATTCACTGCTGCTTACCGATAACCAAACTTGACTAACGAGGACGTTTAACGTCCAGATCGACTAGACTTGTTACTGGGTCAAGCCCAACTTTTGCTTGCGTTCGGCCAGTTGATTGTCGATCGCGCTGCGGTTCAGCACATCGTCCATCTGCTGGTCGAGGCTGGCAGTGCGCATTTCGCTGGCCGTGTTGGCCTTGTCCAAGCGGGCATAGATGCCATCGGCAATGCGCTTGATATCGCTGTCGCCGGAACCCATTAAGTCGTCTAGGCTCTTCATCGCCTTGACCGTGGTCTCCTTGCTCTTCGCCAGATCGAGCAGCGCTTGCAGTTGTTCGCGTTCCTGCTTCATCGTCGCGAGGCGGGCTTCCAACTTAACCTTGGCATCAAGCAAACTTTGGTATTCTGTCTCCTGCTGCTTGGCCTGGGTTTGATAGGTGGTAACCAGCTTACTGGTGCTGTTCAACTGGCTTTGCGCGGCAACGGCTGCGCTTTCATTGCCAGCTTTTAAGAACGCATCAATCGCACGATCCAGTTCGCTGGCCTTGGCCTGTTGTTCGATCAAACGGCGGTTGATGCTCTTGACTTCACCGCCCACGGTCGAAGCGGCATCTTCTAATTCGGCCAGATTGTTTTCTACATTGCGAATATATTGCTCAATCACCGCTGTGCTGTTGCTCTGTAAAGCCTTGTCAATCATCGAATGCAAATTGGCCGAGATCAGGGTTGAGACTTTTTCTAAAATGGATGCCATGGTTATTTTTCTCCTAAGAATAGTAAGGTAAATTTTGTTGGTTCAAAAGTGTTTTGTTTATCCAACCGCCAATTTATACGTATTGGCCTAGATTTAGTTTCTAATCTCAAGACGCTGGTTTTCACTGCTTGAGATGTGATCATTATAGCAGGCAGATCGGCTTACGGCAATGACATCAGGCTGACAATTAACCAGTGGGATGCTGACAATGCACCGCACATGCCAGCATCCCAGTTGAAACTGGCTGCTGACAGTAGGAAGTGCCCTCAGGCACTAGGAGCTTAGTCGCAGAATTTATCGCGCCAACGGCGTGCATTGCACTCGATGCTAGCCTGCAATACAACTCGATCTACAAATATTTCGTTTGGCCGCTGAGTGAGGATCGTGAGGGTGAGTAAGGATTGAAAGTAGGATGCAGCCACAGCGGTCGAGCATTCAACAGCACTCGATTGCTGCCGCCGATTAATTTACTTTACAGTGTAATTAATGGTTGGCTGAGAGGTTCAGAAAATCCCTCAGGCATGTAGTCGCTGAGGCGACTTCCTGTATTGTCAGCCCAGGGTTTTAACCCTGCAGCTGGAAAATGGCCGGTCGCTCGTATAAATCTCCCGATAGCAGGTAGGGGCTAGCCACGGGCCTCGATAATAAAGGCCAGAATCTTTTCTGCCTCATCTTTGAAGCCGCTGGTGCGGAATCCAAGAATTTTTTCTAACTCTTCACGCGTCGTAGGGGCCGTTTGCGCAATCGACTTGATCAGCGTATTGCCCGCCACCAGATAGGGCTTGGATCGCTCGGTAATGGCCTTCTTCTGGCGAAACTCCTGCAACTTCAAGAAGATCCGCCGCTCGACTTGCGGTGTTACAGAGGGTAACTTTTCCTGAATTCTCTGTTTGATCTCGTCCGCCGTCTGGGTTTGGGTCTCGCGTTGGCTGGTCAACAACGCAGTGTCGCCAGCTTGTTCTGGATTTAGCTTGATCAAATCCAAAATGGTAGGCCCATAATACTGCATCCGTTGCGCCCCCATACCCGGCAGGGCCGCTAATTCCTCAATTGTTTGCGGCCGCGTCTCGGCAATGCGCAACATTAGTTCATTGCTCATAATCACATAGGGTGGCTGGCCAAGCTCCTCGGCGCTGCGGCGACGCCAAAGCCAAAGAGTTTTTTGGAGCGGGGTATATTTATCGCCTTCCTCCGGTGAATCAATGGCTTCGATTACCGGCGTTTCGGGCGCATCACCCATCTGCTTCAATTCCGGGTGATCGGCCAGCCAGATCTCACCTTCGGTTCGGCCGCGTGTGGTCGGCGCCAACACCATATACCCTTGGCGTTCATATTGGCGCAGGCGGTTATCGGCCAGCAGATCGTCAATGTAATTTAGGAGTGTTTCTTCGCCGAGCCCCTTCAACCGGCCATGATGACGCGCTTTGTCGGGCGTCACCGGCGCCCGCAAACTGCCGGCTAAGATGCGCGCTAAGCCACCTCGCCCCACTGGTTTCGGCAGGCTTATCAGACAGTCGATGATCATCGGTTCAATGTCCGCGTCATCGGGCACATGCAGCGGCGCTTGGTTAGCGGCTGGCAACTCAGGTCGGATGCCTGTGCAATTGTCACACACGTCACAATGGTTGCGCGGTGGGCTGCCAAAGTGGGCGCTGATGTAGCCATGACGGCAAGTTTCGGCTGTCGCATAGCCAATCATCTCGTCAATCCGCCGTTGCGCCACGGCGTTGGATTGGGTGAGCAGACGCT
>JAPLGZ010000435.1 GCA_026389895.1 Chloroflexota bacterium | reverse complement strand
TATCGATAAAGTATAAGGCTAGGCTTGAGCCAAAGATACGGAGTGACTAAAGCAATGCAAGGTTTGCCAGTTGGCTACGCATCCACAATGATCCGTTGCAGCACTAATCCGAGGACAATCGCAAAGAGCAGGGCCCCAATAATTGCCCAAATTAACAGAAATGTTTGGCCAGCAAGCTCAAGTGTAAAAATCGGGGGCAACCCTAACGAACCGGCGAGCCAAACGCCAAACCAGGCCCCAATGAAACCAACCACTAACGCGATCAAACAGCCGCCGGGTGAATAACCGGCAAACGCCTGGCCAATCGCGCCACAAATGGCCCCTACAGCGAGCAAGACAAGCCAAATGAGCAAAGGATAGCCCAGAATATACATTGACATATTCATAAGAACACTCCGTACGTGAGCCACCGAGGTGGCATGCTTAGACAAGCACAAATTATGGGCCTGTATTGTGCGTCAGTGTATCAGTGAGAATTCAGGCGTACAATTAGCTAAGCACTAAGTAAAAGATACAAATTGAGATACATTTTATCGTGAGGCGCAGGCTAGTGCGTTGCACTGGTCATTTGATGGTTTCTTTTGAACGCTCATCTGACCAGTGCAACGCACTAGCGTCTACCAGCTAATTTTAATGGGCTTCCACCTTTGTCATCTTGCCTTTATCGGCGGCAGATGCATTAGCCCGCGCATCGGCCGCGTTGCGCGCCATCTCTTCAACGGTCTTAGTCTTAATCCGCGCCGCGCCTTCGGTCTGCACGGTTTTGACGCGGGTGCCGGTGCGGGTAGCCTCAGCCAGGCGTTTTTTGGCGCCTGACACCGAGGATTTGTACTGGGGTAGCCATTTGGCCTGTGCGATGAGCAGTTCATCGGTCATCTGCCAGACTTCTTCTGGGTTACAGACGGCGCCCACCAATGGATCATGCAACATCGCCTGCTTGAGCAAGGTCACGTCGCCATGCACGGCGGCTTCCATGGCCATTTCTTGCACGCGTACGCTGGCAGAACAGGTGGCAGCGCAAGCCAATGGTAGATCACCGACAACCGGCATGTTGATGCCATTGCGGTCGACATAGCCGGGAATTTCGATGATGCAATTGTCGGGCAAGTTGGTGATGTGATGCTGATTAGGAATATTAAAGTGGCCGCGATAGGTGCGCCCGGTCACCAATGCTTCAATAATATAGGAGCCATGTTCTTCGCTACGTTTTTCCTGCGTGATCAGGGGTGGCGCTTCGGCCAACCACTTGGGATAATCGGTCTCAAACCAGCGGCGACCTTCGGTGCAGACACGCAGATAACCACCGGTTTCGCCATTGATCCAGCTAGACATATCGATCCACTGATTAATTTCGTTGACACGTTTGCGATACCAAGGCAGATACTCGCTTAGATGGCCGTTTGACTCGGTGCTGTAATAGCCAAAGCGCCGTAAGACATCAATACGCACCTTCTCGGTAGTAGGATAAGTCGGGTGGCCTTCAAAAAGTTCGAGCATTTGCGGGATCAGATCAATGCCCCGCCATTCGGCTTTAACAAACCAGGTCTGGTGATTGATGCCAGCTGCGGTCACGTTGACATCGCGCCGGTGTACTGTTTCATTCTGGCCGATCAGTTCCTCTTTCTTCGCCCACTGTTCCACACAGCGTGCGATCTGCCAGTGGGCGCCTTGCACACCGTGACAGAGCCCAATTGTCTTGACACCCCCATACTTGTTGCAAGCCCAGGTGTTCATGGCCATCGGGTTGGAATAGTTGAGGAAGAGTGCGTTCGGCTTGGCGACTTCGCGAATATCCTTGCAAATGCCAAGCAGGGCGGGAATGGTGCGCTGCCCGTACATGATGCCGCCAGCGCAGATCGTGTCACCCACGCACTGGTCGATGCCATACTTCAGCGGAATGTCGATATCCAGTTGAAAGGCCGCGAGGCCACCTTGGCGGATCATACAGATCACAAAGTCGGCATCGGTGATGGCCGCGCGCTGGTTATCGGTCGTGGTGATCTGGGCAGGCAGGTTATTGGCTTTAAGGTCGCGTTCACACAGTTGCTTCACCATATCCAAATTGGCGAGCGAGATATCCATGAGCGCAAATGTCGTGTCGGCCAATTCCGGCACGGCCAGCAGATCGTGCATCAGCCGGCGCGTAAAACCAATCGATCCGGCGCCGATCATGGCAATTTTGATAGACATGCTTGATCCTTTCGAGCGAAACAAATTTTTAGGCACATTTAAAAATAGTGGGGCAATGATAGATCTTCAGATTACGCAGGTTACGTAGATTCGCAAAATTCCCGCCACGCAAAATGCACATTCGCTGGTTTCATAAGGGCTGACCTACGAGCTATTGCTCCTATTTAGCCAACGCTGGGCGCGTCCCACTGAGCAAGGTGACTTCGACCGGTTTGGCGGTTCGGCTGGGCGGCGCCCATTGCACCGTTTGCGTCGTCAACTCGATCCGCCAGCCCTGTTTTTCTAACTGCGCAGCAAAGTCGAGCGCTTGGGGTCGTCCTGGGTCACTCAGCAGCAAACGCCCACCTGGCGCCAGGTTGTGACTAAAAATATGCGCCAGATCCACATACAATGTGCGCTCATACAGGATATCGGCCCCCAGCAAAAGATCATAAGACTGAGTGTGCGTCCACGTGCGCCAATCGGCCACAAAATGCGCAATGCCGGCCACACCATTTTGTTGTGCGTTCAACATGGCCAAGTTGAGGGCGGACGATTGATGGTCAGTCTGCCAGACGCTGGCGCCCAGGCTATGCGCCACCAAGCCCGGCAAGCCCACGCCGGCGCCTAGTTCCAATATCCGCTTGCCACGCACTTGCTCGGCTTGCGCGACCAACTGTTCTGCCAGCGCCAGCGCCGAATCCCAGAGCAAAAAGCCGTAAGGGCCATGTTCTAGCTGGTCTGCCACGGCAAGCAAGGCCACCTGATCATGCACCGCTGTGATCTGCCAGGTGCGCCCACCGATCACAATGGGCAGGGTTTCTACAGGCAATGGGGTAGGCAATGGCGCGTTGGCCATTACACCACCC
>JAPLGZ010000614.1 GCA_026389895.1 Chloroflexota bacterium | reverse complement strand
AAGAATGGACCGACGCCATTATTATCCTGGTGATCATTCTAGGCAGTTCGATCCTCGGTTTCTGGCAAGAATACAGCGCAACGAATGCCGTCGCCAAATTGCGCGCACGGGTGACGCTCAAAGCGACGGTGCTGCGCGATGGGAAACCTCAGACGATCCCAGCCGAAGCCGTCGTGCCAGGTGATGTTGTGTTGCTTTCTGCTGGCAGCCTGATCCCGGCGGACGGGGTGTTGTTGGAAGCCAAAGATTTCTTTGTCAGCCAGGCCGTCCTCACGGGTGAGACGTTCCCTGTCGAGAAAAAACCGGGTGAAGTGAAGGTCAATGCCGGATTAGCCGAACGCACCAATTGTGTCTTTATGGGCACCAGTGTGCGCAGTGGCACCGCCCATGCCTTGATCGCCCAAACCGGCGCCAAGACGGCCTTTGGTCAGATCGCCGAGCGGCTGAAATTGCGCGCCCCAGAAACCGAATTTGAAAACGGCATTCGGCGCTTTGGCTATCTGCTCACGGTGGTCATGTTAGCACTGGTGGTGGCAACCTTTGCCATCAATGTCTTCTTTGCTCGGCCGGCCATTGAATCCTTGCTCTTTGCCATTGCGCTGGCCGTGGGCATGACACCCGAATTGTTACCCGCCATTATTAGCATCAACCTGGCCAAAGGCGCTCAGGTGATGGCCAAGAGTGGCGTGATTGTGCGCCGGCTTAGCGCCATCGAAAATTTGGGCAGCATGGATGTGCTCTGCACCGACAAGACCGGCACGTTGACCGAAGGGGTGGTGCAACTCGATGGGGCATTGGATGTGCAAGGGCAACCTTCCCCAGTTGTACTGCACGACGCCTATCTCAATGCATTTTTTCAGACGGGATTGGCAAATGCGCTGGACGAGGCGATTATCGCCAAAGCGCAAACGGGCGCTCTCTCCGCCGTGACAGAGAGCAAAATCGATGAAATCCCCTACGACTTTGTGCGCAAACGGCTGAGCATTGTCGTTCAGACAGCGGATGGCAGCCACCGGCTGATCACCAAAGGCGCGTTGGATAACGTGTTGGCGGTCTGCACCCAGGTGCAAGATGGCCAGAAGCTTGTGCCGTTCGACGCGACGCAGGAAACCCAAATTCGGCAACGTTATGCCGCGTGGAGTGCACAAGGTTATCGTGTGCTGGGCGTGGCCACCAAGCCGGTGGCGCTGACCGCGAATTTGGCCCATAGCGATGAGCGCGACTTACGCTTTATCGGCTTCTTGATCTTCTTCGACCCACCCAAGGCAAGTGTACAAAAGACCCTGCGCGATCTGGCGAAGTTGGGCGTCGAGGTAAAAATTATTACGGGTGATAACCGTCTGGTCGCCGCCCATGTGGCCGAAGTCGTCGGCATGCCGGTGACCGGGATCTTGACCGGTGATGAGCTGAATGATTTGAGCAACGAAGCCTTATGGCAACGGGCGAAAACGACCACGCTCTTCGTCGAGATCGATCCAAATGAGAAAGAACGCATCATTCTGGCGTTGCGTAAAATGGGGCATGTCGTTGGTTATATGGGCGATGGCATCAACGATGCACCGGCCTTGCACGCCGCCGATGTGGGCATCTCGGTGGATACGGCCGTCGATGTGGCCAAAGCAGCCGCCGATTTTGTGTTATTAAAACAAGATTTGGATGTGTTGCGCCAAGGGATTGAAGAAGGGCGCGCGACCTTTGCCAACACCTTAAAATATGTCTTTACGACCACCAGCGCTAACTTTGGCAACATGTTTAGCATGGCGGGGGCATCGCTCTTTTTGCCCTTCTTGCCCTTATTGGCCAAACAGATTTTGCTGAACAACTTTCTTTCTGACTTTCCATCCCTGACGATTGCCACCGATAACGTTGACCGCGAGCTGGTGGAAAAACCCCGGCGCTGGGACATTAAGTTCATCCGTGACATCATGGTGATCTTTGGGCTGATCAGTTCAATCTTTGACTTTATCACCTTTGGTACGCTGATCTACATTGTGAAAGCCGCCCCAGAAGAATTCCGCACGGGTTGGTTTGTTGAATCGTTGTTAACCGAATTGTTGATTACCCTGGTCTTGCGCACGCGTCGCTCGATCTTTAAAAGCAAACCCAGCTTTTATCTCTGGCTCTCCACTTTGGCCGTTACCATTGTGGCATTAATCATTCCCTATCTACCCTTTGGCCCGTTGTTGGGTTTTACACCGTTGCCGCCCAGCGCCCTATTACTTTTGCTCGTGATCACCATCGTCTATGTCGCGGTATCCGAGGCAGCGAAGATTATCTATTACCGGCATTTGAAACAAGCGTAGGGATGGCTATTTTGCTGGCGCGGCGAGATTACAGGGAAAACTAACGCAAACACAATCCATTAGATAGCCAAGACGGCATTTACGAAGATCACAGCCTGGAACGGGAAGGGATTGCGCCGAATCAAGTGACTGTGAACGGATGGACGATTTATCGGAGATCAGACCGACGAAGCAGGCGAACGTTCTGGATAGGGTTGCAGCGCATACGGTTTCACGAGTAGATCCACGGGGAGCTTCAATCCGTCCGCTAATTTACGGATCATCTCTAAGGTCAAAGGGCGACGGCGGTTAAGAATTTCCGAGGCGCGCGCGCGTGTACCAAAATAGGGCAACATATCTTTCTGTTTCAAGCCATTGGCATCCATCATAAAAAGAATCATGTCAATTGGATCGGGCGGGTCAATTGGATATTGCTGTTTTTCATAATCTTCCACCAATAACATCAAGACATCCAATTGATCTGCTTCCGGTGTGCCGGGTTCAACATGCCACAGCGCATAAATCTCGGCTAACGCCGTTTCATGTTCTTCTTCATTGCGAATCGGGCGAAGTTGCATTGTTCGTTCCTTCTCTCAAATCGTTTCCGGATCAATGCGGTCGTATTCCGTATGGGTGCCGACAAAGCGAATAAATAAGCGGCCTTTTTGGTATGCTACGATGACGACCAACCGATAGTCATTGCCTTTGATATTAAAGATCACGCGGTCATGACTGATAAAACTGACATTGCCAAGCGCAGCCTTAATTTCCGTAGGCGAACGCCAACTTGCCTTCTCTGCCAAGGCATACCAAGCACGTAATGGGCGTTCAGCGTCAGTGTGTTTTTGCCAAAACGCGCGCAACGTCTGAATCGAGACAATGTGCATGGTAGGATTCTACCATATTCCCATAACGGGAACAAATCTAAAATTGATCAGGTAAACACATCTAGGCTAATAAAATATGACCTCAACTTTGCCTCCAAAAATCTGGGTATTCCTGTTGCTAACCTTCGCGCTGAGCGCCATCTTTTACTATTTCATCATCGCATCAGGCTCGATTCATACCTATGCCTGGGGTCTGATGTGGTCGCCTGGGGTGGCGGCGCTGATCACGCAGTTGATCTTTCAGCGGAATATCCGCGGCTTGGGCTGGTCGTTCAAACCGTCTCAATATTGGCTGGTGAGCTATGGGTTGCCGCTGGGCTACGGGTTACTGGTCTATGGCATTGTCTGGCTGACCGGATTAGGAATCTTTGCACCGGCAGCGATGGCGAAACAAGCGGCCGCCCAACGCCAGATCCAAACGCAATCGCCCACGATTTTCCTGACCCTCTATATCCTCATCGCAGCGACCGCGGGGATGGTGAGTTCCTGTGCGACGGCCTTGGGCGAAGAGATCGGCTGGCGGGGATTATTAGTCCCTGAGTTGGCCAAGCGATTTTCGTTTACGACGACGGCGCTACTCAGTGGCGCTATCTGGGCGCTCTGGCATTATCCAGGCATCCTCTTTGCCGACTACAACAATGCGGGCGTTTCACCAGGGTTTGGCCTGGTCTGTTTCACGGTTATGGTGATGGGGACCAGTTTTGCCTTCGCCTGGTTGCGGCTTAAATCGGCCAGTCTGTGGCCGGCGGTGCTCTTACATGCGAGCCATAATCTGTTTATTCAAGCAATTTTCACGCCTTTGACCGGTGCGACACGGTTTACACCGTATGTGATCGGCGAATTTGGCCTGGGGTTGGCGCTCGTGGCGCTGCCCGTGGCCCATCTATTTTGGCGCAAACGGGGAGAATTGCCTAGTGCTCGGCCAGATCTACAACCGAGTTTGCTGGCCCATGCAAGGTCGTGATCATCTGCTCGAAGATAACGCCCAAATACTTGTCCCGAGAACATGAGGAGAAACCAGGATGAACACATTCCTGAAAACCGGATTAAGCATTGTCGGAGGCCTGGCCGTGCTTGCCGCCATTGGTTGGCTGGGTTTGCAGATTCCGCCAAGGATCGTTTCGCCAGTGACCGGAAAATCACAAGTGCTTGGCGATGTTCGTATACCAGAGAATCTACCGGCGCCCGTCCTGCGCTATCTTCATGTCGCATTGGGTGACCGCGCCCCACGGATCGAATCGGCCGTTTTCTGGGGCCGCGCGCAAGCCAACTTTGGGGTGTGGATGCCCATGCGCTTTCAACTCTATCATCGCCTGGGTTATGACTTTCGCCGTGATATGCAGATGACTTGGTTTGGTTTTCCGGTGCTGAAGGCGCTGGATCAGTATGTCAACGGCCAGGGCATGACTGGCCTGGTGGGCAAGGCCGACACGGGCACACGCGTCGATCAAGGCTCAAACATGATCCTCTTTGCCGAAGCACCCCTCTACCCTTCAATTTTTGTGACTGACTCCCGCATCCGCTGGGTGGCCATTGACGAAACGAGCGCGCAGATGTTTTTTCCCTTTGGCGCTGAAGAAGATTCAATGACCGTTTACTTTGACCCGCAAACAGCCTTAATCACCAAGATGACGGCGCTGCGTTATTTTGGTGCGAACGGCGAAAAAGAACCGTGGCGGGTTGACTTTCTAACCTGGCAGCAGGTGGATGACATGACCATCCCGGCCCGCAGTGCGATCACCTGGGAAAAGCAAGGAAAACCCTGGTCATACTGGGACATTACGGGGGTAGCCTGGAATGTTGACCTCTCGGCGATGCTAACGGCGACTTTATCCACGCAACCAGTAAAGGAAACGCCCTAAGCGATTCTTATGCTTAAAATCATGCTGATCATCGCGTCAATCGTGCTCTTTTTGCATGGCCTCATCCACTTGATGGGTACGTTCGCCTACATGAAGTTGGGGGTAATTCAACAACTTCCCTATAAGACTACCGTGCTTGGTAATCGCTGGGACCTAGGCGCGGGCGGCATCGCGGTCTATGGCGCGCTCTGGGCGGTCGCTGCCATTGGGTTTATGGTTGTCGCCGTTGCCCTCTTCCTGGGCTGGTCGTGGTCGCAACCCGTGTTGGTCGGGGTTACGTTGTTATCGTTGACGCTCACCGCCCTGGATTGGGACGTTGCGTTTGCAGGCGTCATTCTCAATTTTGCCATTCTGGCGTTGATTTGGTTAGGGCCACGCATCACCAGTTGGTTCGCTCGGTAATTCGTCGGCAAATGCCTCGGCGTTGAAACGCGCCCCATGGGCTCCCGCTGGTAGAGAGAGTCCGCTGATGGTGATCAACAAAATATTTCGGTCATTGGCGGGCTTTCAGCATCGCGCCCAACGGGCACCCGATTCGACGCCTGCTACGGGAAACCTGCTGAAGCAGGTTGACTGACCCGTTACCGATTCATTTTATTACTTACTATTAACCGGTGCTGCGAGCAAGTTCGCGATTGCCACGGCATTGCAGCAAAGGATCATTAGAATGAAACGTTCTACTTTTATGATTAGCATCAGTCTCTTTATGCTCGTCTTTGTCTATCTTACACGCCTACGCCCCTGGCAACTGCGCTGGGGCGCGACCGACGATGAGATCAAACGCGCGATGCCTGGGGATGAGATTGTGGACCAACCATCCTTCAACGCGACGCGCGCCGTGACGATCCAGGCGCCCGCCGAACAGATCTACCCCTGGATTGTGCAAATGGGGGTTACGCGGGCGGGCTGGTATAGCTATGACTTGTTGGATAATTTAGGCAAGCCCAGCGCCGAAAGGATCCTGCCGGAGCAGCAAAACATCCAAATAGGCGATCTGATTCCGCTTAGCCCCGATGGCAAGCAAGGCATGCGGGTGAAGGATTTTAGGCAAAATCAATCGATGGTCTGGTGGGATCAAAAGGGTGACAGTACTTGGGTTTGGGGCATTTACCCTGAAGGGGAAGCTGCTTCTCGCCTGGTCACACGGGTGCGGGTGAAATACCGCCTGTTTTCGCTAGCGATCTTCTTCAACCTGCTCATTGAGTTCTGCGATATTGTGATGATGCGAAAATGTATGTTTGGCATCAAAAGACGTGCGGAAGCCATGTCGCTTTCTGAAGGGTTGGCAGGCTAATCGCCATAGCAACCTTCAGCCATGTTGCTAGAATAACCAAAATCACAAGCTACCATGATGAAGAACGCTCTCACTAACTTGCTCAAACAGCACCCTGTCGTCGCCTATTTCATCCTGGCTTATGCGCTTTCGTGGGCGGTCGAGATTCCGCTTGCAGTTTCGGCACAAGGCTGGCTTCGCGTTCCAGTGCCACCAGCGCTTCATTATCTGGCTTCTTTTGGGCCACTGTTAGCCGCGCTCATTGTCACCGCCGCGACAGAAGGCAGTAGCGGCCTTCGGCAACTGCTCGCTGGGTTATTGAAATGGCGCGTCGGGCTTGGCTGGATACTCTTTGCGATTCTGTCGCCGATCATTCTGTTTGGCATCGCCGCCGTTGTTGGATATGCGACCCAGGAAAAATGGCCGAACCTAGCCTTGTTGGGCGAAGTAGCGTATTTGCCTTACCTTGGCATTGTAGGTGCCTTCATCCTTTGGCTGCTGACCTTTGGCGTAGGCGAAGAGGTCGGTTGGCGCGGGTTCGCTTTGCCACGCCTTCAGCAGAAATATAGCGCACTAACGGCAACGTTTATTCTTGGCATAGTTTGGGCATTTTGGCACTTGCCCGCTTTCTTTTATAGGGACACCTATATGGCGATGGGATTGGTAACGGGCTTGCCACTCTTTTTGCTATCAATCCTGGCGGCTTCGCTTGTCTTCACTTGGCTGTATAACAGCACACGCGGCAGTCTGCTGATGGTGATTTTGTTTCACGCGTTGTTTGATTTTCTATCCGTTTCTAAGGCCGGTGGCGGCAATGCGGCGGCCATCATGAGCGCGGCTGTCATGATTTGGGCTGTGCTCATTGTGGTCGTGTTCAAACCGGCAAACCTCTCGCACGAGAAAAAGCAAACGGCTTGAACTTGGCCCTATCCCGTCGATTTATTTATGATTGAATGGGCTTCAAAGGAGATAAGCCTATGAACATCACAACCCAACTGTCACCGCTGCAACAAGTGCAGCCCCAACGACCTTTTTCACTGACGATCTACTTGCTCCTGGTGGTTGCCTTGTCATGGCCCTTCCAAATCGCCTACGCCATTTGGGGTGCGACGACACCCCTGGCAAGTTATGGGTTAAGTTCGCTGGCCATGGTAATGGTCTCGGTCGCAACCTTCATTGCCGGGCGCTATATCTTTCGCGATGGTTTCAAGAATGCCGGTTGGCGTTGGGGGAAACCCAAACAATACGTATGGGTCTTTGCGCTGGCGGGTTTCATCTTTGTCGTGCCAACCCTGCTAGAGTGGGTGCTGGGACTACACAGTTTCCCCGCGGAAGCATCGGTTATGGCCATCCTGGGCAGCTTTTTGTTGCGATTCGTCATCACCCTCATCCCCGGCTTTGGGGAAGAATTTGGCTGGCGGGGCTATATGCTGCCCCACCTGGCCAAGCGCTACACCCCGCGCAAAGCGCTTCTGCTTCAGGCCTTCATCTGGTGGGCCTGGCATCTACCCGCCTTGGTTGCCATCGGGACACACCTCGAAGGCGTTAACGCCGGGGTCGGTGTATCGGTTGTCTTGACGCTTCTGATTACCCTGATTCCCTCGATGATGAATGCGGTGATCTACGCCTATGTCTGGACGGCCACGCAAAGTCTAGCCGTTGCCAGCGTCTACCACGCCGCCTA
>JAPLGZ010000308.1 GCA_026389895.1 Chloroflexota bacterium | reverse complement strand
CAAGTTGTGCATATCTTTCTGCCAAAGTGTGGGCTGGACAGCCGGTCGAAACAGATGAAATGAAACCAACTTGGTGTACGCTAGATCAAATCCCCTTTGAATGGATGTGGTCTGACGCGGTTTATTGGCTACCGTCGATTTTGAAAGGCCAAAAGATCAATGCTTGCTTCGTATTCAAAGATGATAATGAAACGGTGGATGAAATGAGTATCGAGGAGTGGCCTGACGATGTACAAGGTAGGCAAATTACAAGGTAGGCAAAAGTCTATGTCTAGCTTCGAACGTAGATCATCGCTTCCAGCGTGACCTACGTTCGATGGTGTTGATTCTGTTATTCTGCCATTCGCTGTCTAATCCGCTGCCGAGATTGCTGTATCGGCTGGTTGCACCGGTAGAAAATCGCCATGAGGGTCGTGGCCAATCCGTAAGACCATCCCCGCGGCCAATAGGGCTAAGCCACCGGCGAGCATAAAGCTAACTTGATAATCACCCAGCCAAGTGCGCAAAGCGCCGGCGCCAAAAGCAGCCGTGGCGGCCCCCAGCTGATGGGCCGCAAAAATCCAGGCATAGACCGTACCTACATTGCGTTTGCCAAACAGATCCGCAGCCAGCCGAACCGTGGGCGGTACAGTCGCCACCCAGTCCAGCCCATAGAAGACCACGAACAGACCCAGACCAAATAATCCCGTGCCATAGGCGTAGGGTAAGAAGATCAACGAGAGTCCGCGCAATCCGTAATACCAAAAAAGCAACCAGCGGTTGTCATAACGGTCGGAGAGCCAGCCCGATGCCATCGTCCCGAACAAGTCAAAAATGCCGATCAGCGCCAGCATATTGGCCGCTGTCACTTCCGGGATCCCATGTTCATGTGACATGGGGATCAAGTGGGTGCCGACCAACCCCGTTGTCGTGGCGCAACAGATGAAAAAGCTGCCACACAGCAACAGAAAATCGCGCGACTGCACGCCGTGCACCAAGGTCATCAGCGCCACCCGAAATGGGTTGCCGGTCATATGCATGGCTCTCTTTGGCTGGCCACTCGTGTGTGACAAAGGATCCTGTTCGGGGGCGCCATAAGGCCGTAGCCCGATATCTTCTGGGCGGTTGCGCATAAAGAAGGCCACCAACGGACCGACAACCAGCGCAACGCCAGCCACAATCAACACCGCTGGCCGCCAGCCATACTTTTCTACCACGCCCGCGAGCATGGGCAGAAAGATCAGCTGGCCAGTGGCATTGCTGGCCGTCAGCAAGCCGACCACCAAACCGCGACGCTCGACAAACCAGCGGTTCGACACAGTCGCCGCCACCCAACCCGCCATCGCACCGGTGCCCAAACCGACGACCACGCCCCAGAGCAGATAGAGTTGCCAGGCGTTATGGATCTGCGTCGTCAGGGCAACCGCACCGGCCAGGACAAGCAATGCAATCGTCATCATCTGGCGCATGCCAAATTTTTCCATCACCGCTGCTGCAAACGGCCCACATAACCCGAAGAGCAGTAAATTGATCGAGACCGCCAACGAAACAACGGCGCGCGTCCAGCCAAATTCTGATTCTAACGGCAAAATTAAAACGCCAGGCACCGAACGAATGCCCGCCGCGGCGAGCATTGTCACAAATGAGATCGCCACAACAATCCAGCCATAGTGGATCCGACCACGGGTTAAGTTGGTAAGCATAGGTGCTCCTTTGCGGAGGGGAATGGTGAGAATTGCTCAAACTTACAATATAACACGAGCAGAGAGATCCAATAGATTTAAGAATAATCGTTCTTTAATTCGCCCCAAAGAATATCACACGAGAAAGTCCAGTGCAACTTTATACACATCTTGGAGTGTCTTGCGATCGGTGGCTGTTTTCGCCATGACATGTAGACCTTGCTTGGTGCTCACCAAGAAGCGTGCGAGTTCGCGCAGATTATGTTTGCTTTTGATCTTGCCTGCCTTTTGCGCCCGTAGCAGAAAATTGTAAAACCAGTTTTCACTGTCGAGGCAGTAGGCTTCGACACGGCTGGCAACGCGCGGATCAAAGGCCGCGAGCCCCATGGCTGTATTGGCGATAAAACAACCGCGGCGCTGCTTGTCGTTGCTCATGGAGTTATCAATTGATTTTTCGAAAAAGCGTTCTAAGAGCTCTTTCGGCTCACCTGGCTCCTCTAAGATCGAAAATACCCGGCTCTGTGCCGACTGGCGAAAACGATCCAGGCAGGTCAGAAATAGCTCGTGCTTGTCGCCAAAGGTAGCATAAAGGCTACCCCTGTGGATCCCGAGCTGGTCACAGAGATCCTGAATCGATGTTCGTTCGTACCCTTGGGTCCAGAATAATTCTGTTGCTTGATCTAACACCCACGCTTGATCAAACTCTCGCGGTCTTGCCATAGTGCCTCTCCCCTTTAATCAATACTATAACGATTAAAGAATGATTAGTCAATAATTTAGATCCAAGGAAATTTGTTGCAAATTCACTTGGGCGCGCGACACAGAATTTAAGATTAGATAAAAGTGCTTTGTCTTTTTGCTTGTACTTACTTATACGCGATAATGGGAAATCTGAATAAAACCATACAAAAGGGTATATTGAATGCAAGCTTTGGCCTTCCGCTTATCCCCCGATCAAGATTTAAAAGTAGAATTAGATAGCTTTGCCAAATTACACAAGTTAGAGGCGGCCTGCATCTTGACCTGTGTTGGCAGTTTACGTAAGGCCGTGTTGCGTTTGGCCGATCAACCCGGTGTGGTTGAAGTTGAACAGAAATTTGAAATTGTCTCGCTCACGGGCACCCTGAGTCAACGCGATGCCCACTATCATATCTCACTTTCGGACAGTGAAGGTCGCACCCTGGGTGGCCATTTGTGGGAAGGTTGTTTGATCTACACCACCGCCGAAATTGTGATTGGCGTTTTGCCGGACGTGCGCTTCGTGCGCGAATTTGATCCTGTTTCGGGCTATGAGGAGCTGGTGGTCAAGGCATGAGCCATTCAAAGCCCAAACGAATTATTCTCGACACCGATCCCGGCATCGACGATGCACTGGCGATTTTGCTGGCGTTGGCCTCACCCGAAGTGCAACTGGAGGCTGTCACCGTCACCAGTGGCAATTGCCCGATGGATCAGGGGGTGATCAATGCCCTAAGTGTGTTGGAATTGGCCGGTGCTGGTCATGTGCCGGTGGCCGCTGGCGTGCCCGTGCCTCTGATCCAGCCGCTCCTGATCGCCGCTGAGACGCATGGCACCACGGGGCTAGGGTATGCAAAATTACCGCCGCCCCAACAGCGACCAACCGATCAACATGCCGTCGATCTGCTGATCGAACGGATTATGGCCGCGCCGGGTGAAATTACCCTGGTGGCTGTTGCGCCGTTGACGAATATCGCCATGGCCATTCGGCGCGAGCCGCGGATCATCCAAGCCGTCCACGAGGTGATCATTATGGGCGGCGCACTGCTATTCCAGGGCAATACGACGCCCGTCGCCGAATTTAACACCTATGTCGATCCCCACGCCGCCTATATGGTCTATCACTCGGGCATGCCAATGACGCTGGTGCCGCTAGATGTAACCTATCAATGTATTTTTCGGCAGGCTGATGTTGACCGCTTGCTGAAAATTGATTCACCGATTACGCGTTTTATCGCTGATTCGACCAAATTTTACATGGAATTTCACGATGAATACCAGGATATTGAAGGTTGTGTGATCAACGATCCAGTGGCATTGGCGCTGGCCTTTATGCCCGATCTGGTCGAAACCAGACGGTTGCACATCACAGTGGACATTCATAGTGAGGTTTCGCTGGGCAACACGATTGGCGATTTTTACAAAGCCTGGCAGAAACCACCGAATATGCAGGCGGCGCTCAAAGTGCAGCCACGGCGTTTTTTGGATTTATTTGTTGAACGGATGGAACAATTGGCGTTGCATCAAAATTAGATCAGCAGGAGGAAAATTATGAGTTTTTCAGAACGTTTGAAGGCCGATTTTAGCACGATGACGCTGGTGCTCATTCCGGTTGCCATCGCCATCAACATCGTTATCGGCCAGATTGTGTCGTTGCTCAAGTTACCCGTCTATCTAGACTCGATCGGCACCGTGCTCGTTGGCGTTTTGGCCGGACCGTGGGCCGGTGCGTTGACTGGCGTTTTATCTAACACAATCTGGGGCTTGACGATTGATCCCAATGCCTTGCCCTGGTTCCCCGTTGCGCTCTTTATCGGGTTGGTGGCTGGCCTTTGCGCCAATGCCGGGCTCTTCAAAACCTGGTGGAAGGTCGTGATCAGTGGTCTGTTAATCGCGATTGTCGCGGCGATCGTCTCATCTTTCATCAATGTCGCGCTCTATGGTGGGATCACGGCCAGTGGTTCGTCTTTTTTGACGGCCTACCTGATGGCCTCAGGGCGTGGGGTGATTGAATCTGTGTTAGCGACCAGTTTTATTTTTGAGCCTATTGATAAGGTGGCCACAGCCCTATTGGCCTGGTTTATTATCAAGGGGTTGTCCAAACGTTATGTGTCGCGCTTCCCGCGGGCCGAGAATGCGTAATTAAGGGGGATTAGGGGATACGGGATACAGGATTAGACGGACATCGCATTCCTCATCCCTAATTCCTCATCCCTACTCCCTACTTCCCTACTCCCTATGCCAGATAACCTTAGTCTCTACATTGAACGTGACAGCCCGTTGCAACGGCTGAATCCATTAACCAAATTAGCCATTAGCTTTAGCCTGATTTTGATTGGCTTTCTTGGCCCGGGATATTGGTTGGCCACCTTGCTCTTTATCTGTGTCCTTGTGCCACTGAGCATCTGGGGCAAAATTGGGCCAGAATTTTTGCAGCGCACCGTGCGTTTGATTTTGCCGCTCGCACTCTTTTTGTTTGTCATGCAGAGCCTCTTCTATCCGGGGGGTAGGACAGTTCTGTGGCGCTTCTGGATCTTTTCGGTCAAGTTAGAAGGTGTGCAATTTGCCTATCTCACCGCCACACGCCTGATGAATATGGTCGGCGCTTTTCTGTTGCTGTTGCTCAGCACCCATCCGAGTACGTTGATGACTGATTTAACCCGGCGTGGGGTGTCGCCCTCCCTGACCTATATTTTGGTGAGCACGTTACAAATTATCCCCCAAATGCGCAACAAGGCGAATACGATCATTGATGCCCAACGGTCACGCGGTCTGGAGACCCAGGGGAGCGTTCGGGCGCGGATTGGCGCGTTGCTGCCCCTGGTCGGTCCCCTGGTCTTTGGCTCTTTGGTTGATGTCGAAGAACGCGCGATTGCGCTTGAGGCGCGCGCCTTTAAGGCCAAACGGGTCAAGACCAGTTTAATTCATGTGCCCGATTCGGTGCGGCAACGCCAAGTGCGTATCGGTCTGGTTGTGCTCACACTGGTGATGATTGGAATCCGCTTATGGCCATTATAGCCATTCAAAACCTCACCTACCATTATCCACAAACCACCCAGCCGGCGTTACAGGATCTTTCGTTCCAGGTGGAAGAAGGTGAGTTTGTGGCCGTTATTGGGGCGAATGGCGCGGGCAAGTCCACGCTCTGTTATGCACTCACAGGCTTTGCCCCCCACTTTTTTCGCGGCGAAATGAGTGGCCAGGTGCTGGTCGCTGGCTTGGATACACGCCACACGCCGTTGGAAGAGCTGATGCTGGTGGCCGGTTTGGTCTTTCAAAACCCTGGCAACCAGATTTCCGGCGCTAAGTTCACCGTCTATGAAGAGATTGCCTTTGGCTTGGAGAATCTTGGCGTGCCGCCTGCCGAGATGCGCCCGCGCATCGACCGCATCATGGCGTTAACCGGCATCACCGATTTTGCCAACCGTTCCCCCTATGCCCTTTCCGGCGGCCAACAACAACGGGTGGCGTTGGCCTCGATCTTAGTCATGGAGCCGAAGCTATTGGTGCTCGACGAGCCGACGTCGCAATTAGATCCCATTGGCAGCCGCGAAGTCTTTGAAACGATCCGGGCCATGAGCAAACAGGGTATGACGGTGATCATGGCCGAGCATAAACTCGAATGGGTGGCCACCTTTGCCGACCGTGTGATTGCCCTGGCCAATGGCGAAATTATTCTAAATGGGCCGCCCGCCGAAGTGCTCACTTCACCCTTGTTGATCGAGCATCACATCGGCCAGACGCGCTACACGACAGTGGCCAAACAGGCCCAAGCGGAACAATTGTGGCCGCCGGAGCGGGCATTGCCAGTGGTGATTGATGAGGCCGAGGCGGGTTTTCGCGCGTATAAAAAATAGAACTTACTTACTCACGGTAGGCAGGCAACAGGAAAGATCGGTTACACAGAGAAGACACAGCGCACACAGAGGATAAGCACCCTTTGCCTGAGCTTAGCTCTGGTTGGCGTAAGCCCTAAACAGGAAATTGTGGCATGAGCATGCGTATTGCGATTGAAAATCTGCACTTTACCTATCCATCTGGCGTTGTTGCGCTGCGAAACGTTACATTGGCGATCGAAGCTGGTGAACAATTGGCTATTATCGGCCAGAATGGTTCGGGCAAGACGACGCTGATCAAACAGCTCAACGGTTTATTGCGCCCGTCTCAAGGCACGGTGCGGATTGGCGATTGGCTAACCACCGAACATTCGGTCGCCAAGATGGCGGCGCGCGTTGGCTATGTTTTTCAGAACCCCGATGACCAATTGTTTAAAGGCACCGTGCGCGATGAAGTGCGCTTTGGGCCAGGCAACCTGGGCTTTCCCGCTGAGAAAATTGAGCTATTGGTGCAGCAGGCGTTGACCCTGTTAGAACTGACCGACAAAGCCGATGTCAACCCCTATGATCTCACGGCCACCTGGCGCAAACGGGTGGCGATGGCGGCGGTGCTCGCCATGGATACGCCGATTGTGATCTTTGACGAGCCGACCACGGGGCAGGATTATCAGAGCGTACAACGGCTAGCGCAAATTTTTCAGACGCTGCATGAACAAGGCAAGACCGTGATCGCCATCAGCCACGATATTGATTTTGTGGCCGAGAATTTTTCGCGCATTGTGGTGATGGGGCAGGGGCAGGTGTTGTTGGATGGTCCGGCGCAAACCGTCTTTGCGCAAGCCGAAGTGCTTAATAGCACCGATGTGGAGCCCCCCCAATTGACCCGGTTGGGGCAGCGTTTGGCCATTGGCCCCGTGGTCTATACCGTAGAAAATTTTCTCGCGGCGCTACGTAAGGAGAACGATATGCAAGGAGAACGATGATTGACCAAGCCCTGCCCTCACAATGGGCCACCGCCCGCCTGACGTTGCATGACAGTCAGTTGTCGGATGCGCCTCGTTTGACCCAAATTTTCAATGCCTGCGCCTATGTGGAACCGTGGGACCCCACCTTCCATCCGATCCCAGAAACAGAACTGGCGCAACTGATTGTCGATAGCCTCAGCCATGAGAATGTACGGGCTAGCTTCCGTTTGCAATGGATCCAGCCCACCCTGGCCACTGAACCGGTTGGCTATTTCCACGGCTCGCATCATATGCCCCAACCGAATGTCTTTTTTATTTCCATGTTCGTGCTCCATCCCGATCAGCAGCAGCTGGGCTATGGCCGAGAAGTGATCGAAGGGCTCGCAGAACAACTGCGCCAGCGTGGGTTTACGGCCTTGTGGCTGCGCGTCTACCTGAAAAATTGGCCTGCCTTGCGCTTTTGGATCGGCCAGGGTTTTACCGCCATTATTAAAATGGACGGCGACGCTCTACATACGGTGTACAGCCAAGCGAGCTTGATTTTAGAGAAAAAATTGTCGAGCTAGGACCAACCGAGCGCGTAGGTTGCTGGCTGGCTCTTTGAGCATCTAGCCCTAGAATAGGGCTCAACCCGGTCGAGGCATTGCCATGCCTGGTTGCGCGGCTGATCTGGCCGCTGCGGGCTCCGTATTTTAGGCTTTGTTCATCATCTGGTCCGCAATCACGACCGCTAGGCGGCGCGGCGCGAACCGATTGGCCCAGGCCAGCGTGGCATTGACGGCGCCGGCAACGACGCTTGGTCTACCGGCCAGCAGCGCCTTGATGCCAATCCTGGCAACGGTTGGGCTATCCAACATGGTCAACCGTTGGTATAAGGTTAAGGGTTGCCCCGAGACTTGGAAGAACTCTGTCGCCGTCACGCCCGGTGAGAGTACGGTGCAATGCACGTTGGTCTTGCGCAATTCATAGCTGAGCGCCTCGCCAAAATTCAAGACAAAACTCTTGGCCGCACCATAGGCTGCATAGCCAGGCACCGGCTGATAGGCCGCGCTCGAAGCTACTTGCAAAATATAGCCAAAATTGCGCGCCAACATATCCGACACAAACAACTTGGTCAAATGGACCACGGTGATAATATCCAGTTCGAGCATGGCCTTTTCGCGCCCCCATGGCCCGTTGACGAATGGGCCATGCACGCCAAAACCGGCATTGTTGATCAGCACATCAACCACTTTGCCTTGGGCTTTGATCTGGTCATAAAGAACTTGAGCCGCATTCTCTGCCCCCAGGTCGAGCGGAAGCACCGTTACCTCTACCCCATACTGGCTTATGATCGCCTGCGCAACTTCGTGTAGGCGATCTTCGCGCCGCGCGACTAAGAGTAAATGACAACCATATTCGGCCAATTGGCGGGCAAAATCCACCCCCAAGCCGCTTGATGCGCCCGTCACTAGCGCTGTTTTTCCGCGCAAAAGCGTGTTCTGCATGGCCTATTCTCCTAGCGTACGCGCTGCAAGCCCTTGCAGCATGGTCTGTAATGCACTTAAAAATTCGTGTTTGAAATCAATCTTAAACAGCGCTAGATCTGGTTGTTCTAACACTTGGCGCACCAGTGGCGCCGGTTCGGCCATGTGGTACAGCCCAATCGTCAGTGCCTGAATGCGCAAAAGCAATTGGGCCCCCTCCCCCGGTCGTAAAAACGGTAAACGCGCTTCTAGCAAGGGCCCAGTTTCTAAGACGCGCCGCAATAACAGCGCTTTAAACTCTAACGCCGTGACAAAGTCGATGTTCTGCTCAAGGGTGCTGTACAAAATCGCAATCAAGCGTACCAGGGCCGGTTGCGCAACTAACGTCTCGGACAAGTGCGCAACAAATGTTTCAATGGCCAGCGCACCGGTTGTGGCCTGTAATCTGGCGTCAATTTGATCGAACCAACGCTCAAATTCATGCGCCTGCAAGGCCAAGAAGAGGGCCTCTTTGGTCGCAAAATAGAGATAGAACGTGCCCTTGGCGATCTTGGCCTCTTCGGCCACAGCCGCCATGTTCACTGCTTCATAGCTTGATGTCTGGAAAAGGTGTAAGGCGGCCGCTAAAATAATCTGGCGGCGCTCCTTCTTTTGGTCTTGGTTAATGGCGCGTTGTTTAATCGACATTTTTTCTGTTTTCACTTTCTAACTGGCTGTGGGTCAATTGTAACTGACTATAAGTCATTTGTCAATCTACAAAACGTTGGTGTGGTACTTGGCGTTTAACGCTAGCTTTGGGATAATGAGCGGTAGTAAGCAAGATAGGATTCATTGGTGGTGATGCGCTGACCGGTTTATCTTGTTGGCGACGGTTTCAAAGATTAGGCGCGGCGCGTGCGATGCACCGGTCATCGGGTGGTGGGAAGGTCGCGTATTGGCTTGACCGGTGCATCGCACGCGGGTCTTACCTGCCGACTCAACTTTTATACCTGACATCATCCAACTTCTGCTATACTGAAATCAATTTGAAAACCGAGGTATCTTGTAGGGGCATGCCCGTACACCTCGCAAAAGTTCGCTTTTCATCCTGACCTGAGTATAGTAAAAATGCCAAGTACACTAATGGCTACCGAACAACCGACGAAAATTCAACAATTGCGTAGCCTAGCTGCTCAACCAGCGGAACAGGCTGCCTATGCGGCCACGTTGCTCCAAACGAAGTTTGGCCAGGAAGTGATCTTTGCCGCGCTGCAAATTTTAGAGAAAATTCCATTTGCCCAAGCGCGACCGGCGCTTTTAGAGCTGTATGCCTATTACACTCGGCATGGTGAAACGCGCGATCCGTCGGCCTTTACACGCGGCGCCATTATCCGCAGCTTGCGCCAACTGGTCGAGCCGACTGATCTATCCTTGCTTGTCCAGGCGACCGAAACCTATGTCTTTCCCCCGCCTTCGTTTAAAGAGGAAGGCGCCCCTTTGCGCTCCGCTGCTTTATTGGCGCTTAACGAAATGGATGATCAACTGGCACGTTATCATGCCGTGCGCCTGCTGGCCAATGAACATACCGATCCGATGTCTGGTGAGCCAGCCTTGACTGCCGCGCGCCTGTTGGGCGCCCAGGAAGAGGTGCTGCCGCTCTATTTTTATGTGATGCACGCCGGTGCTGCCATCTATCCAGAGGTGACTGCCGAATGTTTGCGCCATCTTACTAGGTTGCCGACCACGCTGATCCCGGGGCTTGTACAGCGTTTTGCCAGCGATGCTTCTAGCATGGTATTGGTGGGGTTATTTGATCTGCTGCTGACGCATCGCGCTGGCCCGCAAGCGGTGGATTTTCTGCGCGACTTTCTCGCCAGCACAGTGCAATATGATCTCTACCGCTACCTGGTGACGACAATGGTTGCGGCAGGCCAGGCGCTATTGTTCGATGAATTGCTCGTGGCGGCGCGCTTTGAGCAACGGCGTGAAAAAATTGTGATCTTGTGCGAGGCCCTCCGTTTATTGCCTGCCAATCCCGAGATTACCACTCTACTGGCGCAATTGACCAAGCGTGTAGGGTCGGCCAAGCAAGGATTGCGTCATTCTTAATGTCTCTTCCTTTTTCGATTCCAGAGTGAGCTTATGACCACCCAAACTATTTCGTCCCGTCAAGCCTGGGTAATGGCCGCCCGCCCCAAGACTCTACCCGCCGCCGTTGGCCCCGTTCTGGTGGGCGCGGCTTTGGCCTATACACAGGGCACCTTTCGGCTTGCGCCGGCCCTGGCTTGTTTGCTCGGCGCTTTGCTCTTGCAGATTGGCAGCAATTTTGCCAATGACTACTTTGATTTTTTCAAAGGCGCGGACACGCATGAGCGCTTGGGCCCGGTGCGCGTCACGGCGAGTGGTCTGTTGACACCCGCCCAGGTGCGCGGTGGTATGGTGGCGGTCTTTGGCGCCGCTGTGGTGGTGGGCGTTTACCTGGTAGCCCAGGGTGGCTGGCCGATCCTGGTGGCGGGCGTGGCGGCTATTGTGGCGGCGCTGGCCTATACGGGGGGGCCATTCCCGTTTGGCTATTATGGGCTGGGCGATTTTTTTGTCTTTATCTTCTTTGGCTTGGTGGCAGTTTGTGGCACCTATTATGTCCAAGCTTTGCACTTAGCTTCGTTCGTGGTGTTGGCTGCGGTGCCTGCGGGTGCGCTGATCACGAACATCTTGGTTGTCAACAATTTGCGCGACCTAGAAACCGACCGGCGTGCTAACAAGCGCACGTTGGCTGTCTGGATGGGGCGGCGCGCCACACAAATGGAATATGTGGTCCTTTTGCTTGTGGCCTATCTGGTGCCATTGGCGCTTTGGGTCACCGGCCAACAAGCCTGGTGGGTGTTGCTGCCCTGGTTAACGATTCCGCTTGCCGTGGGGCTGGCGGGCAAAATTTTTCGCGCCACCGATGGGCCCACCATGAACGCCACCCTGGCTGGCACGGCGCGCCTTAGCTTATTGTTCAATCTTTTGTTCGCGCTCGGTCTGGTGCTTGGGTAGAACTGGGTGATCTGTTTGCCTGTTGCGCGGCAAAAACGATTACACAGAGGTCGCAGAGAAAAAACAAAAGAGTGAGTTGCGTTTTCTTTGTGTGCTCTGTGCCTCCTTTGTGATCTCTGTGTAACGTTTTTGCTGCGTACCATAAGATACTTAATCAAAGCTCGCCCTGTAACCCGCCAAGTTACACCGCTGTGCTTGGCCTAAAAGGAAATTGCATGACGCCTTTTCAGTCGCCCGCGTTTCGTCGTTTATGGGGCTCAAGTTTGGCTTCAGCAGGGGCACAGGGATTAGAACGCACGGCTACGGCTTGGCTCGCGCTTGAGACAGGTGGCGGGGCGTTTGCGATTGGGTTGATCTTTGCGGCGCGCATGTTGCCGTCCCTGCTGTTCGGGTTGACAGCCGGGACGATTGCGGATCGTATGGACCGGCGCCGCCAACTCATCATCGTTGCTGGTGTGGCGCTACTCTTGATGGTCATTTTCAGCTGGCTGATTGGCACAGGTGGGCTGCGGATTTGGCAGGTGGTCGCGTTTTCGTTTGCGGCGGGCTGTCTTCAAGTGTTCGATACGCCAGCGCGCCAGGCGCTTGTGATGGACACCGTGGACCGGGAAGCCGGACCGCGCGCGTTGGCGCTGAATGCGTTGGCCACCCGCTTTGCGGTAGCCTTTGGCGCACTGGGGGCCGGCGCGCTCATCGCATGGATTGGCGTCGCTGGGTGCTATTGGGTCGTGGCTGGCGCGTATGGGCTGACGGCGGCTCTGGTCGCCAGCCTGCATGTCCCGCAAGCGCGGCGCCTGCTACTCGCACCACCACCGTTCCGACAAGCTTTCCGAGATGCGGCGCGCCTGGTTATTGATATCCCCATGGTGCGGATCCTGATCATTGCTGGCGTGGCCTGCGAGATCTTTGCCTTCTCGCATATGAGTGCGCTGCCACTCTTTGCGCAGAATGTTCTGGCGGCTGGCGCGGAGGGACTTGGCACACTGAATGCCGCGGCCCAGGTGGGTGGCGCAATTGCCGTTACATTGCTCTCCTTACTGCCGAGCCGGGGGCGCCAGCAACCCTTGCTGGGTGCGATTTTTGTTTTTTATGGCCTCTCGATTCTGGCCTTGGGCGCGACGCATAACCTGCTAATCGCCACCATCATCCTCTTCATCATTGGGATGTGCGCTGGCGCCTTTGATCTTCTTCAGCAGACCTTGATTCAACTGGCGGTGCCCGATGAGCAGCGCGGGCGCGCCGTTGGTTTATGGGTGCTCAGTGTGGGTTCGGCGCCGATTGGCCATTTGGAGATGGGCCTGCTCATTGCCGCGCTCGGTGCGCCGCTGGCCTTGCTAATCAATGGCGGGTTGACCCTGGCCACGGCCATCATCCTGCTGGCGCGCACGCCAAGTTATCGCTGGGCCCTGTGGACGAGGCCCAAGTCGCGTGAATTGTAGTGGCGTACGATCAGGGGAGAGGAAGAGACAGGGAGACAAGGAGCCATGGAGACAAGAGATTTCACTGTCTCGTTGCCTGCTTATCTAGCTCACGGATGCAGAATTAAAGATCAGAATCAGATTATCTTCTTGTCTCCCCTTCTCCCCGTCTCCTTTCCTTCTCTCCCACCGCCACTTTCAGTTTTTTCACAGATCCCTCCTCTACGGCCACCCTCCTTTTGCCCTTTGTCAGAAAACTGTAAACTATTTCTGACGTAATCTCACATATACTATGTTATAGGCTATATCTGACCCGTCATCAATGCCGAATTCAGCAATTCATAGCCGATTAAAGGTGCGATGGCTATTTATCTTACCTATCTCGATTTTGAACTGGAGATCGGCGCCGGTGACGGCCCTGATTATCCAGTAACTGTGGTGCGTTCACCCGCTGGCGAAGCCCGTTCGGTGATGCGGCGGCCTTTTGGGGAACTAGCGTTGGAGGAACGCTTAAAAGACTTGCAGATTGCGTTATTGCGCTCTGGCAATTTACGCCGTCAGATTCCTTCGCCCGAGGAAGCCACGGTGCAACGCTTTGGCAATGCCCTATTTGACGCGTTGTTCACCGGCGAGGTGCGCAGCCGTTATGATGTGAGCCAGGAATTGGCCAATCAGCAAGGCAAGGGCTTGCGCCTGAAATTGCGCGTTCAACCCCCTTCATTGGCGGCATTGCCCTGGGAGTTTCTGTATGACCCGCGCGGCGCCGAATACATTTGTCTGTCGCGCAACACGCCCGTTGTGCGCTATTTGGAATTGTCGCAGCCGATCCAGCCATTGGCCGTGACCACGCCGCTGCGTATTTTAGGTATGGTCGTCAGCCCAACCGACTTGCCCCTTCTTGATGTGCATGTCGAAAAAGAACGGGTCGAGCGCGCCGTGCAAGCCCTACGCAAACAGGGCCTGGTCGAGTTAACCTGGTTGGAGGGCAACACCTGGCGCGATTTGCAACGGGCCATGCGCAGTGGACCCTGGCATATTTTCCATTTTATTGGCCACGGCGGCTTTGACCACCAGCGTGATGAGGGCTTGGTCAGTCTGGCGGACCCCGATGGGCGCGCCCATTTTTTTAATGCCACAGATTTTGGGCGTTTATTGGCCGATCATCGTTCGTTGCGCCTGGTTTTGCTCAATGCCTGTGAAGGTGCACGGGGCGGTGTGAATGATATCTTCTCTAGTACCGCGGCCACGCTGGTGCGGCGCGGGCTGGCCGCGGTGGTTGCCATGCAATACGCCATTACCGACACCGCAGCCATTGAGTTTGCCCAGATGTTCTATGAAAGTTTGGTCGATGCGATGCCAGTGGATGCATCGGTGGCCGAAGCACGCAAGGCGATCAGCTTTGCGCTGACTCATTCGCTGGAATGGGGGACACCGGTCCTCTATATGCGTGCCCCCGATGGGCAAATTTTTGTGGTGCAATCCACCCTTGAGCAAAGTCAACCAATCCAGGATGCAATGGAGCCCCCAGACCAAACGCAAGATGTGACGCCTGTTGAACGCCCACTTCTGGATGTTGCGCCCAGTAAAGAAGTGGCTAGCATCATTGTACCCGCCTTCAATCGCAGCGCGCACGCGCCAAGCGCGCCCAGGCCAGAACCCAAACTTCATCTGCCCATTCAATTTGACTGGATGATTATCCCCGAAGGTGAGTTTTTGCTGGGCAGCGATCGCCTGCAGGACACGCTGGCGCACGATGATGAGATGCCACAACATCAACTCTATTTGCCTGAATATCGCATGGCGCGTACACCCGTCACCAACGCGCAGTATAAACGTTTTGTCGATGCGACAGACTATCCACCGCCGACCCACTGGTTGCATGGTCTGATTCCAGAAGGCAAAGAACACCATCCCGTTGTCTATGTAAGCTGGCATGATGCGCTCGCCTTTTGTGATTGGGCTGGCGTCTATCTGCCCAGCGAAGCCGAATGGGAGAAGGCCGCGCGCGGCACACGTGGCTGTATTTACCCCTGGGGCGACGACGAACCGAACGAAAATTTGTGTAATTTTGATATGGCGATTGGGGATACAACGCCTGTTGGCCAATATCCAGATGGAAGCAACCCCTATGGTTTGCTGGATATGGCGGGCAATGTGTGGGAATGGACAATCAGCCTTTGGGGCAAAGATGGGCGCAACCCGGAATATGGTTATCCTTACATCCCTACTGATGGCCGCGAAAATCTAGCTGCTGGCAACACGGTGTTGCGGGTATTGCGGGGCGGCGCCTTCTTCAATTTTGACAACCAGGTGCGCTGTGCCTATCGCTACGCCAACGAGCCAACTTATCGTGATGATAATGTGGGCTTTCGGGTGGTGGGCTGAGTGAAGAATGCGGAATGGGGATTGGGTTAATCAAGAAGAAGCGAGAATAAATTCCGCGGCTGAGAGTAGCAAGTGCCCTCAGGCACTAATTTCTAGTCGCGGAGGCGACTTCCTATTGTCAGCCGCGGAATTTATTCTCGCTTCTTCTTCCCGCTGCTCTTTACAACGCCGGCAATGCACCGCGCATCTGCTCGATCAGTGGATCGACCTCTTTGATCTTCGCATATTCACCATCCCAGAAATCTTGGCTGGCCATTTGGCGAATATAATCACGCGTATAACCAAAGTTTGTCCAGAGGTCTTCCTTCATTTTTTGCAGGCGTTCATGTTGGCCAGCTTTGCTTAAATCGACCACTTCACCTAGGCTGGCGCCGAGGAAAACACTTTTCGCCCACAGTTCCAACTGATCGGCGTTGGGTTGCCCACCGTTGCGGGCATAAAGCGCTTGGCTCACTGATGGATAGCGGTCGTAAGAATCGGTAGCGATGGTGACGATATTGTCATCGGGACCCAGGCCGTGATATTTCGCCGTCTTGATCGCGCCGACAATGTTGCAAATGCAACTGGGCCCAAACTTGCCAATGATTTGGTGGGCTACGGCCCCGGAAACACCCAGGCGATCAATGAGCACATCGGCGCCAGCTTGGATCACTTCCATGCCGCGCACCGTCTCTTCGTCGTTGATCAGCATTAGCAGATCCGTGTTGTAGACATTGTGGATCAGCGTCACCATCTTGTCGCCAATGCCTTC
>JAPLGZ010000888.1 GCA_026389895.1 Chloroflexota bacterium | reverse complement strand
CCAGGCCGTCGTCGCGGATCTTAATCAGCGTGCGATTACGACGGTGCTGAATCTTGGCGATCATGCTTCTGGGCCACTCTGGCCGCAGGAGACGCTGGCCTTTCTGATGCAGCAACCTTGGCTTCAGATCGCCGGCAACTGTGATCGGAAACTGGTGCACCAAAACCCAGCTGATCATGGCGCATCTGAGCACTATGCCTTTGAGCGAATAAATCCAGCACAAAAGGCATGGCTTCAGGCGCTCCCCGCGTATGCGCAGTTTGAGCAAGATCTGTTGCTCTGTCATGGAAGACCAACCACCGACGAACTTGCGCTTCTCGAAACCATGACACAAGGGATCGTTCGCCTCGCTCGCCCGGCCGAAATCAGGCAGCGGTTGGTGGGCGTAACCGAGCGCGTCGTGTTATGTGGTCATACGCATACCCCCCGTTTGGTTCAAGTGGACCAAACGCAACTCATTGTCAATCCCGGCAGTGTCGGTCTCCCGGCCTATGAAGATAGCGAGCCAGAACCGCATGTCATCGAAACCGGCTCGCCGCACGCTCGTTATGCAATTCTGGAACAACAAGATCGCACGTGGCAGGTTGAGTTGGTCGCCATTGCCTATGACTACCAAAGCGCCGCCAACCAGGCGCGCCAAAACAAGCGCTTAGATTGGGAAGTTGGGCTGCGCACTGGTTATATGAAAGCATAAGTGTCATAAAAACCCTCGCCAACCAAGCCAACATTCCAGCGTATTTAGGGGACAGCGGCCAGGAAATTGAGAATTTCAAGTTATACCCGAATTAACAAATATTTCGATGAGTTTGTCACCCAGCAAAAATCGGGCTATGATTGAACCGATATTATCGCCAGAAGGGGCGAATTACATAGGTTAGACCAAGCTAGGAGCGAATTATGTACCAAACGAATATGTATGAAGGTATGCTAGCGGAAACCGTGATGATGCACGGCCATCAGGGTGATCTGATCAATGCCTATTTTGCGCGCCCGCTGGGGCCTGGGCCTTTTCCAAGTATGGTGTTGGTTCACCACGCACCAGGTTGGGATGAATGGTATCGGGAAGCGACGCGCAAGTTCGCCCATCACGGCTACGCAACAATTTCACCGAATCTTTATGCCCGTGAAGGCCACGGCACGCCGGAAGATGTGGCGGCCAAGGCTCGGGCAGGCGGTGGCGTGGCTGACGATCAAGCGGTGGGCGATCTGGCTGGGGCCATGCAATTTTTGCGTTCCCAGCCTTATAGCAATGGCAAAGTAGGCATTTTCGGCACCTGTTCTGGTGGTCGCCATGCCTACTTGACCGCGTGCCAAACGCCAGGCTTTGACGCGCTGGTCGATTGCTGGGGTGGCCGAGTGGTCATGGCAAAGGAGGATCTTACCCCCAAGCAACCCGTCGCCCCGCTTGATTATACCCAAGCCTTAAGTTGTCCAATTCTGGGGATCTTTGGCGAAGAAGATCGCAGCCCAACGCCCGAACAGGTGGCGCAACAAGAAGCGGCCCTCAAACAGCATGGTAAAAATTATGAATTCCACATGTATCCCAAAGCCGGCCACGGTTTCTTCTATTATGACCGGCCTAATTATCGTCAAGAGCAGACGGTGGATGGTTGGAAGAAGGTATTTGCCTTTTTGGAAAAATATCTTGCGTGATGGAGAATGTGATGCGTGAGGCGTGATAAGTGAGCGAAGGTAACGTTTTATCCATTATCGCGGCACAAACAGAGACAGGAGTTCACACGATGTGTACAATGATTGTTGAGCAGGTGGCGATCGAAGGCAGTGGCAAAGGGACAAGCGGTTGGTTCCCGGTGCGGCAGGCGAACGTGTCGTATGATCATCCGTTCGATGCGCCGCTGGAACATGCCTTGAATATTGACTTTGTGAATGAGGCGCAAGGCCCAGGCGCCAGGGTCGCGGTGGAACTAAGCGAGGCGTCGGCGCGCACTTTGGTGGAAACGATCCTCGCCGTATTAAATCGGGCAGAGGCTGGCGGTCATCTAGAAACGCAGATCAGCGCCAAGCTTCGTTGATCACCACTGTAACGGAAGGGAGTGCCATTACATCCTGGTAGAGGCAGGCCTGCCTCTACCAGGATGCCAACCATTCGCTACGCAGTTTTTCAATCGCAATCTCCTTCTGCTTCGCTTCCACTTCAATCCAGGGCGCCAATCGATAAGCCGGTGGCATATCGGTGATCAAGTCGTGATGCCGGCGATCTGCAAAGGCTTCGCGGCCATTGGAAATATGCACGAGTTGCCATTCTGGCACAGGCCAAGTGGCGCGGGCAGCGAGGATCATCTCATGAATGCTCGGATCGGTGTAACTGGTCAATTTGTCGTGGATAATATGATGGTGGGCATCAAAAACCATCGGCACGCCTGCGGCGCGACAGACTTCCAAAATTTCCGCAGCGCTGTAGGCATATTCGTCATTTTCAAGCGCTAAGCGCGTGCGAATTGCATCCGGTAGCTGCTGGATCACCGCAATCAACTGCTCGGCGCGGTTGCCCTTGCCACCGTGAATTTCTAGTGGTGACCACGTGGAACGGGGTTGCCGCAGCAGGTCCATGGTGCGACCGTGCATTTCGAGGATCTTCAAACTGTTGGCGACGACCTGTGGCGAATCGGAACTGAGCACTACAAATTGATCCGGGTGGATGATCAGGCGAATCCCCAAAGCGGTGGCCCGAGTCCCGGCTTCCCCCACTTCAGCTTGCAAGGTCTCTAGCACCAGTTTCCCTTGCTCCGTATCGGCAAAAGGGAAAACATCCGAAGAGATGCGATAGAGGCGGATTCCTTGGGCATGGCAAAAATCAAGCGCACGATGTAGCACAGCAATATTTTGCTGATAAAGCTGGCGCAATTTTTCGGCCTGCTGGGGCTCAGGAAGGAGGAGTAGATGTTTGCGTGTGGTGGTGCGATAGCGCACGGCATCCGACGCAGTGATACAGACCAGACCTAATTGTGGGACGCTAGGCGTTGATAAATTTTGCATAGCGTTACTCTAATCTAGGCAGGCAAGCGGTAGAAGTGGCTATCTTCCAGAAATGGGTGTATTTTCAGCTAGTGACAATTTGGGTCGCCATTCTGTCCGCAAAATACCCATATAGACTAAATCAATATAAGCGCCGTCGCTCCACACATGGGAGCGCAACCGTCCCTCTTCGACAAAACCACACGCCCGATACGCCCGGATGGCGCGTTCATTGTTGCCGTTGACGGAAAGATAAACCCGGTGCTGGTTGCGCAACCGAAATGCGTAATCGAGCAAGACGCGCACCGCATCACGCCCATAGCCGCGCCCCCAGTAGGCTCGATCGCCAATCGTAATGCCCAGCATACAAGTGTGTGCGGTGTGATCAAATTGAAATAAAGCGCACTGACCGATAAACTTACCCTCCGCCTCAATCGCAAAGCCAGCATCGTCACGACCGCCTTGGCCCACGCGGGTGTCAAATTCAGCTTGCAAGCGCGCCAGTGTTTGTGGCATTGGCGGATCGCCACCGCCCGCTAACTCTACGGCCACATCGTTATTAAACTGGCATAACTGTTCCAGATCGTCGCGATTCATTGCCCGCAATACTACTTTTTCGCCCTGTAACATTTTCTCTCCGTTTAACGTTCATTGCCATGCTTGAAATTGCCGGTCAACTTCGCCATCACCAATTGGGTCTGGCGCTCATCCAGCCCGGCGATCTTGGCTAGAAATTTCTGAGCAGATTTGTCTTTTAGAATCATAACCTGTTTACCGCGCCAGAAGATAAAAACTTTACCGTCTTTATTCGCCTGGTAAGTAAAAACCTCTTCGTCGAAAACATTCCGTTTATCAATCTGGGGTTCGCTCAAGTGTAAAATTCCTTTTCTATACGCATGGCAGCATGAAAACCGGATTTTTAGTATAGGAGAAAATGATGCCTCAATTCGTGACTGGAATTTCGCAAAGCTGCGCCTGTTCATTCACTTGGCGGCATTGGAAAGAGCTTTTTGAATGAAAAGGCATAGGCGCTTTCGCCATGCATTTGCAAATGCTCAAGCCGCGCTTTCGCCTCTTCTACACTGGGAATATGGCCGGCCGGAATCCACCACAAAGCAATATAAACACCTGCAAATTTGGCAAACCACTGCTTCCGCTTACGCATGATCGCCACATGGTCGCCGCGAAAAGCATAGGCGCGCAATGCGTCGGGATCGGTCCAAACCGACATATTGACAATAATCGTTTCATCATAGGGGCGCAAACTAGTCGCGTTGCCATCATCGGCCTGCAGCCGCCAGACAAAACCAGGGGCACTGTCCGCCAGCGCATTGATTCGCGCTAGATTGGCCACAAATTCAGCCATGATGGGGTCATCCATCGGAGCTAGAATGCGGCCAATATTGATTTGGGCAAGCTGGGAATTCGCGGGCATTGGGTTTCTCATTTTCCAGGGTGTACGTAAATCATCGAGGGTGCGAGACCGCCATTATATACAATATTATGGGCTTTTACCAACAGGCTGAGGATCAAGGACGCATCATCGCAACTTTGGGAATTTTATCGCGAAGATCAACTCTCCGACTGACAACAAATTACCTAAATTCTCCGTCGCTTAGGCGACTTGCTACTGTCGGCCGATCATTTTAATGATCGGCCGACAGTAGCATAGACAAAAACAGCGGTAGGTTCCTGGGAGCCTACCGCTGTTTTACAAATTTTCAGTTAACGTGATGCGCCAAAATCAGTGAACGCGCACTGGTCGGGCAGGTGCTGGCTTGCGGGTCTGGCTACTTTGTGGGCGGGCACGATGATTGATATGCTCAGCCCAGTAGTAACTACCAATGACAAAGGTAGCAGACGCAATTTGTAAGCCGATCCCTTCCCAGGTGGCGAAAAGACCAAACCAGGTGCTAATCCAGGTGGGCACGGTCACACCGGCGATTACGTGAATGGGCAACCAACCAACCACTTGCAACACATGCACGGTGTTGCCAACCATCACCAACAGGACAGCACCGATCATGACACCGGTGTAAATCAGCATTTTCTTATAGGGCAAATTAGATTGTAATTTGAAGGTGATTACACCGATCAACGCCACACCTGCCAGCGCGATCGCTACCCCAGTCAGTACGACTCCCGTACCGCCTTCTAAGACCAATGCCTGCAAAAAGAGCACCGTCTCGAAACCTTCGCGATAAACGCTGGTAAAGCCCAACATCACAAGCCCTAGCAACAGACCGGCTTCCCCACTGACGAGCCGCTTCTTTTTGGCATGGAAATTGGCAATCCAGCCCGTCCAGTAAACTTTGTGAAAGAACCAGTTGGTGATCAACAGCAGCACGCCAATCGCGATCAGCGAAACGATAGCTTCCAACCGTTCCCCATAACGCGCCAACGACATCAGCAAGCCATGCGCAGCGACCCAAGTCAAACCTGTGGCGAAGAGCGCCAGCAAGCCACCCATCCACAACGGGCGGCGATATTTTTGTTCTTCGGCCCGTTTAAAGCTGCTCAATAGCGAGGCCAAAATTAAGACAGCCTCTAACCCTTCGCGGAAGACGATCACGCCGGCATTCGTGGCGACCGCTGTGGGGGCGCTGCTACCACTAAGCATCACCTGGGCTTCGGACAATGCGCTATTTAACGCCGCGCGACTGGCTTTAATCTCCTGGACCGGGGCACGCTGGCCGATTAAATAGGCCAAGCCCTTTGGTGTGCCAGTGCCATTCCAAAACAGATCTTCCAAACGGGTCTTTAGCTCCGGCGCAAAGACCATCAACCGAGCTTCCGGTCCCACTTCCATCAAGGCATACGCCTCTAAGCGAGCGGACTCAGCCAGATCGTACTGGCCAGCAACAGCGGCTGTTTCCATCTGGTCAAGCATGGCATTGATGACATCAAAATCGCCCGCAGCATTCGTTGTCTGCCACTCGGCTGGCATAATAGCCTTCAAATCCGTTACCAACTGATCAGACTGCGCCTGAATGGCTGCAGGCGCTGCGATCTGGGTCTGAGCCAGGGTGGCCTGGAGTTGCGTTTCGAGGCTAGCTAACGATTTCTCAATCGCCGCAGTCCGTTGCACATCACGGGCATCGAGCAAATTTTGTAGATCGGCAAAAGCCGCCGCCGCGCCATCGCGGAAGGTGATAGCTTCCTGAATTTCCAGGGTGCGGTTCACATGCCCATCGACGACGCCGCGTCCATATTCAACGGGCACTAGAGAGAGGTACCGCAACAATTGGCCGGCGCGCCGGGTTCTTTCTGCCTCGCTGAGAGGAGCGGCACGAAAATTATGCAGGCTGGCCTGCACAGTGGCCAGGGCAGGCTTGATATCTTGATTTTGCAAGGCGGCCATCCGCAATTGCGCAAAAGCTTGTTGCGCCTGTTCCTGGGCAACTGCGCCGCGTTGTTCAGTATAGGCCGGCGTCAGGACAGCGAAATACCCTTCCGCCAGTGCAGCGTGTTCAGCGCGGCGCATGGCGTATTG
>JAPLGZ010000192.1 GCA_026389895.1 Chloroflexota bacterium | reverse complement strand
GGAATTTGATTTTGTGGGAACGCCACTCCCCGTCACCGAGCTACAAAAATCACCTGATGCCCGCGGTTGGCCCGTTGGTAAGACCGGCGCCTTTTTGCCGGCAACCGCCGCGTTGGTAGCGCGCAGCGCTGGCAATGATGTGGGTGATTTTGCCCAGCTTTTTGTCAATGGCCAGGATGTGGCCCTGTCTGGCGGCGAACCGGCCTATAACTTGGTGGCGCTTGATCCCCACGGCAAAGTGCTCGAAAGGATCAAGTTTGATACCCATGCCGCGGACCAGTCATCGATTGACATGGCCGAGTGGCTGACTCGTTGGCCGACCGGCACCCTGATCGCTGGGGCCGTCGCGGATGAAGCCAGCGAGAAACTGGGCGAAACGGCTGTCAAAGCCCTGGCCAACCTGGGCGTAAGCGGCGATCTGCGCGGTAAACAACGGTGGAGCCAGGCTTTTATTGGCGCGGTCGGCGCGCCGCCGGGTTCGGCGCTTGAGCAAATGAGTTTGTTGCAACCGGCCACCGTTTTCGTGGGCGCGCCGGTTGATGCGGCCGAGGTTAGCGCCGGCGTGGGGCGCGTGCGGTTTACGGCGACTCCACCCTAGCCCTTTCTGTTGGGGAGCGGGAAACCCTCAGGGCGCGAGTGGGGTCATGTCCTTTACGAATCAGGAGCACTATCATGAACAGTCAGTTAAAACCGATCCGCATCGCCCAAATCGGTTACGGTTATTGGGGGCCAAATCTGGCGCGTAACTTTTATCAACTGCCCGGCGCAGAACTAGCTTACCTGGTCGATGCGAATCCCGACGCGTTGGCCAAGGCGGAGCAGCTTTATCGATGCCAGACAACGCGTGTCATAACCGACGTACTCGATGATCCGGCAATCGATGCGCTTGTGATTGCGACCCCTGCGCGTAGTCATTATGCGTTGACAAAAATGGCGTTGCTGGCTGGCAAACATGTCTTTGTCGAAAAGCCGCTGGCGATGAGTATCGCTGAAGGGCGTGAGTTAGTCACGTTGGCCGCAACCCAGGGTGTGACACTGATGGTGGGGCATGTCTTTGAATACATCCCGGCGGTGCGTTATATCAAAGCGGCTGTCGGCGCGGGCGAGTTGGGCGATCTCTATTATCTGTACAGCCGGCGTGTGAACTTGGGGCGCGTGCAAAGTGATGTCAACGCGCTGTGGAGCATTGCGCCGCATGACATTTCCATCGCACTTTATCTGCTCGAACAACTGCCAGAAGCGGTTAGTTGTCATGGTGCGGCCTGCTTGCACGGCCAGGTTGAGGATGTGATCTTTCTCACGTTGCATTTCCCCGGCAATGTGCTTTGCCATATTCACGTCAGTTGGCTTGATCCAAGTAAGACGCGCGAAATGACCGTTGTCGGCAGCCGCAAGATGATCGTCTATGACGATGTCAGTGCAGAAGGCAAAGTTCGCATCTATGACAAAGGGGCGTATCGCAAAGGTGATCCGATCTATGGCGAATTTCAATACAAGTTGCACAGTGGCGATATTTTGATCCCGCGCATCGACATGCGCGAGCCGTTACAGGAAGAATGCGCCCATTTCCTTGAGTCTATTCGCAGTGGCGCTAAGCCATTGACGGACGGCGAAAATGGCTTACGCGTGGTAACTGTACTGGCGGCTGGCCAACAGAGCTTGGATAGAGGCGGCGCGAAAATATTTCTAGAAGAATTTATGCAGCAAGCAGGGTGAGACAGTTAGCCGTTACCCTGCACCACCATCACCCCGCTACGGCAATCACCAGAATACCGGCAAAAATCACACTGGCTCCAATCGCACGGATTGAACCAAAACGTTCGTTTAACCAGAGCCAACCGGCCAACGCCGCAAAGACAATACTTACTTCGCGAATGGCCCCAGCATAGCCTACCGGCGAGAGCGTATAGGCGATCAGGACAAGTAGATAGGCTAAATTTGATAAGATGCCAACCAGGCTGATCCGCAGCCAGTTTTTTTGCCAGGTAGCCAGCACCAGCTTCCAGCGATACCGAGTAAAAATTAAAGGGGTGACGAAAATGGTGGTCAAGAGCATCTCGATCACGATATAACCGGTTGGGCTCGCCAATTTAACCGCCGCCCCATCAGAGGCAGAATAGCCAGAAATGCAGAGGGCCACGAGCAAAGCAAGCCCGACACTGAGCAGACTTGGGGCGGCTTGTTGTTGGCGTTTCCACCACGCACTACTGCCCACGATCACGAGGCCGATCAATAGAATGCCAAGACCGACAACGCCACCCGTGTGGAGTCTTTCATGGAGCAAGAAGAAGGCCCAGATCGCTAAGAGACCAGGCGCAGCGCCGCGCGCAATTGGGTAGACCAACGAAAAATCACCGCGTCCATAGGCGGCGGCCAGGATGACAAAATAGGCCGCCTGTAAGAGACCACTTACCAGCACATACGGCCAGATTTGCCAAGGC
>JAPLGZ010000159.1 GCA_026389895.1 Chloroflexota bacterium | reverse complement strand
TCAAACATAGTTTGATCCAACTTTTGCCAGTGTACTTGATCCACCACTAACAAACATTCTGCTGGGCGCCTTTTCTTAATCTGACTGATAAAAAAATCTTATGGTCTTAAAAAAAGCTATTCTCATCCAATCGATCTTTTTTACAGCGGCGGCCATTCTTGTACTGGCCGGCCTTGCCCTAATGATTTTTGTGGGTAGCCAAGGTTTACACGTGTTCAGCTACATGAACCCGCTGGAATTTTTTACGGGGACAACCTGGGATCAGAATTCAGAGACCTATGGTGTGTTACCTTTGCTTGCTGGCTCGTTGGCTACAGCCTTGATTACCTTGCTGATCAGCGCCCCTCTGGCAATTCTTGTGGCGCTTTTTATGGTTGAAGTTGCTTCGCCTCCGGTGCGCCAGGTCATGCGAACGACAGTGGAGCTTTTTGCCTCGTTGCCTTCGGTGATCTACGGCTTGCTTGGGCTCGTTATTGTGGTGCCTTGGGTTCGTCAATCCTTTCACACCGGGTTGGGAAAAGGGATTCTGGCGGCTTCGATCGTGCTGGTCTTTATGACCCAGCCGACAATGGTTGCCATTACAGAAGATACCCTGCGTGCGTTGCCCAAAGCATTACGTGAAGGTGCCTGGGGGCTAGGTGCCACGCGTTGGCAAATGATCTGGGGCGTACTTTTGCCTGCGGCTCGCCCCGGGATTCTCACCGCTGTGATTTTGGGCATGGGCCGCGCGATTGGCGAGACAATGGCGGTGCAAATGGTGATCGGCAATATTACCGCGCGTGTGCCGAAAAGCTTTATCACTGGCGCCACGACAATGCCGGCTGCTATTGTCACCCAATTACCCGAAGCAACCAGCCCAGAACATCGAGCGGCCTTGATTATGGTTGGCTTTTTACTTCTATTGATCACCTTTGCTTTGATCGCCACTGTTCGTCTGACCACTGGTGGGGCAGGCGCTAGGAGATAACCCATGAATAACACGCTTTTGGAAAATTCCACCCAGTGGATGAAGAGCGATCCGCAGAATAGTAAACGGACCTTACAGCGCCATAAGTTGATCGACCGCATTGCCACTGCGCTGATGAGCCTGGCTGCCTTACTGCTGGTGTTAGTTTTACTCAGTGTCATTGGGATTTTGCTGTACCGAGGGTTATCCACGATTAGTTGGAAATTCCTAACCACTGCTGGGACGTTTACCGAGATCGGGGGCGGGATCGGACCCCAGATTTTTGTATCGGTTTATATCTTATTCCTGTCACTGCTCTTCACGACCCCGTTGGGTGTAGGTGCGGCGATCTATTTAGCCGAATATGCCAAACCAGGCCGCTTAACCACAGCCATTCGGTTTAGTACGGAGACTTTGGCCTCGGTGCCTTCGATTGTTTTTGGCATTTTTGGCGCTATCGTCTTTCTCACGGTCATGGGGCTAGGTTATAGTGTATTGAGCGGCGCGCTGACGTTGACGTTGCTCAATTTGCCCTTGATGGTGCGCATTGCGGAAGATGCGATTCGCGCCGTACCGAATGCTTATCGAGAAGCCAGCCTGGCATTGGCGGGTACACAATGGGAGACCATTCGCAAAATCATTCTGCCCGCGGCACTGCCGGGCATTATCACTGCCATTGTCCTCACCGGTGGCCGCATTATCGGTGAAACAGCGCCTTTGATCTTGACGACAGGGACCACGATTTCGCCCAATGCGCAGTATAGCCTCAACCCTTTCCAAACAGGTGAAACGTTGGCTGTGCATATTTGGGTGCTTAAGATCGTGGGCGTGCCTGGCTTAAAGGATGCCCAAAAGGTCGCGGATGGCACGGCCGCGGTGTTGTTGCTAATTGTCCTAATTGTTAACGTTGGGGCGGCCTATCTTTCACAACGCTTGCAAAAAAATCTGCGTGGGGCTCGATAGTTACGATGACACAACTTCAATCCAACAATAATGTAGTAACGCAGTCGCTGCAAGATCCTGCCCTTACTGGCGATTTGCAGCCTGAGATCGAAGCGCGCAACTTTAATTTTTATTATAACTACGGGCATTTTAAAGCCCTGAATAACATTAACCTGACCGTGCCACGCCACAAGATCAGTGCGTTTATCGGCTCATCGGGTTGTGGCAAATCTACTTTCCTACGTGCCGTCAATCGCATGCATGATCGCACGCCAGGGGCATCGTCTGAAGGGCAATTGTTGTTTGAAGGTCAAGATATCAATGCCATCACCGATATAACCAACTTACGCAAGCGGATCGGGATGATTTTTCAACAGCCTGCCCCTTTTCCGCTCTCGATTTTTGATAACGTGGCGTATGGGATGCGGCTAGAGGCACAAAACATCCCCAAAAGTGAAATTGCTGATCGCGTCGAGCATGCACTGCATGCCGCCGCCCTTTGGAAAGAAGTCCATGATAAGCTCGATCAGTCTGGATTGGCCCTATCGGGTGGGCAACAGCAGCGTTTGTGCATTGCCCGTGCGATTGCCGTGGAACCAGCGGTGCTTTTAATGGATGAACCATGTGCGGCGCTAGATCCAATTGCCACATTGAAGATCGAAGACTTGATCCGAGAGTTATCACAAAACTATACCATTCTAATTGTCACGCATAACATGGAACAAGCCTCGCGGGTATCAGACTTTACTGCTTTTTTCACGATTGATGAAAATCGCGCCGGCACCCTCGCTGAATATGGCCTTACGAAACAAATTTTCACTAAGCCGCGCGATCGTCGCACAGAAGATTACATCACAGGGCGCTTCGGCTAGCCCCTTTCTGCTGAGAGAGGTCAGAACAATAGGAGATCGTTAATTTATGGCGCTTGCAATCCAACGAACCAAACCGGCTGAGCTACAAAGTTCGCCAAACGAGCCGGTAGCCATCGAAGCCAATCAGTTAAATATCTATTACGGCAAGTTTCGGGCTGTGCGCGATTTGAATTTGTCCGTTCCGGCGCGCAAGATCACCGCCATGATTGGCCCCTCTGGCTGCGGTAAGAGCACTGTTCTACGCTCGTTTAACCGCATGAACGATCTGGTTGCCATTGCGCATACCGAAGGCGAAGTCTTGTTTCAAAAACATAACATCTATGCGCCAGAGGTCGATCCTGTTGAGGTGCGCCGACGGATCGGCATGGTCTTCCAGAAGCCGAATCCTTTTCCCAAATCAATTTACGACAATATCGCCTGGGGCGCCCGCATCAATGGTTTTAAGGGCAATATGGATGAATTGGTGGAAAGATCGCTCCGTCAAGCAGCCCTCTGGGATGATGTAAAAGAAAAATTACACCAAAGTGCTTTAGGGCTGTCGGGTGGTCAACAGCAACGTTTGTGCATTGCTCGCACGATTGCAACCCAACCAGAAATTATCCTCATGGATGAGCCTTGTTCCGCCCTTGATCCGATTGCGACCTTAAAGATCGAGGATTTGATGCGCGAACTTGCGTCGAATTATACGATCATTATTGTCACCCATAGTATGCAGCAGGCCGCGCGCGTTTCAGACTTCACCGCCTTTTTTATGGTCGATGAACAACGCGCTGGTCATCTGGTTGAATATGGTCCGACCAAAGGGCTCTTTACTAATCCCAAAGATCAGCGCACAGAAGATTATATTACGGGACGTTTCGGCTAGATCGAAACAGAGACGCCAGAAAAGAAGTTGTCTTTTGTCGAATGCGCGACGAATGGTCGCCTAAGGTGTTATTCCACCTTAATAAATAGATTTTACCTCTCTACTTGCTCAGAGTAATAAATGTTGGTTACAAGCAGCCACTACTCTATGGTGGACCATCTGCTCTATCCTTTTGCCATCTACTCAGGGCCGTATAAAATCGTTCGCTCGTTTTTTACACAAAAAGTAAGGCCAAGATTTAGCCATAAAAATCGTGTTATCCTTACTTTTTCTTTTCTGTTATAATGAGGGTCCGTCATCCAAGACGGTTATATTTGGGAAATCGAGGTGATATAACAATGCGTGGACATTATGTAAAAGAGTTACAAAATCTCCAGGATGAATTGTTGGTGATGGGCAGCATGGTTATTCAAGTGCTGTGTGATGCGATGGATGTTTTGAAGCACCAAGATCTGGATGGTGCAAAACGTCTGATCGCCAATGATCGGGAGATTAATGCCAGACGCTTTCGGATTGAAGAGAACTGTTTGATTCTGATCGCCACGCAACAGCCAATGGCGCGCGATATGCGGTTGCTGGCTTCCATCTTGGAAATTGCCGGTGAGTTAGAACGCATGGGTGACTACGGCAAAGGGATCGCCAAGATTACACTTTATATAGGCAAACAGGCCCCCATTAAACCACTTGTGCATATGCCACAGATGTGTGAAAAGGTGGTTGAGATGCTGCGCGCCGCCCTTGATGCTTTTGTAAAGCAGGATGTCACCGCCGCCCGCGCCATCCCCCAACGTGATGACGAGGTCGATATGCTCTATAATATCATCAACCGCGAATTGATCGAGATTATCATCAACAATCGAGCCAGTATTGATCAGGCCAACTATTTTTCCTGGGCTGCCCATAACCTGGAACGCGCGGCTGACCGGGTCACGAACATTTGTGAGCGGATTATTTATACGGTGACCGGTGAACTAACTGAGTTGGATGTGAAAGATGAGAACGCGGTAGGCTTGAAAAGCGCCTCTTAGCCACACGGCCTATCGTTGCTTTTTGCCGTTGTAAGCGTATGGTGTTGCAATGCCCGCGCTTGAAGTGGGACAAGGCTTGTTCGACCTATGAGAAGGCATGGTTTAGATAACAAAACGCGCCCTGCGATAGGGCGCGTTTTGTTATCTGAGCTCAATTAGATCTCAATGGTGAATGTCGCGCCTTGTGTAGGATTATTTCGGACAAAAATACGGCCGCCATGCGCCTCAATGACCATGCGGCAAAAGACCAAACCTAAGCCAACTTGGTTCTGCCCGGCTTGCTTCATGGCGATGATGGCATTTTTGTCGAAAACGCGTTCCCAATCTTCTGGTGGAATGCCGATACCTTCATCAATGACGTTGATCCGTAGGCGTGGCAATGTTGTTTGTGCACTACTTTGATGCTTAGCTTCAATGCGAACGGTGATCTTGCTGTTTGGAACCGAGACCTTTAACGCGTTGAGCACTAAATTGTCCATAACACGCTGAAAAAGATTCAGATCAAGCTGAACAGTGATTGATCGATCTACTGATTGGATTAGCTCAAAATTCACTTCCTGAGAATTGACCAGCGCCCTGTACTGTTGCTCAAACTCCGCGATAAATTTATTTATATCCACTTCTTTGCAGGTGATCACCAATGGGCCATCTTCAAACTTCGCGAGCATTAAAATATCGTCGAGAAAATTACTCAATTGTTGGGCTTCGCTATGAATGAACTCGAAATATTTGCCTTGCTCGGGGGTAAGGGGCTCTTTTCGTTTTAATAGTTGGACATAGATTAGAATTACGGCCAACGGATTGCGCATATCATGGACAATCAGTTTGGAGAGCGAGTCTCGGAACTGCAATGTGTCCTGTAACTTATCATATTGGGCTTTGATCCGGAGCATTGAACGAACTCGTGCCCGCAGCTCATGACTATTCACTGGCTTTGAAATAAATTCATCTGCCCCCGCATTTAATCCCCGCACTAGCTCCTCTGTGGCATCTAAGGCGGTCACCAAAATAATTGGAATATGTTGAAACTTTGTTGACTTTTTCAGGTGTTGACAGAGTTCAATGCCTGTCATATGGGGCATCATCACATCAAGGAGAAGCAGATCCGGGGCTACTTCTTGCATTCTGTTCAGCGCATCACTGCCACTACTGGCAAAGTGCAATTCATATCCTTCGGGGTACAAAACTGCTTCCAATATATCACGCGCCAAGCGATCATCGTCAACGATAAGAATGCGTGGTATGCGAGTCAAGCCCTCCTCCTTAGACAACAAGTGGTTCATACTTGAGAGTCTCTATGATCTTTATGCTAGTTGATAGCTGTATTGGGTGATGAAAAGAGAAAAAAATTGTATGTATTGATTGGAAACGCATGGTATTGGGACAACAGATGAAACAAAGTGATGGTATTACTGAGATGCCACTGAAAGTAAGTCTAGCTTTTGTGTGCCATCTACTTGAAACGAGCGATCGGTAGGTGTATGACAAGGATCGGCCCGATGGATATTCTACCGAAAGCTTCTTAAGAGGTGTCTACAGAAAAGGAGATCGTTGAGAGGGCGGTCTTTCATCCCCCGATCCAGGTTGGATAAGCTGACCCTCTCAGTCGCAAATTTTTAATGCTCCTTTGAAAGATGGAACGTTTAAGACTATCACTTCCATTAACCAGGAAGGATTTAGTCAGAAGATGTGTGATTTTCTGTTGATAAAGTTTGAACAACGGGTACAGGTGGATCCAGATTTAGTAACCTGTGCAACAACGGCAGGTAGCCTCGAGCTAACCAACGGTTGCATGTCTGTTGGCCAATGGCCTTAAAGACAAGCAACGGCGCTAATATTATTACTACTTGAGGATATAATAAGTAGGCATGGTTATATTCTTATATTTGTCATGCTTGAGGAGTGGTTCAGCCATCTGACAGAACAGTGCTGTGATAAAATCTACCATCGATCTGAGCCTTTTCCGTTTGCTGCGGTTTTTTTGGGTCCGTATAGGCAACTTAGTCAAAACTGAAGCCCTTTTCAACGATTACCAAAAGCTAACCGGCTCAGACGCGCTTTATATAGTACTGAGTGAAATTTTTACGCCTGGGGAGACATAAACAGCCGTTAAATCGACGGGTTAGCCCTATCCGTTGATTACCCTCTACTGGTAAAGACTAGCACAATTGGAGAAATATAACACACTAATCGATTATGCAAAATCAGGTAAAAAGTGGCGTTATCGGTGTCAAAACGGTAAGCTTCTTCAAAGAGATGGCAAAATCTCACCGCCAGGCCTTTCCTATCTCAAAAAGAGGATCGGCCCGCCGTCGCTCACCGTGGCGCGGGATGGCATCTTAGGCGTCCCGCTGTTGGAGCCGCCCCATCCATCGGTATGGTCGCACGAACTATTCTGGCTGTTATGTGTATAATGGGCTAAAAAACTGGCCTCGCGCCGATTGAGCCAATGGAGCGACCCGCATGCAATTGACCTATCGTGGTCTAGCGCTACTGCTTTTGACCACACCCCTCTTAGCCCTGACATTCTACCAACCTGGTTTTATCTGGTTAGCGCTGCTTTGGTTTGTGTTTGCCCTGGCGCTACTGCTGGCTGATTGGCGCCTTACGCCGCTGGCGAAGGCTTGGGAAGTGGCGCGCACGCATGATGAGCGGCTTTCACTGGCCACCCAGAATGCAATCCGCATCCGTGTGCGATTGCGGCAAGGCACGCGCCCCTGCCAAGTCTGGCTGCGCGATGAACCACCAGTCACCTTTGGCATGGCTGACACTGAACGGATTTTGACCGCTAGGATCTTGCCTCTCCAGGTGCAGGATTTTGTCTATAGCGTGCACCCTCCCCGCCGTGGTGACTATCATTTTGGTGATCTGCATTTGCGTTGGCTTTCGCTGCTGGGCTTGCTGCGCCGGCAAGCCACCTTTCCGGCGTCCGAGCCGGTTAAGGTCTATCCGAATCTTGTTGATGTAAAAAAATACGATCTACTGTTGCGTAAAAATCGACTCTGGGAGCTCGGCCTACGGACCACGCGGATCTTTGGCAGTGGCACCGAATTTGAACGCTTGCGCGATTATTTGCCAGATGACGAATACCGGCGGATCAACTGGAAAGCCACCGCACGCCGCGGCAAACCGATCAGTGTGGAATATGAGACAGAGCGCAGCCAGAATATTATGGCTTTGTTAGATGTAGGACGGATGATGCGCAGCCCTGTCGGTGATGTGGCCAAGCTAGATTATGCGATCAATGCTGTGCTGTTGCTGGCCTTTGTGGCTGCCCAAAAAGGTGATAAATTAGGGCTGTTGGCTTTTTCCGACAAAGTGCAGACTTGGCTGGCGCCACGTGGAGGGAAAGGCCAGTTTCACCGAATGTTGGAGCAACTCTATGCGGTGGAGGGTCAACCGGTAGAGCCCGATTATCAAACTGCTTTTGGTTATTTTGCCGCCAAACAGAGTAAACGGAGTCTAGTGTTGGTCTTTACCGATTTAACGGGGAGCATCAGCACCGAAACGTTGGTGGCTCAGATGAGTCGGCTGCGCGAACGTCATTTGCCATTACTCGTGACGATCCGTGACCCAACTGTGCAGCGCTTGGCGCAACAAACGATTGTAGACAGTTCTTCGCTCTATCAACGCACGGTGGCCGAGCAATGGTTGGATGAACGCCGCTTGACGTTAGAGCGGCTACAACGCCGCGGTGTGCTTACCCTGGATGTCGTGGCCGACGAATTAAGTATCGCCGTTATCAATCGCTATTTAGATTTGAAAGCGCGGATCTTATTATAAAAAGTAGGGTCAGGCATAGCCTGACCCTACTTTTTATTACTCGCCGAATTGTATGG
>JAPLGZ010000378.1 GCA_026389895.1 Chloroflexota bacterium | reverse complement strand
GCCAGGAATAGTAATCACCTGGGAACCGTCGCTGGCTACACTATATTTGTGACCATAACAACCCTCACAGAAACCAATGGCCACGGTGTTATGCCAGATCCATTGACCATTCGGTGACCAGTGCATGGCTGTGATCTGCTCTGGTCCATCGGTCAGGCGAGTGAGGGTGCGCTTCTCCACATCAAAAAGATAAAGATCGGACGAAGGTCCATCCATCGCCCCGGCAAAGGCTAGCTTTTGGCTGTCTGGTGACCACGCATTGATCGTCAACGCCTCGGCAAACCCCCACCAGATGCCTTCTACCAACTGCGGATCATCGGCTACTTCTGGAATGCGCGCGCCGATCAGACGCGCGTTAATGGCCAGATTTTCGGGAAAGTTGGGCGGCAAGAGCGTGGCGACGGTGAGTAATTCGCCGCTGGCCACGTTGAGCAGATGCAACGCCAGATCGTCGCTGGCGGCCTGGTTCGGGCGACTGACCGCGCCAGTGTAGTAGGCCAGCCACGCCCCGTCTGGCGAAAATGAAAGTGGGCGTTTGTCATCAATGCCTGCCGGCAAAGTAACGGCGCGGCGTTGCGAGCCATCCATGTTGCGCAACACAAGTTGGGTCGTCTCACCCTTCGTAAGTGGATAGAAGAAGAGCGGCTGTGTGGCCGCGCCCACCTGTCGGGCGGTTAAGGGCTGGGCGGCCGCAGGCTGTGTTGCGGACAGCGGGGATTGCCACGCCATCTCCGTGGCATTCAGCACCCATACCTCGCCACCACCTGTCCCGATCACAAGTTGGTAGTTGCCATCCCTGTCTAGCGGCGAGAGCGCCAGCGTACTCAGCCCTTCCGTGCTGTCGCTTAAACGGTCATCGTCCCACGGTTCAATGAGGGTCCCCTCGGCGCGCACGCGCCAAAGCGCGTGTTCACCCATTACATAAACTACCCCACTCTTGGCAAAATCTGGCGCGGCCAGCATGGCGCGCACTGTAGACCCCAGATATTTCGGCAAGTTAATCCCTGCCCAAGTGGCGCCATGATCCCTGGTATAGGCCAATTGGTAACCATAATCGGCCAAACGGATTGGCAGGGCTGGGGGCGGTGTCGCGCCGGGCAGCAACGCTTCGGCTGAAGGCAACGCGTTCTCGGTTTGGGTGATCCAACTGGACCAGCTCAGGCCACCGTCGGTGGAGCGCTGAATCGATTTCCCTTGCCGAAAAGGCGAAAATTGCGCGGTATATGCATACGCCAGCACTGTTTGATCGCGGCTGAAAGTGGGCGAGAGGGCGACATCATAGACGCGCAGATCGTGCAGGCCTTGCCACATCGGCTCCCAAGTGTCGCCACCATCAGTTGAGCGAAAGACGCCGCCAGCCAGTTGTTCAGACCCGCCGAGTTCATTGCCCCCACCGACAAAGAGCGTGTTGTCATGGGCAAAATCAGGCGAAAGCGCAACGTGTAGCGCTGTAACATGGTTGAGCGGCAAGCCGGCGAGAAGTTGCCAATGGGCGCCGTCATCGGTGGAACGGTAGAGCGTATCATATTGGGTGACAAAGAGGGTCTGATGCTGCGTAAAGTTGGGCGCCAGGACAATCTGGGTGATAGGGCGTGGTGGCAATTGGGTGATCGAAGTGGGAGGCGGCGCCTGCGTGCTTGGGGGACTACCCGCTTCTGCCAATACGACCAATTGTTTGGGGCGCTGGGCATAGATCAGCCCCTGCATCTCATCATAGGCAAAGATGCAGGTCAGCTGTGGCAGGCGTGCAATGGGCTGCAAGGTTGGCAAGGTGAGCACCCAACCCCCCGCATAGGCTTGCTCTGTGTTCGGGTTCAGAAAGAGGGTGTCCAGCCCATCAATTTCACTGAGCACCGTACCGGTTGGGGTTTCAATGCGCCAACCATAAAAAGTATAGTCGCTGGCATAGGACTGCGGGCGATAGATGCGGTTGTCCAACCGCGGCTGCAAAACCGCCCGTCGATTGCAGGTGGGTTGGAGAACAAAAGGGTGTGTTGCGGGGAAGGGGACTAGGGTCTTCGCATCCCAAAAGCGGATTGGCGCGCCCATTGCCGGTCCGCCGCTAGACTGTACGACATCAATGTCGAGCACCAGCAGATTCTGCTGTGCCAGCACCGTCGCACCCCGCACGCGCTGCGCGCCCAGGCAATCTTTACACGTTTGGGCTGTGATTTCTGGCAAGAGATCCTGGCGAATGGTCAGGGTCTTTGGGTCGGCGCGCCACAGGCTGTTGGCGATAATTAACAGTTCGTCGCGTAACGGATTATAGACCGGAATGCCATCGAGCGGCTTGGCGATAACGGTTTGCAGCGTATCCGCCGCCAACACTCGGATCTCACCGACAGGTGCGGTGGGAGGTGCATTGACCAGCGGTTTGTTGCCGACAAAGATGCGCTGATGGCCTGGGTCAAGCGAGAGATGGGTGGCGTTGGTAATCGTGGCGGTGACAGTGAGGCTGGCGGTATCAATGACCTGGATCGTAGGCTGTTCTTGGTCGGCAAAGGTGCGATAGCCAGGGGCGACATAGAGCCGTGGGTAAAGTGGGTCGAGCGTCAGTTCGCCGGCAAAAGGCAAGGTTGTAATCAGGCTGTAATCAGTGGCGTTCAGCACCGAGAGCAGACCACTGTCATCTGTTACATAGAGCCGATTGTTGCCTTTGTCGAGGAGAAAGTTTTCCACATTGCCGGCAAATTCGAGCGTTGCCACTTCGATCGGACGCGGTTCTTGGCCAGTTGTGGTGATCAACTGGGCCTGCACCGTGCGCGTTATAATGAGGAGCATGCCGAACGCGGCAAGCACGGTCGTCAACCTGAAGATTGTCCGGCGGGGCGTCTTGCCCACCCAACTGGCCAGCCATGCCTGATCGATGGATCGAGCTTGCATCTGCATCTCCTTTTGTGGCGGGCGCAGGCTGGTCGGTGGCTATATCTCCTGCGCCTTATAGGCGGTGGATTGGTGTGTAGCCTTCACTGACCCAGCCGTCAGCATCGCCTGGAGACAGGAGACCACAGTTTATTGTTAGTATATTCTTGGGAAGGCGATCTGCCAAACGCCAATATCGAGGGTGAGGAGGTTTAATCAGTGATCGAGGTTTATCCTGAAATCACGTTGAGAATCGGGCTTTTGCTCGATGCCAACACGCGCCTTTTCATACTGGCATGGGTATACCTGTAGGTTGCCTATTCATCGTTACCCATTGCCACCCACCCATTCCACAATTGTCGCCACGCCTTGGCCAACGCCCACACAAAGCGTCACCATGCCATAGGGCGAGGTGGCGCTGCCAGCGTGTTGCCGACGTTTCATTTCGTGCACCAAGGTTGTCATCAGGCGAGCACCCGAACAACCTAACGGGTGGCCCAAGGCAATGGCGCCACCGTTGACATTGGTGCGGTCGGCTGGCAGCGCCAGTTCATCCATGACGGCCAACGCTTGCACGGCAAAGGCTTCGTTAAGTTCAATCAAATCTAAATCGTTCACGGTCAGATTCGCGCGCTGCAATGCCTTACGCACCGCTGGGATTGGCCCCAAGCCCATAGTGCGTGGGTCCACCCCTGCCGACGCCGAAGCGATGATGCGCACCAGTGGTTTTAAGCCTAACGTCTCGGCCTTTGCTTCTGCCATCAACAACAGTGCGGCGGCTCCATCATTGACGCCCGAGGAATTGCCTGCGGTCACGGCGCCACCCTTACGAAAGGCAGGCCGTAACTTGGCCAACGCTTCCAGGCTGGTGGTTAACGTATATTGATCTTGGAGGAATTTCATCTGGGGATGTTCGTCCGTTGCCACGACAATTGCTTCACCTTTGCGTTGCGGGAGCGTGACCGGCGTAATTTCATCCTGAAATTTGCCCGCGTTGATCGCCGCAACCGCCCGTCGCTGGCTCTCAAGTGCAAAGGCATCCTGACGCTCGCGCGTGATCTGGGTTTGCTCAAAGATATTTTCTGCCGTTTCACCCATCGCTTCTAGGGGGAAAAGCGCCTCCATTTTGGGGTTTGGGAAACGCCAGCCAATGCTTGTGTCATATAACTTGGCTTCCCGATCAAACGGTGTGTTCGCTTTGCTGAGCGCATAGGGCGCGCGCGACATGTTCTCCACCCCGCCCGCCATATAAACATCTCCCTCCCCGGCCCGGATCGCCCGATCTGCTTGAATGATGGCGTCTAGACCGGAAGCACAGAGTCGGTTTACTGTGACGCCGCCAATCGTTTGCGGAAAACCGGCCAATAATAAGGCCATGCGCGCTACATTGCGGTTATCTTCGCCCGCCTGATTCGTACAGCCGAGGAAGACTTCTTCAATGAGTGCGGGGTCAATGTTCGTGCGTTTTTGCAACGCCTGCAACACATGCGCTGCGAGATCGTCTGCGCGCATTGAACTAAGTGCGCCGGCAAATTTACCAACCGGCGTGCGGATTGCGTCGATAATGACGGTTTGAGGCATATCAACCCTACTTCTACTCATAACCTGAGTTTGGAATATTGTATAAGACGCTGCTCTATTTACGGTTGCTTACCGGTATAATGCCTGCGGATCCAACTCTTCGCGAATCATCCGTAACTCTTCCACCGATGGCGCCGGCGTGACCGAAAGAGTTGCCGCGTGGCGAATGGGCCAACCAATTTCGGCTTGCACCTGTTCCTCGCTCACCCCAGGATAAAGCTCCACCAGTTGCATCTGGCGTTCTGGATTGGCAAAATTGAAAATAGCCTTGTCGGTGATCACCAATTCGGGGCCGCCGCCTGGGATCCCCAACTGTGTTCGGCTGTTGCCGCCGGTCAAGTGACCAGGGCTGGTGAGAAAATCTAACTTTTCTACAAAGGCCCGCTTTTTCAGCCGCATGATCATAAATGTACGCTGCGCATTGATCGCAATTTCACAGGCACCGCCGCTGCCCGGGAGGCGTGTTTTGGGGGCCTGATAGTCGCCGATTACCGTGCTGTTCAAGTTGCCATACTGATCGATCTGCGCACCGCCGAGCAGCGCGACTTCCACCAACCCGCGCTGCAGATAGAGGCCAAATAGATCAGCCATGGAGATCACCGAGAGCGCGCCGCTCACCAAGGTCGGATCGCCAATCGATAGCGGTAACCGTTCGGGACGCGCCCCATAGACGCCCGATTCATAGATCAATTCCAGTTCAGGGGCCACCGTATAGCGCGCCAAGTTGCAGGCAATGTTCGGCAGCCCGACGCCGACGAAAACCGTGCGCGCCCCCTTGAGTTTGCGCGCCGCGATGACAATCATCATTTCCGAGGCGCTGTAGGCTAATTCACTCATCGGTATCTCCCATAGTCAACCGCAGGGGCCAGATAGGGCTCGGGTTTCAATTGAACGAGGCGCGCCTGGCCTAGTTTTTCCAGATATTCCGTATGGTTGGCGACGCTGTAGACCCATTCGTCCAGCCAGGCTTCGGTGTTAGCCTGCTCCTGCGAAAGTTTGTCCCAGGCCAGGTAGGCTGCATTGTCACGATCATAATAACCCTGCACATAGGATGGGTGCGCGCCATAGGGTTCGTGGACCACGGCGTCGACGATCAAACCCGGAATCAAGGTGCGATTCGGGTCGGCGCGGATCACCGCTTCGTCAACAATTTCTTCGACGACAACGATCACCCGTTTGGCGGCAAAGGCCACCTCTTTTTGCATCCCAAGCAGCCCCCATAGCTGGGTGTTGCCCTGGGCGTCGGCGCGCTGCGCATGCAGGATCGCAAGGTCGGGGTTGAGCGGCGGCACCACGGCAATTTTGCCTGTGCCGTAGGGATCGTCAATAATTTTGATCTGGGGATTGACATGGGGTAAATCGGAGCCGAGATAGCTGCGCAGTGGGTAGAACGGCAAACGCGCGGCCCCGGCTGCATAACGTGCCACCATGCCATAATGCGAATATTCTTCGAGTTCCAGTGGTCGCGGAATACCTTTTTCCACGGCGCGTCGGATGCAATAGAGCGAGCCGACGCCTGGATTGCCCAGATAACTGAAAATAAGTTTGCTGGCCACGCCGGCAGCGATCATCTGGTCATAGAGCAAGTCGGGCGTCATGCGCATTAAGGTGAGATTGCGCCGCCGCTGGCGGATGATCTCGTGGCCAGCCGCGAAGCAGATGAAAGACGTAAAGCCTTCCAGCGCAATCGACATGCCGTCTTGAACGTAAGCGGCCACGGCCGCTTGCATGGAAAGGAGTTTACTTACTTTTGTGAAAGCAATCATAATGCTACAATAACCCCATTAAAAACTTAGCGCCGTGGCCCTCCCACAAGCTGGCCTTTACCTGCTGGCCCAATTTCGCTCACGGCTCTCTGAAACGCGATCCATAAATTATCTGACACGGCTCTCTGAAACGCGATCCATAAATTATCTGACCCCAATTGTGCTGCTGATCTGTGACTCGGATTGTATGCGCAGATGCCTGCAAACGCCAGTTTAAGAGGGCGTTTTGTGCCTGTTGCCAGCCAGAAACTAGGAATTAACGAGAATTTTGCGTTGATTAAAGCGCTGATGTTTGGCGTTGCCAGATTTTCATCTAGGCTGATGATAGTTGCTGTGAAACACGGACGAGAGGAAAACTGATGCGTGGATGCTATCGTGTGCTTGCTATAGCCTTTGCCTTGTTCAGTGCCTTATTGATCTATGGCTGTGGGCTGTCCCCAACCCCCGCACCACCAACACCCCGCGTAACGCCAGCGCTCCCGGAACCAACCGCTATCCCAACCGCCACCAAGCCTATGGCGTGGTGGAATGAAGCCACTTTCTATGAAGTTTTTGTCCGTAGTTTCTATGACAGCAACGGCGACGGCATTGGTGATCTCAACGGGCTGACGCAGAAACTGGATTACCTCAATGATGGCAACCCTAACACGACGACCGATCTCGGGATCAACGCATTGTGGTTGATGCCAATTCACCCTTCGCCCTCCTACCACGGCTATGACGTGACTGATTATTATCAGGTCAACCCCGAATATGGCACGTTAGACGATTTTAAACACCTGCTCGTTGAGGCCCATAAACGCAATATTCGCGTAGTAATTGACTTTGTGATGAACCACAC
>JAPLGZ010000457.1 GCA_026389895.1 Chloroflexota bacterium | reverse complement strand
GGCACATAAGTAACCCCACTTGCATCGGCCTGAGCTGGCGCATTGACATAACGCCCCTGATCCGGTACGGCTATTTGCTCAAAGTCGCGTGCCAAAGTGTGCAAAGCCGAACGCATCTCCGATCCCTGCATGGCTGGGCCGTGTCCGGTTACGACAAGTTCTGGCTCTAGCGCGGCTAAACGTAGCACCGACTGGTGTGCCTGTTGCCAATCCGGTGTGTAGTACATGGGCGGGCCGTGGATCTCTGGGCGTTGCATCGCTACAGCAAAAGCAGACTCCTGCTTGGTTGTGATAAAGGCATCTCCTGCAATTAATGTCCGATCCGCCGCCCGCCAGAGTGAAACATGGCCAGGCGCATGACCGGGCGTATGAATCCACTGCCAGCCAGGCATCTCTGGCACGTCACCATTGGCTGGCAAGGGATGCAGCCAATGGCTAACGTCGATGGGGCCGCGCGGGTAGAAACGCGACAAGGTGGACATCAATCCGCCGCCCACGGTAGGATCGGGTGGCGGATAGGCGGAGCGTCCATCGAGATAGGGCAATTCTAATTCATGGGCGTAGATCGGCGCGTCCCAGCGCTCGGCGAGATTTTTAAGTGCACCGACATGGTCGAAGTGACCGTGTGTTAAGACAATGGCGGCCGGGCGCGCAGCCTTACCAAAACGGTGCTCGGCGGCGTCGACGATTAACGTAGTAGCGCCAAAGAGTCCCGCGTCAATCAGCACCCACTGGCGGTCACCGGCATCAGGCAACCCATAATAAAGCACATTGACAATGGCAAGCCGTTGATAGATGATGTCTGACGTTACTTCATGGGTGCTACCATGCTGATTCTCATTGACTGCACCTGGATCAATAGGTATTTGCTTTTCCATCATTATATCTCCTGTAAAAGTCAGTTCAGCATAGCTACGATTTTGGTTGCTTAACCATGGCCAACCGCTATAGGTAATCGACCCCGGTACTATAGACAAATTGTCTTCCTCTCAGCATAAGTCAATGTGGGCGAGGGACAATGGGCAAAGATACTAGCATGGGTTACAAGCCAAGGTATATCCTTTTTGAGTGAGCAGCAGGTTACTAGCGTATGTGAAGCAGGCAGAAGCGGTTACACAGAGAAGCCTTCATTTGGCAGCTGAACGCGATCACCCGTCGGTGCTTGAACTAGTTCAGCCACCAAGAAAAGCAGATTGATAGGCTAGGGTAAGATCTAAGATAAGAGAAAAAACAGTGGGTTAAGAATTGAACGCGGGGGCACTTTTTTCAGTGGTCAGCCACATTTGCCGACCATCGCTATAGATGTGAATCCGCCCTTGTAGATCGTTGCGCAAGATCAGGCGACCAGCCAGTCGATCCAGCACTTCTTGGGTGGGGTGACCATATTGATTGTTTAAGCCGCATTGGATCACCGCCACCAGAGGGTTAACGGCCTGGACAAATGTGTGGCTGGTGCTCCCTCGACTGCCATGATGGCCTACCTTCAACACGGTGGCCGCCACCGGTTCACCAGCCGCCAATAACGCAAGCTCCGAAGGCAGGCCAGCGTCACCGGTCAACAAAACGCTGAAATCACCGTAGACCAGTTTCATGACCAATGAGTTCTCGTTATCGATGGCCTGTTCTTGTTTGCCTTTCCCTTCACGGACAGGCTCAACAGGCGGCCAGAGCACCCACAGCGCGACGCCATCCCCAAGATCAAACCAACCGCCTTCATGATATAACTGTACTTCACCACCGTTCGCCACAATATTGTTATACCAGCTATCTGAATCATGATTGGCCCGACCAGCAACGGTGGAGAGCCCCGTTGTGACACGAAAGCGGTTAGGCGTCTGCGCCTGCGCGTCCATATGATCTTTGTCGGGATTGGTCAGCGCGGCGATGTCAATCGTGCGCTGCCAGAAAGGCATCACAGCGCCCAATTGACTAAAAAGTTGCTGCGGACTCGCGCCCCCATCGATCAAAACCTGACGGCCCGATGGCGTCTGGATCAAGATGCCATCCCCCTGGCCAATATCTAAAAAGTAAACATGCAAGCGTCCATCTGGTTGAGAAAGCGCCAGGGCCCAGATCAAAAGTGCCACCACCGTTAAGCCACCCACGGTGATCGGCCCGACCAGATAGCTCGGCCACTGACTAAGCCGCTTACGCAACGCTTCACCAAACCAGTGCCTGCCCCAGTTGTGCAGTGCAACACGCCAATGCACCATAAAAATGCCAAGAAAAGTCAACACCAAAGCGCTGCTGCCATAACCGGCTACGTCCAGGCTCGCCAGCGGGAGCGTTGCAGTCCATTGAACAATGCCAACCGTCCAAACCAGGCCCAGCCAAGGTACCCAAAGCAGAAGTTGGGCAAGGCCCGTGAGGCCAATCACACCAATCGCCACTGCGGCGCTGCCACCCAACATGATCAGAGGTTGCACCGGCAAGATCAAAAAATTGGTGAGCAAGGCGACTAGACTCAAGCGTGCAAAGTAATAGACAACCAAGGGTAATGTGAGCACATTGGCAGCCATCGTAACCAGCAACCCATCCTCGATTAATCCCCAGAGTAGCTGCTTCGTGGTGCTGGCGATGCCCGTTCCAGTCAATTCTACCGAACCAACCACCACTTCGCTCGGTAACCCAGCGCCAAGTTTGCTAAACCAGGCCGTGAGGCCCGGTGTAAAGAGGATCAAGCTGGCAGTGGCACCGCTGCTCAATTGAAAACCCACGTCCCACAAAGTCAGTGGGTTGACCAACGTCATCATCCAGCAGGCCACCGCCAAGCTAACCAACGCGGTACTGCGACGATTAATCGTCGTCGCAATCACATAGAGCCCACCCATCCACGCCGCGCGTAATACCGATGGATCACCGCCAACCAACAGGGCAAAACTAACAATCCCAATCAAGGTTGGCCAGAGCGCACGGCTACGCCCCAAAGCGCGCTGGCTAATGCCCATGAGCACCGCGGCAATCAGGGCTACATTCGCCCCCGAAATCACCAACACGTGGCTTGTACCGGTCAAGTTGAACTTGTCATTCAGTTGCTCATCAATCCCCGCGCCAATGCCGAGAAGAATACCATTGGCGAGCCCGGCATACGGTTCAGGCAACGAACGGTTGATAAAGGCTTCCCCACGCGCCCGCACCTGGTACAGAGAGCGCTGCCACCAATGGCCACCATTCGGGCCATTTAAGGGCTCACGTTTGGTGCTGTAAAAGAGGCTATGCACATCTTTGCGGGCCAGGTATTCTCGATAAGAGAAATCGGCGAAATCAGGCGGCGTCACCAAGCGACCGCGCAGCCGCACTGGCTGCCCATAAACATAAATTTGGCGAATATTCGTGGTCAGACGCAGCACCCCCTGGACAGCATGCGCACCCTTATGATCGATCAGTTGCGCCACGGTCACATACATTTGTTGTTTGGTATCAGCCAGCAAGGGATAACTGCTAACATAGCCGGTCACGGTAACCTCAGGCGCACTTTTATCAAAGGAGCGTTCAGCCGCAAGGTTATAATAAGCCAAGTCAGCGGGTGTCCAACAGGGTTGCAAAGGGTGGCTGCCGTATCGCAACAGACCCGTTAGGCTACAGAGGAACAGCGCCAGCCCGAGCGCGGGGCTTAATGGTGAGCGTGGAGGTTCAAAACCAGCCCAGGCTGGCCACCGCAGCGCGACATCCTGGCGCGATCGGAGCGAGAACCAATTCAGCAAAGGTGTAACAGGCAGGAGCAGCAGCGGTAGCCACCAAAGCCAATCAGGGAAATTACAACCAATCCAGCCGGCCTCCCAGCCAATACGCCCGAAGAGCAGGCCAAGCATATAGGCGAGGGTTAGATAGAGAAGCGTCACAGGCTATACAAAAGGTGGCAACAGGTGTTTATTTGGTTTGGTGAGTAGATTCTTGTATGCCAGGAGTATGCCACGAAAGTCCTGAGAGATAAAATTTTCAAGCTTTCGACATATTTATAAGTATATTCACGTATAGAAACACCAAATTTATATAAAAATTTCGCAAGGACGATTGGAGGAGACTGAATATACGGTGCATGCGCAGAGAAAAATGGAAGGTCCACAGTAGTGATCTCTCGCCGCCTGCACTGCAAATAGATTTTCGGAGCAGGTGTACAGGGGAACATTTCCAGATTAAATGCCGAGCGACAGTTCGTCTGGCCACTGCCAGCAACGAAGTTGCCAGGCGTGTCCTTCCACAACCAGAGCGGCCTTATAGCCTGACCCCATTGTCAAGGCGCACAAAGACCACTGCTCGGCGGCGAGAGGCTCGCTGTGGGTCTTTAACAAACGAGCAGGCTGATCAGGGTGTAGGGAGACATCAAATTGATCCAACGGCAGAGCGAGGCCCAGGCCGCGGGCTTTGATGTAGGCCTCTTTGCGCGTCCAAGCATTAAAAAATCCGTCCGGTTTTTGCTCTGCCGCTAACCGGCAAAATTCTTGTCTTTCATAAGGGGAAAACACATGTTCAGCCATCTGTTCATAGTCAAGGTTAGTGCGCATCTGCTCCACGTCAATGCCAACCGTACGATTACGCGCAAATGCATAGAGGACAAATCCGCCTGAATGCGACAAATTAAAGGATAACGACGGCTGATCAGGCTGGCCAACCAGCCTGGGTTTACCGTAGGCATTATAGGTAAAGCGCAGTTGTGCGGGTTCCACCTTCAAATAATGGCCAAGCAAAGCCCTGAGCAACCCACGTGCAACAATATAGTGTTGGCGATCATGGTCAAAATAAAAGCGTGCGGCTCTCTGCTGCTCGTCTTCGCTGAGTGTCTGATGCAAGATTTGTACGCGTGACAAGGGCCGATCCAGCATTGCCCGCCAGACCTGAACCTCATTGTCCGGCAATTCGAAGTCACAAGGTACATTACGCCAAAGTAAATCCACGGTCATTTGCAAGCCTTTGCGTCATCAAGGGTATTT
>JAPLGZ010000014.1 GCA_026389895.1 Chloroflexota bacterium | reverse complement strand
CGCCCATCCATCAATGGCATGACCAGATCGCTTAAAACAAGCGCGATGGTGCTCATGTGTTTCTCAAAGAGCTTCAAGGCGTCCTGACCATTGTTTGCCATTAAGACCTGATAATTTAGCATGTGCAAGATGTCCGACATGACTTCTCGCATCGACGGATCATCTTCAACGACGAGAATAATCTCGCCTTGGCCGAGTACAGTGGTCTCGGCTTGTAGAGGTAAAAGGTTAGCACCCGGTGTGAGCAGGGCAGGCAAGTAAAGTGTAAAAGAGGCCCCTTGGCCAAGTTGACTGGCGATATCAATAAAGCCGTCATGCTGTTTAATAATGCCATAGACCTGGGCCAACCCCAGGCCCGTCCCCTTATCCCGAGCTTTTGTACTGAAGAAGGGCTCGAAGATATGCGATAGATCGTCGGGTCGGATACCCTCGCCGGTATCGGAAATGACAATGCGAATCCATTGCCCAGGGGTCAGATCGGGCATAGGGGGGCGCTGATTGGCTTCATAATTCAGCGTTGATACCTGAATCGATAAGGTTCCACCATTGGGCATTGCATCGCGGGCATTGACGGCCAAATTCATGAACACTTGTTGCAAACGGGTGACATCAGCTTTGATCAGCAGTTGCTTATCTTCACAATTGAGTTGAAGATGCAGGTGGGCTGGCAGCGTTCGCGTAAGCAAAGCGACCAGCTCGCTGAGAAAGGATTTTAGTTCCACCGGCTGGCGTTCCAGCACCGATTGGCGACTAAAGTCCAGAATTTGGGCAGTCAGGTGGGCCGCTCGCTGGGCTTGTTCACAGATCGTCTGTAAGCGTTGCTGGGGCTCTTCCCCTAGACCTGGAGAGTTACGTAACAGCTGCGTATAGAGAATGATCACTGATAAAATATTGTTGAAGTCATGCGCGATGCCTGCGGCCAGTTGTCCGACGACGGCCAGGCGATCTTGTTGCCGCATCCGCTCTTCGATCCGCCGGCGCTGGGTGATGTCGCGCACAATCGCCTGCCAGGTTTCATCAGAGAGCATTTTGACGCTGCTCTCAACCACGATCAAATCGCCAGTTCGACAGACAAACGTCCATTCAGCGACATATACCTGACCACGTTGTAGGTGGGCCTGGGCAGCGGCAATCTGAGCAATATCCGCTGGCGGCACAAGGTCGGTTAGTTGCCGGCCAATCAGTTCCTCGCGCGTGTAGCCCAGCAAACGACAGAGCGCTGTATTAACTTCTCGGCAAATACCCGAGCGGTCACCAACCACGATGCCATCGGCGGCATCTTCGATCAACTGGCGGAAACGTTCTTCTCTTTCCTTAATTTGGGTATAGAAATGCGCATTTTGAATGCCAACGGCCGCCTGTGCCGCAATCCCACCCACGAGCTTTTCTGCTTCTTTGGTAAAGACGCCTGGTTCACTATGGCCGAAAAAGAGACCACCCAGCACCTCTCCTTGTTGTGTGACCACGGGCACGGCCAAATAGCTACATACAGGCAAATGGCCAGCTGGCAGACCTGCGAAGGGGAGGTTGTGACCATAACGCAGGTCTTGTGTGATATCCGCACTACGGATGATCCCTTCACCACGAAAGGTAGGGCCGAATACAGCTGTATTGCGGGGCATTGGAAAGTGCAAAAACAGCTCACGCGGCACACCGGAGATCGTATAGAGCGCGTAGGTCTCCCCAGCAGGACTTTGCTCGTTATAGAAGAAGGCGCCGAACTGGGCGCCACTTAGGTCGGTGGCGACATCGGTGACCAGTTGCACAAGCTTTTCTAGATCAAGTTCGGCGGCCAAAGATAGATGGATCTGATTGAGGGCTTCAAGGGTATGCGTATACCGTTGCAACTGTTCATCGGCTTGTTTGCGCTCAGTTATATCAAACATCACGCCGCGCAATTTAACGACCTGATTGTTTTCGACCACGACTGTGATCATATCCTTGAGCCAAAGCACGCGGCCATCAGCCGCGATCATCCGATATTCATACTGGTAATTTTTCTGCTTGGCAACCGCACGCAGACTAAAATCAATCACCCAGGCGCGATCAGCGGGGTGAATATGGTCATTCCAGAAATTCGCTGCGCTCAGCCACTGCGCAGGCGAATAGCCGAGCACACGTTCCACCTGGCGGCTGATAAAAATACAGCGGAAAGGATCGGCCTCCGCCTCCCAGACGATGCCCTCAATCGAGTCCACCAACTCCAGGAAATGCTGCCGCGCGGCTTGCTCGCGCGTTAAGAGCATTTCGCGATGTTGGCGCTTTTGGCGCTCTGCCGTGATATCTTTGGAGATCCCCAGAAATCCGATGGCTTTACCACTGGCATCATATAATAAGGCCGTGTGAATGTGCACCCAAATCGAGGCGCCGGTTTTACGGCGGCCTTCCCATTCAGAAATGACAAGCGGCCGTTCTTGGCGAATCGTTTTGAAGATAGTGCTCAGCCGTTGTTCGCCCTCACCAGAGTCCAGGTAGAGGCGATTCAGTCTCTGCCCAAACATCTCATCCGCTCTATAACCGAACATTTCGGTGGCCCCGGCGTTCCAATAGCGGATAATCCCGTCCAGATCGGTGACGATGACCGAATCATGGATATTCTGCAAAATTGAAGCAAGAAAGCGCGTTTTAGTCGCAACTTGCAGGCGGGCCATGGCGTGCTGTAACGCGTGCCGCAACCAATAAGCATTGAGGTGCGCTCTGACTAAATGGTCCTGAGCCCCCAGCTGCAATATGGCGGCGCTCACGACTTTATCGGCTTGATCGCTAATCACGACGAGGGGAATGTCCTGCCAGGATTGACGAATGCGGCTGGCGATTGCCAGATCCGGGTAACCTGAAAAGTCGAGTAAGAGCAGGTCAAATTCAGCCCCACCGTCCGTTACCCAGTCTAGTGCGGCTGGATGAAGCGGCGCGACCGTAAGCTCGAATTCATCTTCGGCATCCTCTTCCGTCAGAAGATTCTGAATAAAGAGCTGATTGTGGGGATGCTGTGCCATGAGCAGAACACGGATTACTTGCGGGGTCATTACATTTCTCCCATCATTTCCGTCATTGGTAACCACAGGGATAGGCGCTCATCCCATAATTTACACGGCATATTGCCCTGACAGCGGTTAGTTCAATTAAGCGTAGATGCTCTATTCAAAAAGGTCACGACGCCAAAGCTAGCTTAGCCTAGTGTCCTAGCTTTGGATCAACAGTATTGGCTTGCGTGCGGTTTTAGAGAGCCGGTGCGAATGATAGAGATGGCTCAAGCAGACGTAGAAGGGTTGCCTAGCCATAGAAGCGGCAAAAAATCAGTGTCTTGACACAATGCAATTCTTATAGAGGTGCTCATAAAAATTATTCAGACATTGCATTAACAATGCCATAGGCAGTAGAGAGTAAAGCGGTCCAACTACCACTTTTTGACACACCGATTTGGCCAACTTTTATTTATCTATACGGCACATAATCCCCACCCACTTGCCTACAGCCCACTAAGATAGCAGGTTATATACAAAATAATTAACAAGCTTTCTATCTATTTAATTTTACAAGTTATTTGGTACAGAGTAATAGTATAAAAGTACTATTACCACGCGTCAAAGTACGCAGATCAGCATCAAGCCGATCTTGCGTACTTTGGCGATGTTTAGCTATTGGAGGGAAGGCAAATTAAGCACAGTAGAAATCTTTGCAGACGGCGACAGCTGATTGGTCATTGGTTTGGCTTAAACCAAGCAGCTTTCCAGGCTTGCATCTGAGTGATCTCGGCGGTTTGCGCTTGGATAATATTGGCCGCCAACGTTTTGATCTCAGCATGCTCAGTTTTTGTCAGCGCCAGATTTGCCATGTCAATGGCGCTCTGATGGTGTGGGATCATTGCCTCGATAAAGCGCAGATCAAACGGCTTACTCGAATCATTGGCGATCTGCATGGCACCCATGCCCATATCCAAGCCCTTGCTAGCCGGTGCATTGGGAAACCAGGCCGTGCGCCAAGCCTGCATTTGTTTAATTTCCGTGGCTTGGGCGGCAATAATAGCGGCCGCCATTGTTTTAACTTCTGCATGATCAGCTTCCGTCTGCGCCGTTTGCGCCATCGCAATCGCGCCTTGATG
>JAPLGZ010000841.1 GCA_026389895.1 Chloroflexota bacterium | reverse complement strand
TTAGCCTTCTGGTTTTATTGGCGACGGCAACCGCACCAGGCCATCCTACTGGTCACCACATTTGGCAGCGCGGTGTGGATCAACGCGCTGCTGAAACTCGTCTTTGCGCGTTCACGCCCGCTCCTCTTTCCACCGCTTGTGCTTGAAACCGATTATAGCTTTCCCAGTGGTCACGCGGTGGCAGCGATTAGCTTATACGGTTTGCTGGCCGTTTTACTATGGCGACAACGTCACTATGGCTGGGCGCTACTGGCGGGAGTTTGGGTGCTGGCGGTGGCAGTCAGTCGCGTCTATTTGGGCGTCCACTATCCCAGCGATGTGCTCGCTTCGCTGACGATTGGTGGCTTATGGTTATACGGAGCATTCTTTGTTTTCGATTGGGTTGAAGGACGGACTCAATCCGATTTGCGGACGAATTAACAGCAATAAAATGGCACGCCCGTTTCCCCCTAGTTGATTGGGAAATGCTGATATAGTGCAAAGTGATCTGCAGACTGTCATTTGAAAAATCTGGCCGTTACAGTTCTTTATGGCTAGCGATAGCGTAGTTAAGCAGATGATGTCAATTTCATTTCTACTTCATCCTGGCTTCACTACGTCTTCACATCGGAATGTTACCGTAATGTACATAGGTAAATAGCCTTACGCGGGTCTCATCGATTGTTATAGTGCGCGCTAGTCACGCATGCTCAGGAGCAAGTTACATGTTTCGTCGGAGTGGGTTTGTGATTTCAATGATCCTCATTGTTGCGTTGGCCTTTGTAGGCTTTATAGCCTACAAACGGTTTGTTCCCACCACTGTGGTTATGGTGCCTTCACCATCCAGAGAAACTAACACAACAGTCGCAGTAAAATTGCCGGTTTTTAGCCATATCTTTATCATCATATTAGAGAATAAATCAGCATCAGAGCTTGTGAACAAGGACAAGGTACCCTATCTCAATCAGTTGGCCCGTCAATATGCCAGCACAGATAACTTTTATGCCACCACGAAACCCAGCCTCCCCAACTATCTGGCACTCACCGGTGGTGACACCTTTGGCGTTATGCGTGATTGCACTGACTGTTTCATTGCTAGAGACAATATTGTTACTCAGCTAGAAACTGCTGGCCGTAGTTGGAAAGCCTACATGGAGGGAATGCCAAAGCCCTGCTTTGTCGGCGACGCGGGACCGTTATATCGTCAGAAACATAATCCCTTCATCTATTCTGGAAAGACAATGGCGTATTGTTTATCACCTATGACGAAGGCGATGGCAAAACAGGCTGTTGCACCCATGCCATAGGCGGCAAAATTGTAACATTGGTGATTTCGCCGCTGGTTCAACCCGGCTTTGTATCGCATGTCCCCTATGATCATTATTCGCTTTTGCGCACCATCGAAGTGTCGTGGCAGTTGCCTTTGTTGGGTAAAGCCCAGTGTGATTGCTCGCTGCCGATGACCGACTTTTTTGCCAAGCCGGCCGGGTAGCAGTGATGCGGGTCATGGGTGCTTAGATAGCTTCCTGTGGAATGCTTCTTTATGGTTATCTCGTGGGCAAATGCCCCGTAGGCGTGTTCCGCTTCGCGGGGCTGTTGACCGTCACAGGGTGAGGAGACGATCCAGCCAGCGGTGGCGCCAGAATAACCATAAGCCCCGGCCCACAGCATGCGCCCGAGCCCAATATCCCGCCAGACAAAAGGCCCTTGCGGCGGAATAACGCCTAAATAGTTGGAAACCGCAGGCGTATATAAGCCGCTCACAAACAAGACCATCAGACCCAGCGCCAGCCAAGTAGGGCGGGATCCGGACTAACCGGACGCCAGATGGCCAGCCACGCGACTGGCGGCTCCAAAATAAGATCAGCAACAGGGCACTGAACGAAAGAAAGACCGACCGCGCCGTCTGGGCCTGAATGCGGGCGGCCGTTAACCCAAAGGTTTGACTCGCTTGATAAGTTAAACCCGTTTCTTGCTCAAAAGTTGTAATTACTTCAGCGGGCACTGTCTCACTTGTCAAGACTTGGCTGGTGCGAAAATAGACATAAGTATAGACGGCGACGCCGACGATCATGCTCCAAATGGCGACCGGCAGGACAAACCGCACCAACACACGCATCAACGGCTCGGCTTTGGCCTGCCGTCGTTTTGTCTGGCCTTGTGGGCCCGTCCGCAGGCCGACCGTGAGCGTGGTGATGGCGGTCTGGGCCGGTTCAAAGGGAAACGCTAAGCCCACCACAACGCCCCGATGATCACAAAGGCATAGCTGAAGGCCCGCGCCAACAGCAGCGCCGTCGCGTTGGTGATGCCATTGATAAGGCATTTGCTTTCATTGAGGGCCGGGACCAAGGCCCCCAAAGCAATTTCGCGAACGGCTGTCGATCGTGATAACGCACACCCTGTGTATCGAAAGCAGCAGCAGCCATACGTAGGCGGATTGACGGGAAACGTCTCCTAGGTGTAGCGCTAGCCGCTCCTGCTTCCACTACAACACGCTGAGCGAATTTCGTCTCTTCGCGAGTGGGCAGCAAGCCCTCCGCTTGGAGAAACGGCACGGTGTTGATTGCCTTTAGAAAAAGCATTCCGTGCGCTGTGCCACCGATGGTTGTTTAGCCAGCGCTTGCTTCAAGCATTGCTGGAGGGGTGGCTAACGTTAGGGGCATCGGCGCCGCCTCGAATGGCCACCGCAAGGCCCCACCATTGCCGACCACTACAGAGAGGGCGCACGGCACTACTTCGAAGGCCCACGTCTGCCGTTTGGTAAGGATATCCATACCCGCGTTGGTCGCCACCGGCGCGTCTGCCGTGATCTGAACCTTGCGCACGCGCCGCAAGCACACGCGCGGTTCATCCCCCGGTTTGCCCTCGAACAGGGTCAGGAAATAGTGTTCTAGATCGAGTTTGCTCATGCCTGCATAGAGAGCAAGGTCAAGCCAGCCATCATCCATTTTGGCCTCCGGCACAATACTCAATTGTTGTCCGAAAAAAGGCGAGTTGGAGAGCGTGACCAGATGTGTCTCCACCTCGAACGGTGCAGCGTCATCACAGACCAGGGTAAGGTTTGTGGTTGTGGACGTGAAGAACTGGGTCAGCGTACTGAATAACGAGCCCCAGCGTCCTTTCTCGACGTCTTGGCCCATGCTCGCCGCCAGCGCGCTTAAGCCAATCCCAGCTGTTTCTAAAAAATAGACGGCTTTGGGGGATTCGGGGCTCACCAGCCGCCCTAGGTCAATGTGGCGCGTGACCCCAATAGCCAACAGGCGACAGGCCGCAGGGAGATCCAGTGGCACCCCTAGCGCATGGGCGAGATTGTTCATGGTGCCCATGGGAAGAATGCCCAAGCTGGTGTGACTACCCATCAGTTCACTAGCCACATCAGCCAGGGTGCCATCGCCGGCCGCCACAATCACCAGTGGATCACCTCGCTTGACGGCCTTGCGTGCCAGCTTACGTGCCACTTTGCCCGAAGTTTTGAGGCCTACCTCAGCCACAATGCCCACCGCTCGCAACGCCTCTACAATCTCTGATAGACGTATTGTGCCGTCAGCCAGTGCTTTAGCTTTGGGATTTACAATGACACAGGTTGGCTTTAATTCACCTTTGTCCGCAGTGAATCGGTTAGAAGGCGCAGGCATGGATGCAAGATAATGGTCAGCTAGGACAGCCAATTCGGCTTCCAACCTCATGAGTTTCTGCTGTTGTTTTTCAAAGCTAACCAAGGCAGCCTCGACTTTTTTCAAGCGTTTGGTCTGCTTGGCCTTCACCTCGGCCAGCGTTTGGCGAACGACACGCCCTTTTTTCGTCGTTTTGTCCATGCTTTACGCTTCCTTTGCCGTATGAGCAGGTTGAACTGCTTGTAGAATCCAGTATAAGCTATTCATCGATAAGGTATCTCGCTGCACGTGCGCGCATGCGGAAGTGTAAGATTATAGTTTTGATCAAGAGTTCTAGCATGAGCAGTCTCCACCGTTACGGTGGCGTTAGGTCACGCGCCAGCCCAGGTGAGAATGAGGTCAGTTCCATAGCCGGCCAGAAAGCCCAGAAAGATCCCCCACATAGCAAGCTCCCGTAGCTGGAAACGCCGTCCCACATTCAATAATTCTGCGACCACATAAAAGATGGAGCCTGCGGCCATGGCCAGAAAAAGCACGAAGACCGACTCAGATTGTACACTATAGCCCAATATTGTGCCGAGGAAAGTGGGACCACCGGCAATCAGACCGACTAACCCAAGGAAAGCCCACGAAGGGCGATTTCCACTTGTTAAAGGAGCGGCAATGCCAAAACCTTCGGTCGCATTATGGAGACCAAAGCCAATAATAAGAATCGTAGCCAAACTGATAGCCCCGGTTCGAGAAGCTTGACCAATGGCTAGCCCTTCCGAAAAGTTGTGCAGCCCAATGCCGACTGCAATGAGTAATGCTAACTGCACCTGATTTATCTCGTGCAAACGGCCCCCTTTGGCCGTACGGCGCAGGAAGAGACTCTCGAAATAGGCTAGACTCAGCAACCCAATCCCAAAGCCACCCGCAAACAGGCTCAGCAGGATGATAAAAACGGTGACATTTCCCTGCTGGGCTGTGATTAAGGCCGATTCAATCGGTTCGGTGGCCTTGGTAATGATATCCCAGAATAAAAAGACGAGGATGCCTGTTGCGACTGCATTTAAGAAAGCCTGCCAGGTGCGAGCAGATTGTTTGAGGCGTGCAATGGGAAGACCCAAATAAATTGTGAACCCCGCAATTGCGCCTAGGAGAACTGTCATCATGAAACTCATAGAGAAACTACCCATTCCTTTAGAAAAATATTTTCGGTGTTTACCCAACACAAAAGGAAATTCACAATAACATATTGCTTAGGCAAATTCAATCGGCTAGGGCGGGCAAAAAGGAGGGCCATAGGGCGGTAGAGGTAAATTTTTTTAGTAAGGGTGTAATAATGATGATTTAACCAGGCTTCACCCTTCTATTAAACAGCATATAGGCGGATAAAACCCTAGCTCACGATTAATTTCTGAGTTTCATCACTTGGGGTAGAAGTATACAAGATAGCATTAGTCTTTTATTTCAACCAGGTAATTAGCACAGCCATCTTTTGCGCTATTCTTAAGCTAACAGATGGCTGTGCGTTTGATTTATGCGGCTTGCCAGGAGTCTACTGGGGGGTACAGCCAGGCTAATATGCCCCAAAGTATTACGCACCAGGATAATGTGAGGTAATTGACTGGTAAATCCTGATCACTGGTTTCGTGTATAAGGAGAGCCCGGAGATAAGCACACCAAGCGAATCTAAGTGCGATCAGCTTGATCGGTGACGCAGCCCGACTTTTCAGATAGCCTAGCCATTCATCAAAGGTATTATCGAGATACTGGATGTTCAGGTCAGTTGATAGGTATTTAGCCAGGTCGCCAATCACATCATTGCGCGGAGCTTGCCAATCTAGCCATTCATAAAACATTAACCTGGTTTGCCGCACTCTTTATTGCCTTTGGACAGTTTAGAGAGAAGATCGATCAAGTAAGCAAAGCACCTGCAGAATTTTTAGTAGGACAAAACAGATAAAGATAATCAGAGAATAGGCAAGCTAGGATTGTAGCCATGAACAGCAATGGCACTAAATGGAAACCGCCAATCCTGTCCGATAACCAGAGGAAAGATATCGGATGGTATCGATTATTTCTCGACACCATCCTGAGCATTGAGGTCCTTCACAGACTCTGGCCATGTGCTTTGGTCTTACACCGAACGCCATGAGCGTAACAAACGGAGATGAAGCGAAGATGAATTTTGCACAAGCAAGGTAGGCAAATTTTAGCTAGATACAGGCAAACACACGGTAAAAGTTGTTCCTCGGCCCACAGTACTTTCTACCTTAATACTGCCACTGTGGGCGCGGGCGATATCCTGAGCGATTGCCAAACCCAACCCTGTACCAGGCGTAGAGCGTGCCATCTCCACACGATAGAAGCGGTTGAAAATATGGGATAGGTCTGCGCTTGGAATGCCACTCCCCGTGTCAGAAATTTTAACCAAAAGCAGATCCGGGTTGGTCTGAGCGGTGATAGATACGTTACCGCTTTCCGTATATTTCACCGCATTCTCCACCAGGTTGATGAATAAGCGAATCAAAGTATCTGTGTCGCCCATAAAGGGCAGGCTGACCGGCATAACACAAATGAGGGCTAGTCCTTTCGCTTCGGCCAGCGGACGAAGTGCGTCCGTCACGTCGAGCAGCAAAGTCGCTAAGTCAATGGATTGATGGGGGGAGACCTGATGGGTATCGCTGCGGGCCAGGCTTAATAAATCTTCCACCAGATGGCTCAGACGCTCAGCTTCTTCAGCAATATCGGCTAGTGCCTGTTCATAATCTTCGAGGGTTCGGCGCTCTGCTCGAATCACACTCAAAATCGCTTGCATGGCGGTCACTGGTGTGCGGAGTTCATGCGACGCATCTGTCGCAAATTGGCGTTCGCGCTGGAAGGAATGTTCAAGCCGCATGAGCATTTCGTCTAACGTAATAGCGAGCCGACCAACTTCATCATCCGTAACTTGCAACGTAAGGTGAGTGCCAACTGCCAAATCTTCAGTACCAACAATGCGGCGAGCCGTGCGTGTCATCTGATCAATCGGGGCAAGCGCACGCGCCACAAGAAAATAACTAGCAAAGGAGCCAGCAATCGCGATCAGCGGTATACCAATCAAGAGAGCCTCTAACAGACGCTGCAACGTTTTGCGTACAGAGCCCAAATTATGGACAACTTGAACAAGGCCCACGAAGTGCTTGTCTTCGACAATGGGCGCCGTATAAATGCGCAGTGGCTCATGGGCTTGCAGCTCTGGCAGGGTGGTAAATAGCGGATGGTGTGTCTGAATAACGGCAAGACTTTGCATGGGGATGGGTAAAGCCCGATAGTGGCCAAACGCTTTGCGGATTCGCCCTGCTGAATCTAAGATACGAATCGTCAAACCACGCTCGTCCAGTTCATCAGCAATACTACTACTTTGCGGCACACTCGCCGTAAAATTAATTTGCCCGTTTTC
>JAPLGZ010000560.1 GCA_026389895.1 Chloroflexota bacterium | reverse complement strand
ATGCCTAAAGTGCTCTTCTTTACCTCATTACCACCCTCAACTGCCGCGTTACTAACCCAGTATGCGCCCCCAGATTTCGATGTCTCTACCTATCCGATTGACTTACCCGATGCTGAGAAAATTCCTTTGGTGCAGGACGCTGATTTCCTGATCCTCTTTCCTGGTCAAATCACGGAACCGGTGTTGCGGGCCGCAACGCGGGTGAAGCTGATCCAACTGGTGAGCGTGGGTTTTGACAAGATGGATTTGCCCCTCTGCCAACAATTAGACATTCCAGTTGCCAACAACGGTGGCGCGAACGCATTGGATGTGGCCGAACACACCCTCGCAATGCTCCTCAGCTTCTACCGGCGCATGAACGAGCTAGACCGCCATGTGCGCAATAACCAGTGGTCACTGATCGATTCGGGGGCCACCACCTATACAATTCAGAACAAAACCGTTGGCATCATCGGCTTGGGCAAAATTGGTCAACGGGTGGCGCGCTTGTTGCGGGCTTTTGGCGCGACTGTCCTCTATCACGATATTCTTCCGCCCAACCCAACACTCGAAGCCGAATTAGGCGTCCGGCGCGTGCCCTTAGAAACCCTCTTGCAACAGGCAGACGTCGTTACCATTCACGTGCCGCTGAACGCTGAAACGCGCGGCTTTATCAGCACCCAACAACTGGCCCAGATGAAGCCTACGGCACTCTTGATCAATACCTGTCGCGGCCCTGTGATCGATGAGGCAGCGCTTACCGAAACCCTCAAAGCGCGCCGAATTCTGGGAGCGGCACTCGATGTTTTAGAAAAAGAGCCGCCTGAGCCCACGAATCCACTATTGACGTTGGACAATGTGCTCTTCACACCGCATACTGCTGGTGTTACATATGACACGTGGCCGCGCCGTGGCGAATTTATTTTTGCCAATTTACAGCGTGTGTGGGCGGGGCAAACACCGCTCGCGACTGTTTAAGCCTGCGTTTTATCGCGTGCTATGCATCTGGTTCACGGCGACGCGGAGATTATAAAAGGGAAAATTTATGGACATTCAAGGAAAAGTTGCCATCATCACCAGGGCAAAGTTTTTTCCAAAACAACCCTACCAAAGGAGAACGCATGTCTGCTTCTGAACTCTGCTTTATGACCGCCAGCGAATTAGCGCGCCAAATCCGCAGCAAAGAACTCTCCGCACGCGATGTGATGGCCGCGCACCTGGCGCAGATTGAGCGCGTCAATCCCAAAGTCAATGCGATCATTACACTCGATGCAGAAGGCGCGATGCAACAAGCGGCTGCTGCCGATGAAGCGCTGGCGCAGGGAAAAACCGTAGGACCGCTACATGGGCTCCCCATCGCGCATAAGGACCTGGTGATGACCAAGGGCATGCGCACGACCTATGGCTCACCCATTCACAAAGACTTCGTGCCGACGCAGGATGATCTGATCGTCGAACGGTTAAAAAATGCTGGCGCGCTGACTATTGGCAAGACCAACGTACCCGAATTCGGCGCGGGTTCGCAGACCTTTAATCCGATCTTCGGGGCAACGCTCAACCCCTATGACACGACCAAAACCTGTGGCGGCAGCAGTGGTGGCGCGGCGGTGGCCCTCGCTTGCGGTATGATCCCAATCGCAGATGGCAGCGACATGGGTGGCTCTTTGCGCAATCCTGCTAACTTTTGTAACGTCGTCGGTTTTCGCACCTCGCCTGGTCGGGTGCCCGTCTGGCCCAAGCAAAGCGGGTGGACCACGCTTTCGGTGCAAGGCCCAATGGCGCGCACCGTGCAAGATGTGGCCCTTATGCTAAGCGCGATTGCCGGGCCGGACGCTCGGTCACCAATTGCGCTGCGCGAGCCGGGCGCCATTTTTGCCCAACCACTGGCCCGCGATTTCAAGAACGTGCGTATTGCCTGGAGTCGCGATTTGGGCAGTTTCCCGGTCGACCCTAAAGTGACCACTGCGATCAACGGCCAACGCTCTGCCTTTGCTGCGATTGGTTGCGCGATAGAAGATGGTCAACCCGATTTTCGCGAGGCCGACGAGGTTTTTAAGGTGTTGCGCGCCTGGTCGTTTGAATTGAGCTATGGCGATTTACTGCAAACGCATCGCGATCAAATCAAAGATACGGTGATCTGGAATGTGGAAGAAGGCGCGAAGTTGACTGGCCCACAGATCAGTCGTGCCGAAAGCAAACGTACGGCGCTCTATCATCGCGTACGTGAGTTTATGGAAGAGTACGAATTTTTGATTTTGCCGATCAGCCAGGTGCCACCTTTTTCGGTCAATCAACCTTACATTACAGAGATCAATGGCAGCCGATGGATACCTATATCGACTGGATGCAATCGTGCTACTTTATCACCGTCACCGGGCTACCGGCGATTTCGGTGCCATGTGGTTTTACGCCCGAAGGATTACCCGTAGGTGTGCAGATTGTGGGGCGTCATCAAGATGACTTTGGCGTCTTGCAACTAGCCTATGCCTTTGAACAGGCTACCAAGATTGGTCAGCGTCGGCCAGCGCTTGCAGAGTAGTCGGGGGCATGGTTAGCACAAATCGTGGATAGCGTGCATCCTCAGATGCGTTCCTTCGGGCAAAATAGCGCATCTGAGGATGCGCCCTACACGGCATAATTATCCCGTATAGGGCAAAAATTCGTTTCGGCGGCTAGTTCGTGTATGCTAACAGGCAAATCAATCTTTTAAACTTTACACCCATCAACTAGAAAGTCAGCGATGAACAAACGCGAACCCTCGCTCAATTTTATCTTCATTACCCTGTTGCTGGACATTCTCGGCCTCGGCTTAATCATCCCTGTATTGCCCAAGCTGATCGAGAGTTTCACTAACAATGATATCCAGACTGCGTCTAGAGATTATGGCATTCTGCTTGGCGTCTACGCGTTGATGCAGTTTTTGTTTGCACCGATTTTGGGTAGCCTCTCCGATAAATATGGTCGCCGCCCGATTATTTTGATTGCCCTGCTGGGCGCAGGGATCGATTATCTCTTTCTGGCTATTGCGCCGAGTTTGGGCTGGTTATTTGTCGGGCGCGTTATCTCGGGGATTACTTCGGCCAACATCACGACGGCCACCGCGTACATTGTGGATATCAGTCCGCCGGAGAAGCGCGCCCAGAACTTTGGTCTGCTTGGGGTTGCTTTTGGGGTGGGGTTCATTATCGGGCCAGCGCTGGGTGGCTTGCTGGGCAATGTGGGGCTGCGTGTGCCATTTTTGGTCGTGGCAGGGGTCACCCTGTTAAATGTGTTGTATGGCTACTTCGTGCTGCCTGAATCACTGAAGCCAGAAAATCGGCGTTCATTCAGTTGGGCGCGTGCGAACCCAATTGGTTCGCTCTTTGGGCTTAGCAAATACCCGATTGCCCTGGCCCTGGCTTCTACCATCGTCCTAACCAACCTGGCCCAGACTTCGCTACAAAGCACCTGGGTGCTCTACACAAGCTATCGCTTTAACTGGGGCACCAGCGAAGTGGGTATCTCGCTGGCAGTTGTTGGTCTGACGGCGGGTTTGGTGCAAGGCTTGCTGATTGGCAAGATTGTCCCAAAGATCGGGGAGCGCAGAGCGTTGTTGGTGGGTCTCACCATCAGCGCGTTCACTTTTGTCCTCTATGGGCTGGCAAACGCCGGTTGGATGATGTATGCCGTGACATTGATCGGCGCATTGGGCGGCATCGCCGGGCCTAGCGCGCAATCGATCATGACACAAAATGTCCAAGCCAACGAGCAAGGGGCCGTGCAGGGTGCGCTCACCAGCATCAATGCCTTGACCGGTGTGGTCGGCCCACTAATTGCCACTTTCGTCTTCGGTTACTTTATCAGCGAACGTGCGCCCATTCATCTACCAGGCGCGGCGTTTTTCCTTGCGGCAATCTTCATGGTGATTGGCATCGTGCTGGCGATCAACACCTTCCGTCGCCTGCCAGCCACCAGTGTCAGCGCCGTGCCAGAGAATCTACCGCCGCCGATGATGCATTAGATGATGCATTAATAGCATAGGATACGAAGTGATCTAGTGGATCGCGTAGGGGCATGCGGTCGCCGGCGAAGGCACATGAAGGACCAAATTAATATTAGTGCGCCGCCGACCGCATGCCCCTACGATGTTCATCGCGCGATTGTGTAATATTTCCTCACGCCTTACTGCAACAACGGCAATTCCAAATAAGTCTCTGGCACAAACAAACTACCTTCGGTGGTGCCTTGGGGGGCGAATTGTTGCAGTTGGCGGGTCAATTCATGCGCCGAGCGGCGGCCCGCCAGCGTTTCGGCAAAGGCCCGCGCAATTTGCGTTACTTGCGCCGCCGATTCGTGGACAAATTCAAGCCGAAAATGCTGAATGCCAGCCCGTTGCCATTTGTCCAAATGCGAACTAGCATCCTGGGCTTCGGCGCCAAAGACCGTATTGCGACAGCCAACATCGGCCATCACCGGGTGCGCCCGCCCACGTTCATCGCGCAGCGCCACACGATGTTTTTCGCACGGGTGACCACAATCTTTGTAGCTGGTGCCTGTGGACAAAAAGCGGCAAAAGACACAATGTTCGGTGTGAAAGACCGGCAAATGTTGATAGGCCACCACTTCCACCTTGTCAGCGCCAATCGCTTGCGCCAGATCGGCAACTTGCGTGGCGTTGAGGTCATAGGTGGGTGTAAGCCGTGTCAAACCGAGGCGCAGGAAGGTGTCGGCGGTTAAGACATTCGCTGCATTCAAGCTGAAATCACCAATCAATGGCAGAGTGGTTTCACTTTGTAGCGCATAGAGCAAGCCGCTTGAGCGCACCACAATCTCACAGTTCAAGCGCTGCAGAAAATTGACGATCCGTTGTTCATTCGGCTTCAAAATGCGCGGGCTGGCCACGCGCGCCGTAATGCCACTGGTCTGTACCCTTTCTACTGCCGGACGCAAACCGTATAAATCCAGATAATCGAGCGTAATACTTGCCGGTTGTAATACCAAGGCGGCTTCTAATTGCTCGGGCGTACGGACAAGCAAATGCAGGGATGGTTCTGGCTGACCTATCGTACGTGTGCGCAGGCTACTGGGCGTAGGAACGGCCTGGGCGAGTGCCGTTGTTAAGGTTGCAACGGGATCGTGCAATATCATCGGCTGCGACTGGCTCTGGCGCGCCACCAACTGTTCGACTGCCTGGCGGCGCAAATCGTTGAGCAGGGAACTCGGCGCAAACGGTTGGCCACGCAAATCCAGGTCGATCGCGCTTAGCGCATAGGGTGTATTGCCCAGCCGCCCCAATTGTTCGCGCAAAAATTCTACGGTCAGCGGGCGATTATGCGAGGCGCCCAATGGTTCGCTGGACCGCACCGTGATCCAATCATCAGGTTGTTCGACCAGAGCCCAATCCACCACCAAGGGCGCACCTTCCTGCGCAGTGACGCGAATCTGGACTGATTGCTTATGAACCGGCGTCGTCGCTTGGGTAAACGGACGGGCTGCCTTGTCTAACTCCGGGTCATGCGTGCGCCAGACAAGGTCGCCGGGCCGAATGCGGCTAAAGTTGACCGCACCATTGCCAAACTGGAGTTCGACTTGCTGGCCGCGCACCGGCGTCGCGTGATAAATCCGCCCCCCTTCTTCGGTGATCTCTGGGCTGCGCCAATCGGCGGCATCAAAGACAACACCATCGCCGGCTTTGAGCGGGGCCATCTCGTTGCCCGGCGCAGGCGCCAGCAGCACCCGATCCGTCAAGACGCGCACCACGCGGCCCATCAACACGCCCCGGTGGCGCGGCGACCGGCCATCGACCACCGTCTGATGGTTGGTGCCCGTGACAAAATGGGCGCCCAAACCTCTGGAATACGCTTGTTCGAGCTGAATTTCCTCGCGCCGATTGATGCTCAAAGGCAGATTGGCCCACGCTTCATCGACGGCTTTACGATAGGCTGCGGTGGTCAACGCCACGTAATTGGCGTCTTTGTAACGACCCTCAATTTTGAGCGCCGAGATGCCAAGTTGCACAATCTCCGGCGCCTGGTGGAGCGCATATAGATCGCCCGGCGATAGCAGATAGCGCGCGTCGCCCAGTGGCTTCAACTGTTCGTCCACGAGCAATTCATAGGGCAAGCGACAAGCCTGCGCACACTGTCCACGATTAGCGCTGCGCCCACCCCAAGCTTCCGAAGAAAAACATTGCCCCGAATAGGAGACACAGAGCGCGCCATGCACAAACATCTCTAGCTCACACGTCGTCTGGTTGCGGATCGTGCGGATTTCGTCTAGGGCCAATTCGCGCGCCAGCACCACGCGGCTGACGCCAAATTGTTGCGCCAGTTGAATCCCTTCGGCACTGGTAATGCTCATCTGCGTGCTGCCGTGAATCGCTAAATCGGGCGCAAGTTGATGGGCCAATTGGGCAATGCCCACATCTTGCACGATGATCGAATCCGCCCCCGCTTTCGCAATTTCCACCAGCGTTTTGGCCGCTTCGCTCAGTTCGTGGTCAAAGACCAGCGTATTGAACGTGACATAGCCCTTCACGCCGCGCTGATGGAGTGTGCGCATCACGTCGGGTAATTCATCCAGCGAGAAGCCGACTTTAGCACGCGCCGTGAAATGTTTGAGCCCGAAATAGACCGCATCTGCCCCGGCTTCGATCGCCGCGTGGAGTTGCGGCCAATAGCCAGCCGGACTCATGATTTCGGGTTTGGTGGGACGAGTTTGTTTTGTCATAGAAATAACAATGCGATTGAACCTGAACGAAAGCAAAATACCTCAGGTAGCAGAGATGAGTTCTTGCGCCAAAGTAGGTTTTTGAGCGTCCGTCTCTGCTTCTCGCTCAAGTTCAGCGATAATTTGGCGAAGGAGAATATTCTTGCCAGACTCTGCCTTTGGTTTTACCGGTTGCGCGGCGATTTGTGCATCTACTTCTTCCAGCGATAAGACAGGCAAGTCAAATGAAGCCTGAAACTTCTGTATTTGCTGCATCAAATCTTCAATCGAAGAACCGATCGGTGTTACAGGTGCTTTGCTATAGGTAATGATCGTCCCGTCATGTTCATAATATATTTCGCGTATGGAATAGCGACCACTGTTGTCACGAAAAACACGATATGTCTGTCACGAAAAACACGATATGTCTGTCACGAAAAACATGATATGTCCAAATCATGCTCCACCTGCCTTCTTGCCGCGGAAATAGACACTATTGTTTGGTTTCTCACCAATCCGTTCAACTAGTAGAGGCTTGTATGATCAATGGTAGATTACAGATCTAGTTGGCGCCTTACTGCGGCTAATGAAATCCCCTTAGTCTTTTGAGCCCGTGCGCCACGCTCGTCCAGGAATTTCATCAATTCTTGGTTGGCGCGTGCAATCGCTGTCTCCGTTGTCAGGTCATCGCTATCGCCAACATAGAATGCTGGCAAATCGGTCACTCGTGTCAACACAAACTGGCTACCATCGGTTGCTTGTAATAGCAAGGCCGTCGCCTGCGCCATTTCAAGCAACTCATTAATCTCTTTAGCGTGTGTAGATATCGTAACAGTTTTCATAAATTCCTCGCACTTCCCCGAAAAAGCACCAGATTCCCAACCTTGAGGCCAATGGCCACAATCAGGACAATGTTTAGACTTGTATCAACGTCGTAATAGACGCGAAAGTTACCAAGTCGCAATTTCCATGCTGAGGTTTGGTTCGGGCGTAGCAAACCACGATTCCGTGTTTCACTTGTGGGTTCGTAATAGAGATTCGCTTCGATCCCATCCAAAATTTCGTTTTGTTCATACGTCTTAAACCATTTCAGATCTGCCAGCGCCTCATCAGCGAATTCAATTTCATACACGGTCTGCTCATGTTCTCATATTTGAAGTTTTAGGGACGTAACAATCGTTCACAACTTCATATCTATTATACCACGCCCACTGGCCTTATCCAGCCTAGAAGCGATACTCGATGCTCCACGCTGCGGCTTCACCAGTCGCCAGTTGACGCGTTAGATAGGGTTCAAACGAAAAGGTGCGGTCGTTGCTCCAGACGGGCAGCGGATCGGGCATAAAATCGGTGACGGTGGTCACGGTGCCGATGGTGGGATGGCGCTCGATGATCGTCATGCTGTTGCCCGTTTTCTCATATTGTAACCATTGAAAATGGCCCGCCTTCCAGTTGAAATCTGGTTTCTGGGCAATAAAACCATCCGCATTGACCGTATAGCCTGGGTTCTCGGCCATTGCCATTGGCGTTGAAAACTGACAATAGACCCGGTCTTCGGTCAGTGGGAAGAAGGGATGGGCAAACCAGCGCACGGGCAACACCGGCTGACCGACATTGCGGATCTCGGTGCGCGAATAGACCGCGCGTCCCATCAGCGTGACGATTCGGCTGAGATGATAAGACCAATCGGCAAATGTCTGCTCGGTCTCCATGACAATACTGTTCGGACCTTGTGTGACGCGCCAGGGTAAAAACTCGATCACTTCGGGGTTGTCGCGCACCGAAAATGGCGTCTTGGGGCTGGTGCGGCGCACACGACCGACGCCGATGATGCC
>JAPLGZ010000675.1 GCA_026389895.1 Chloroflexota bacterium | reverse complement strand
TTGAGCATGTCGGCCAGGTCCATTGCACAATCGTTGTAGTTCAAGCCCGTTCCAGTGTCCAGATAGTAGCCCTCACGAACCGCGCGATAGTGGTTATAGACAAAGCGCACCGCGCCAAATTGCTTGGCGAGTGCGGCCTGTTGGCTCCTATTCGGGTAGATTCTGAACTTAAAGGCTGTCTGGACGATCATTTTGTTCTCTGAGAACCCGTTCGTATTCAACTACAACAATTCGGTGCATTATTGAAACAATGCTTTCCCCTGTTAAAGCGTGAAGCATCCGCAACAGCTTTAACGTTTTAGTCCAAATGCGAGTGTTGGTGTATGGATCGCTATTCATGTTGTAATATTACAACATGAATAGCGATTTGTCCAATCCGAAGTGACGCAAATGACGCAAATCAAAGAGCATTCATTCGACAAAGTTGATCGAGCTAAAGCTCCGGTTTGCTACTGCAAACCGCACAACCTTAGAGGGTTATATCCCAAAGCTGAAGCAGTGGGTTTTACGGGGCATTCCTATAAAGCCGCGCAGACACACTATCCCGATCCGGAGACTGGGCAGCGTGTACCGTTGTTTGATCCTCGTCGGCAAACATGGGCCGAACATTTTCAGTGGAGCCAGGATGGGACGTTGGTCATCGGCTGCACACCTCGCGGGCGGGCCACAGTTCTGGCACTCAAGCTAAATAATGAACATTTAACGCGGGCCGGCCGCCGCTGGGTGGCAGTCGGCTGGCATCCACCTGCTTCATAAATTTATCCTATCAAATATCGCAACGCACCGCAATCACGCCCCAACCAACTGCGCCAGCAACACCCCCGGCGAAAACTGAATTTGCACCACATCACCATTCCGCATAGAGGGTTGACCAAGCACCTCGCGCGTATAGCTCAGCGCATTCGATAGCCAAAGCCGCTCGCCAACTACATCCACGGCGTACGGCTGACCCCACTCAGCGGTTCCGCGCATAAAATTATAGGCATGCCGCGCCGACCATTCTGCGTGCAGCGTGAAATCCGCAGCCTGGGGCCAGGGCTGAACGGTGCTGTTATCGGATTGTGTGGTGCGTGATGTTTGGCCTGTGGCTAGCGCGTTCAATACCTGAAGCAATAATTCGCCACCCGCTTTGGCGCACAGTTCATCTATTTTAGGGCCGGCCAGGCCGTCGGGCCATTGCAGGGGCGCCTGCGCAGCAATATCGCCGGTATCCAACGTTGCGTCCATCCAGTGGACAGTCACGCCGGTGCGTGGTTCGCCGGCGCGTAACTGCCAGAAGAGCGGGGCCGGGCCGCGGTAGGCCGGTAAAAGTGACGGATGCACATTGAGAAAACCATAGCGCGGCAAGGTGAGCAATGACGCCGGAATCCGTTTTGAAAAACAGGCGACACAAGCCACTTCTGGCACCAAGGTACGAATTAATGCAGCGACGGCTGGCGAATTTAGTCCGCCCACTTCGTAAACGGGGAGCTTGTGCTGCCAGGCCAAGTGAAGGGTGGTCGGCGCGACAAAAGTGGTCAGCAAAGGCAAATCATCATCCGGCAAACCGGATGGTGGTGCAGGTCGTAACACAACCGGTGGCGCAGCAGGCGTAGCGGCGGGCAAAATCACTGCGCAGACGGGGGCATGGGCGCGCAACAAAGCATTGAGGACAACATACGAGAAAACACCGGGCATGCCGAAAAAGAGCGTACGCGGTAGGTTGTGAGCGATTACATCTAGAGATGCTGTCATACTACGTCACTATTGACAGGCTGATAAAGCGGCGTCTATAATCAATTAAGATAATCTTAGTCATCCGGCGCATGTGTAAAATCGCACTTGGCATATGGCAGCTGTATGATTGTTCAGAAAAGAGGTAAATGATGGCGCGCATGGTCAACTGTGTCAAGCTTGGACGTGAACTACCCGGTCTGGAACGCAAGCCCTACAGCGGCGAACTTGGTCAACGCATCTACGACAATGTCTCCCAACAAGCCTGGGATATGTGGAAACAGCACTCGGTTATTTTGATTAATCATCATGGCTTAAGTCTGGCCGATCCAAATGCCCAGGACTTTCTCAAGCAACAGATGGAAGAGTTCTTTTTCGGTGCAGAAGCGGCCATGCCCGAAGGTTGGACGCCACAAGGTGCACCAGCCAAAGGTGCACCGCGCAAGTAATTGTTCTTTAGTGATTGGCACCAATATCAAAAAGTTGTTGACGCGGCCGTTGCATTTAGCGCGCCGCGTTTATCAATTGGCGTCAGATCGCGGTACGCCCGCTCATTTGCTCATTTATAGTTACGCAGATACCTATGGATATCGTAGGGGCATGCGGTCGGCGGCGCACTCAATGATGGGTAAATCCGCCAACCACCTTCGCCGACGATTACGTGCCCAGCTGTGCGACCAATGCTCGTTGACGAACACGGGCACGCAATCGTCGGCGAAGGTTGATTAAGGGTCAAAATTACGATTGGCCCGCCGCCGACCGCATGCCCCTACGATATCCATAGGTGTATCTACGTAAAGTGAGTGATTAATTAATTTCCTCCCATTGATTATAGCAGAAAAATAAGTACACGAATAGTCAGGTGGGCATGGATGGCCATGCCACCTACCTTGCCCCTGATTCCTTGCTTTTACTCCTTATAACCGCTATAATTGCCCTACTATGCGCCGAAAACGCCGTGGCTTTGATCCCGTTCGCTTCGCCCGCAGTTTGGAACGCCAATTAGTCATTGGGATTTTCCTGGTGCTTTATTTGGTCGGCGGCGGGTTGATCTGGCTCTTTTATGGCAAAGCGGCGGCGCTGCTCGGCATGGTCTGTATGACCGGCGGGCTTTTCTTTTTTCTACTTC
>JAPLGZ010000594.1 GCA_026389895.1 Chloroflexota bacterium | reverse complement strand
GACTACTGCCAATACTTGACGTGCCTGTTCGCTTATGGATAACAGACTTCTTGCTAATAAGATAGGTACACTCTCCTCACGGCGTTGGCCTTGGTCAAGCGCAGCTAAGGGTGTTTTTTCCAACCAACTTATGTACTCATTGGCATCTAATGCCTTTTGTCGCAGATAGCGCCCCACTAGACGAACAGCTAGTGGCAATTCACCTATTAACATACAAATCGAACGAACAGTAACCGATTCAGTAGCATACTTACCAGCCCACAATTGCAATAACTTTATTGCCGCCTCAGGAGGCAGTGGACGAATATCTTGGAAATCAGCCACAGCGTCATTATGGCGACGACTAGTCACCAAGACACCACAATTGCCTCGAACGGCCAACACAGAGGGCAAGTCATCCGCATCTTCAGTGCCGTCGAGAAGCAAAAGCGCTTGCTTACCAGCCAAGGCTCGTTGTGCAGCCAGGGCTGGCGTAGGGCGCAATTCTTCACCAAAGCTGATGGCAATTTGTTCTAAAGCCAACAAAGCCTCTTTCTGATTATAGAAACTATGAAAGAAAACGCCATCAGGGAAACGTACAGGCGGCTTGGATGGATCAGGAGCCAACAGCGCTATAGCTTCCGCAGCCAACGCTGTCTTGCCGATGCCACCTGGGCCGCATAAAGTCACAACACGGCCTAGATGTAAGTCAGCGAGCAATTTATCCAACTCTTCTTTTCGTCCTACAAAGTGCTCGGCACGTGGTGGGTAGTGCAAGGGTAGCTCGGCTTTGCGGCTGCCCACGTATATGTGGTTATGGTCACCGCTGACCGTCACGGCCGTCTCATTTAGCGTAATGTCTTTACCAACGGCCATGTTGCGCGTGTTGTCGCCCGCGCTGCCTGTAATCTGATCACCTGGGGGATTGGGATTGGTCATAGGAAACTCCGCTTGGGCAAGGATGGCGCTATGCGCCCATTACATGATCGAGACCTGACAGATGGATATTTTTTCCATCTGTCAGGTCGGGCGACCACGATGATGCGCATTGACAATTAAAACAGGCTAAACAATTTATAGGCTATGGCGTCACATGCACCTTGATCGCGCCCAAATGTTTGTCGGCAGAGACGGCAAAGGCCTCGGCGATCTGGTCGAGTGAAAAACGATGGGTGACCAATTTGGTGGCGTCAACTTTGCGCTCGGCAATGAGATCGATGGCGGCTTGAAAATCTGTATGCAGACCGCTGTAACCGTAACAGTTGGAGCCGGTGACAATAGCCTCGGACCAGACGATTTTTGAGAGATCGACTTCCAGTGGTTTGAAGTAGCCGCCAACGAGCACGACGGTTCCGCGTTTGCGCACGATCGCCAGGGCGTCGTCGAATTGCGTTGCGCCACCGACGGTTTCGATCACAGCATCCACGCCTAAACCGCCCGTGAGCTCTTTGACAAAGGCACGCACATCCTGGTCGTTGATATTGACCACATGGTCAGCGCCGAGCTCTTTGGCCAGTTGCGCCTGCTGCGGATATTTGACGGTGATCAGCGTCTCTTTGACGCCGTTGGCTTTGGCCACGGCCAGGCATAGTTGGCCAATCGTGCCGCCACCGATGACGGCCACGCGATCCTGGTGTGTGGCGCGCGATTGGGCTAATGTGCGCACCGCCACGGCCAGTGGTTCCACCATGGCGCCTTCTTCATAACTCATGCTGGGCGGGATCTTAAATAGCCCAGAGCGATGGGCGGTGGTGTACTCGGCAAAACCACCGTGTGTATTCTCCGAAACCCACTTGCGCTCTAAGCAGTGTGTATATTGGCCGGTTTGACAATAAAGACAGTGACCGCAGTGCGAAAAACATTCGATCACGACCGGATCGCCCACTTGCAGATCAGTTACGCCTTCGCCGAGTTCAACCACAACGCCGCAGGTCTCGTGGCCGAGCGCCAACGTATGCGATTGTTCCCATTCGCCAAAATAGGCATGCAAGTCACTGCCACAGATGCCCACTTGCTTGGTTTGGATAAATACATAGCCGGGCGGGGGAGGCAAACGTTCTACATCGCGAACGCCGATCTGGCGTAGACCCGAATAGATGGCGGCTTTCATGGTGGTCATGGCAATCTCTCCTTTGGGTTGGCAAACAAATTGGCAACGAATGACACGAATTAAAGGCGTAAACTTGGGGTTAATTCACGCCATTCATTGCCCGATCTACGTTTTGGTTACGGGGTAGGAAAAGCCTGTTTTACATCACCGAGCGCGCCTTCGATGGCCTTGAGCACGCGGTCCATGTCGGCCTCAGTATGCGCGGCCGAGAAGCCATGATGGGCTGAGGGTTGGAAATAGACCCCGCGATCGATACAACCGCGCACAAAGGTCATTTCCATCGCGTTGTTCTTGGCCGCCGCTTGCCGATAATTGGTCACCGGATCGCGCACATCGAAATAGAGGCCAAAGCGCGGGCCGACATATTGCAGACGGACCGTCACGCCGCTGCGGTCAATGATCTCCTGGAAACCCGCATAGAAATGTTCACAGACTGCGTCCAGGCGTTCGTAAAAACCGGGGCTGCTATATTCCTCTAACGCTGCCAGCGCCGGGAGCACAGTGGTGAGATGGGCCAGATAGGTGCCGCTCATCTGGCTTTCGCCCAGCGGCTTTAGATGTTGCATGACCGCGCGCTTGCCCACCATCGCGCTGATCGGTGTACCGCCACCAAAGGCTTTGCCTAAGACGCAGAGATCGGGCGTCACCCCCAAATACTCCTGCGCACCGCCCGGCGCCATGCGAAAGGCCGTCAGCACTTCGTCAAAGAAGAGAATGACGCCATATTCATCACACAAACGGCGACAAAGTTGCACAAAGCCTGCTTGCGGCACAATGCAGCCTTGATCATAGTTGATCGGTTCCATCATCAATAGCGCCGCCTCGTGGCCGTGTGCCGCAAAGGCAGCCTCGAGCGCGGTGGGATCGTTGAATGGCACAAGGATCAGATTCTCTTGGGTATTGACAGGGATGCCACCCGATTCGGCATACGGCAGCGGCGCAGCGGCCGGGCCAGCTTTATCGAGTGGCGGCATGACGCTATAGTTCAGGGCGTCGGCATAACCGTGAAAATGGCCTTCGAACTTGATGATCTTCTCGCGGCCCGTGGCGGTGCGCGCCAGGCGCAGCGCATGCATCACGGTCTCGGTGCCCGAACCAGCAAAACGCACCATTTCGGCGCACGGGACAATTTCGGTGACGCGTTGCGCCAAGCGAGAATGATGTTCGGTTTCGTACGAACAGATAATGCCCAGGTCGAGGGCTTGCGCAACGGCTGCCTTGAGTTTGGGGTGGTTGTGACCAAGCAGCGATGCACCGTGCGAGGTGCACATATCAATAAATTGATTGCCGTCCAGATCATAGACATACGCGCCGTCACCGCGCGCCACAAAAAAGGGCCGGCCAATGGCTTGGTTGACGCGTGCGCTGGCGCAGACGCCGCCGGGCAGCACTTGTTTGGCAAATTCGTAAAGTTTTTCTGCTGAGTTCATGGATCAATTCCTGAGAGAGATAGATGGTAAAAAACTTATAACCACGGATTTGAAAGAAGAGGGATCGTACAAAATTATTAGTGTTCTTTCAAATCCGTGGTTACAGATCGTGATAGAACGAAAAAGGTGCGGTCTCAGCTTGCCCGATGGACTGGGCGTAGCGATCGGCGAATTGCTCATAGGTGTTGGTCTGCAGATTGGTCATTTAGGCAAGCCCCCACCAATGCGCGTAAATCGCCGCGGCCTTTTCCAGTTCGTCCAGCGCCACCCACTCTTCCGCGCCATGCGCCTGATCAATTGAGCCGGGGCCAAAGACAATACATTCACGTGCCAGATCGGCGTAGGCCCAGGCGTTCGTGCCATACGGCGCAACCTGCGGCTGATTGCCCGACCATTCGACCAGTTGAAGCAGCCACGGCGAATCTGGCGACTGAAAGAAAGCGTCAATCTCTTTCTGGGTGTTCATGGTTACGGGCAGTGGACAAGCCTCCTGCGCCACTTGATAGAGATTGGCGCATACCTCTGTTGCCTTTTCCCCATTCACCAGCCGCCGATCAATAGAAATGCTACAAGCATCTGGCACCACGTTAATGCCCGTGCCACCTTGCATGATCGTGACGGTCAATGTAGCTTTGCCCAGTGGCGTGGGCGGCGACGTATAGAGCTGCTCATGCTCCTCTTGGAAAGCCATCACTAAGTAGGCCGCGGCCACCACCGCGTTCTGGCCACGCTGGGGTTGGGAGGAATGAGCAGCCTCGCCTTGTACATGAAATTGCATACGCGCCACGCCCTTGTGGCCATAGATCGGCGTGCAAAGCGTCGGTTCCGCCACGATCAATTGGTCAATCGGCAACTGATGTTGACGAATCCAACTAGCCGCGGCGGGTGCGCCGGTAGCACCCACTTCTTCGTCCACAGTGGCAGCGATGAGCAGGTTTGTTTTAGGTGATTGACCCGTCTGGTGCAATTCTTCCAACAAAGCCAGAATGATGGCCAGCGAGGCTTTGGTATCCACCGCGCCGCGGCCATAGACGCGGCCATTTTCCACGTGCCCGCTGAACGGATCGCCGGTCATCTGTTCAACGCTCACGGTGTCTAGATGGACATCAACGGCCAGCCAACGCTCAGATTGGGCGCGCCAGAGGCCATAGACATTCGGGCGCCCAGGCAGCACATCCTCGGTATAGACTTCACCGCCAAATTGGCGAAACCATTGGGCTACCTCGGCGGCCAGTTTAGCCTCACCAGGCGCGCCGGCGCGTGGCCCAGCCTGATCGGGTGATACGCTGGGGATTTGGACGAGACGGCCTAGCCATGCGGCGATTTGTTGATGCGTTGGCATGATAATTGAGTTCTTCCTCACCTGGACAAGCCAGAAGTATTTTTTTGCAACGAATTACGCAAATGAGGACGAATTAAACGCGCATTTTTTCGCGCAAATTCGTGCAATTCGTTGCCAAGTATTTTTTATAACACAAAATTTACAGTGAGCGCAGGCGCGACCGATTCGATTTTTGCTCAAATTGTGCGCCTACGACGCTAACCACGATCATACATTGTACCTTCGCTGAGCGCTAGCGGTTGGCTCTCAGCGGTCATTCTGCTAGAATAGCGCTATCTTGTACCATCATCAACCAGCCACAAGGAGAGACCGGATGAAAGCGCTCAATCGTCAAGCTACGCTCGTTGCGCTTAAGGCGACGCTTGCCGCCGATTTCGCCTGTCCGGCTGCCTATTTCTCTGAGTCTGGTGTATTCATCAACGAAGCAAAAGAGCTGCCCGGTCGCCGCCGCTTTCCCTTTCGGCCTAAAGCGCTGGCCATGATGACCATGGGAACCAGTGTTGTGATCAGCTGTAGCGCCGACCGGCTTGCGTGGGCGCAGACGCACCTGAGCCCGTTAAACCGTGACACGTTATTCTCGGCGGCCACCTTTGCTCGGTTGGACACGCTCATCGCGCCCGATCAGCAACGTATCGCGGGTCCTGATCCGAAGTTTGTTTGTGCCAGCGACACCTTTCGTCCAGCGTCCATCCCCACTGATATATTTATCGATCTAGTGACGCAGACGCATATCCAGGCCCTTTATGCCCATACTGGCTTTTACAATGCGCTGAGTTATCAACTAAACAATCCCTGTCCCGACGTGTTAGCCACGGTGGCGTACCATCACCAAACAGTGATTGGCATCGCTGGCGCTAGTGCCGATAGCGACCAGATGTGGCAAGTTGGCGTCGATGTCTTGCCCGCTTATCAAAACCGCGGCATCGGCCAGGCGTTGGTGAGCCAATTGACGGCCACCATCCTGGCCGAAGGCAAAATTCCCTATTACACCACCGCCGTTGCCAATCTACGTTCCAGTCGGCTCGCGCTCAGCCTAGGATACTGGCCGGCCTGGATCGAAGTTTACGCGCGTGATCGGTAAAATGTAAAACCGTGGCTTCTAGCGTTTCGCGCGAGTCGACCCCGCCACCAGTAAGCTGCTAATAGCTGGTTCCATCCATCCGCAAGTGCTGCACCATTAGCCCGTAAGACTGTGGCGAAGACAACGGATCATGTGTACTCACGCCGAGCCTACCTCGACAAATTTCAACCCTTTCAAACGGGCAAACTTGCGCAGTGTATCCGCCACATGCCCGATGCCCAGGGCGCAATGATGCGTAGGCGCTTCGGCGCACCAGGCGTCCACGAAGGCGGCGGGTGGCAAATTGAACTTGAGGCGGCTGTTGGTATTGCCAATCCGCATCAGCGGGCCAGGAATACATTCGCCTTGCGCCGCCATAAATTTCAAGTTACCGTCGCGCGTCTGGGTGCAGGTGAGAATGGTGATCGGTCCGGTTTGGACGGTAAATTCCACCGAGATGCCAGATCCAGCCTTGCAATGATAGACATCTAGGCCGCGCAGAATCGGTTGGCGCCCGCTAATCGCCAGATGCGCTGGCCCATCATGCCCCATCAGC
>JAPLGZ010000183.1 GCA_026389895.1 Chloroflexota bacterium | reverse complement strand
GCGGGTTGATTGGTCTGGACGCTATCGGGCACAAAAAAGACCAGTTCAGGCAGGATGCCACTCTGGATCGCGTCATTGATCAGGCGCACGCCCTCCAGGAGCAGACGCCCCGCCTGTAGACGATGCCGGCGATTTTGTAGTTTGCGGGCTTCTTTGAGGCGCGCATTGGTTGGGCTTGTAATCATGAGCGGTCGCTTCAAGGTGGTCGCAGGGTGACGCTACGCCGCTGAATAGACACGGCAGGAACCAGATGGTCCCTGCCGTGTTATGTCTGCCAGACAAATGTTCGAGTTTGATACTGAATTTTCCAGCCTGGGCTGGACGTCAGCTAACCTGTGCCTTCGCCAGGTTGGCAATCTTACCAAAAGTTGCGGCATCATGCACGGCCAAATGGGCGAGCACTTTGCGATCAACCTGGACATTGGCCAGCTTCAACCCGTGGACGAGCTTACTGTAACTGAGGCCATTCAACCGTGACGCAGCGTTGATACGCGCAATCCATAAGCTGCGGAAATCGCGCTTGCGGTTGCGGCGATCACGATACGCATAAAAAAGTGACTTTAGCATGGCTTCGTTGGCACGGCGAAAGAGCCGGTGCCGAGAGCCAAATTGTCCCTTTGTAAATTTTAAAACCTTTTTGTGCCGCTGATGGGCATAGACCTTAGGTCTTGAGCGTGGCATTTTTAAAATTTCCTTTCCGTGATGGCGGAACCCATGCCGACAGGTTCACTTTGATAGCCGGTCACGTGCTGGTCGTTGAGATATTACATAATAGAGTGGGTTATAAACCCTTACACCGGATGCTACTTTAGCCTCTGGCGTTTTTACCGGTCATCGTCTTTACCAATTTCACAATCTTTTTAACAGTGCTAGACACGGGGTGCCGAAGATCACTGTTCAAGCTGCTGTCGTTCTTAGAACGGAAATGGTTGTGGCCAGCCTTCATGCGCATTACTTTGCCACCTTTGGAAAGGCGCAGGCGCTTGGCTGTCCCTTTGTGCGTTTTCATCTTTGGCATTTTGGCCTCCTTAGCAATCCTAGCTTCATCTGGCAGACATACAAAAACGGGCTTACGCCCGTTTTTTTCCACGGTTACAAGTTCAGTATACCAGCGATCAGCCACGAGTACGAAATATTAATTGTCACGCGTGCTTACGCATGAGCACGGACCAGGGCTAACGGACAGCTGGCAACGTCAAAGCGCTAATGGACCGGTGCAAGCACCATGACCATGCTTTTGCCATCAAAGGCTGGCATGGATTCCACGGTTACCTCTTCGGCCACATCCCCCGCGACGCGTTTTAATAGCTCTTGCGCCACATCCGGGTGATAAATTTCACGGCCACGGAAACGAATCCGCACGCGAACTTTAGCGCCTTCTTTGGTAAATTTGCGAATTTTGGTCAACACAACTTGAATGTCATGTTCATCAGTTTTAGGTCGCAAGCGCACTTCTTTGACTTCGATTTGCTTTTGCGCCTTACGCGATTCGCGTTCGCGTTTCTGTTTTTCGTAGAGATATTTGCCGTAGTCCATTAAACGACAGACCGGCGGATTGGCGTTCGGTGCGACTTCCACCAAATCCAAATCTTTTTCGCCAGCAATCGCTAATGCCTCACGCAACGACAAGACGCCTAACTGCTGGCCTTCTGCATCGATCACGCGCACATCTCTAGCGCGAATCCCATAGTTGATCCGCGTGGTATCACCTTTATCTTGCCGATCCGACCGTTCTGGCCGATCGCGTCGATCTGCCGGCGCCGGTCGGGGTGGTAGGTTTTTACCGATGGTTCGTCTCCTTAACTTATGATTTCAATACGTATAGATATACGTACCTGAAGTATAGCACCAATCACCTGTATTCGTCAAGTTCTTAATTTTATACACGAGGCTACCGCAAGATAATGGGCAGACCTGATTGAACGGACAAAAACAGAAAATATTTGCACGCAAAGCCGCCAAGGCCGCAAAGAAAAACAAGAACAACGACTATTCTGTAACTTAAATTGTGCTAGATTTTTGCGCTTGCTCGGTTCTCGTATCTGAATCTACAAAAACTGTGCAGCCCTTACTTATTCTTGCTTTGCGCGCTTGGCGGCTTTGCATGCGAATAGTCTTTGCTTATAGTTCGGCAGCGCGCGTCTGAATGCGTTCTTTGGTCATGGCAATGAATTCGGCCACAGGCAAGGCATCTTGCCGCTTGCCATCCCGCCGGCGCAGGGCGACCGTCTGCGTGGCCACTTCTTGATCACCGACGACCAGCATATAGGGCACCTTCATCAACTGGGCATTGCGAATTTTGGCGTTCATGCGATCATTGCCCAAATCCGCATTGGCCCGAATTCCTTCGGCCCGCAATTGTTGCTCTAGATTATGCGCGTATTCCCGGTGCTCATCCGTGATCGGGATCACACTGACCTGGCGCGGGGCCAGCCAAACCGGGAAACTGCCGGCATAATGCTCGATCAGGAAACCGATCATGCGTTCATGCGTGCCTAAAGGGGCGCGATGAATGCAGAGTGGCGTCTCTTCTTTGCCTTCACTGTTGGTATACGTTAGATCAAAACGGGGTGGCACCGCAAAATCCACCTGGTTCGTCGCCAACGTAAACTCGCGGCCAATCGCGCTGGTAATTTCCACATCGATCTTCGGGCCGTAGAACGCCGCTTCATCGGGCACTTCGACAAACGGGACACCACCATTTCGCATGGCGCTGCGCACCATATCTTCCGTCTTTTGCCAGAGCACCGGATTATCGACGTATTTTTTACCAAGCCCTTTGGGATGATGCAAACTCAAGCGCATCATATATTTATCAATGCCAAAGATCGTAAAGTATTTCAGATATAGGCCAATCACCGCCAGGAACTCTTGTTCAAACTGATCTTCAGAACAATAAATATGGGCATCATTCATCTGCATCGAGCGCACCCGCATCAACCCGATCAACGTACCGCTATCTTCATAACGATAACAGGTGCCATATTCGGCCAGCCGCACGGGCAAATCGCGATAGCTGCGCAATTTGCTGCCATAAATTTTGTGATGGAAGGGACAATTCATCGGCTTGACGTAATAACGCACACCTTCCAGTTCCATCGGCGGATACATGCTTTCCGCATAGTAGGGCAAATGGCCGCTCCGCAAGAACAGCTCTTCTTTGCTGACATGCGGCGTACGCACACGTTCATAACCAGCATCCCATTCTGTATCTTTCGCTAATTTCTCTAACTCTTCGATCATCACCGCGCCATTGGGCAACCACAAAGGGAGACCTGGGCCGACCTCATCATCCAAGATGTAGATTTCTAATTCGCGACCGAGCTTGCGGTGGTCGCGTTTCTTCGCTTCTTCGAGCATGGTGAGATACTCATTGAGCTCTTTCTTATTACGCCACGCCGTGCCATAAATCCGTTGGAGCATCGGGTTGTGTTCATCACCGCGCCAATACGCGCCGGCTACGTTCATCAATTTGAAAGCATCCGCCGGAATCTGGCCCGTGTGTTCCAAATGCGGCCCACGGCATAAATCTTCAAACGTCGCTTGTTTGTACGTGCTGATCGGCGGGCGCTCGGCGATCTCATTGCCATACTCGTCAATGCCACCTTTTTCCAACCCGTCGATCAATTCCAATTTATAGGGTTGATCGTGGAAGAATTGGCGCGCTTCGTTGGCGCTGACCTCGCGATAGGCAAAGGGAAACTTACCGGCGATGATCTGGCGCATTCGCTTCTCAATCGCTTCCAAATCTTCCGGAGAAAAGCTGCGCGGGCGGCCTTTTTCCTCTTTGCCCAGATCGAAATCGTAATAAAAACCGGTATCGATCGGTGGCCCAATCGCAATCTTCGCTTCGGGGTATAACTCCAGCACCGCCTGCGCCATCACATGCGCCGCGCTATGCCGGATTTTGTACAGTTGATCGGCCTTCTGCTTATCATCCATCATCATTTGTCCCTCGTTATTCGCCTCTGGTATAACCGTCGGCCCAGCCGCTGGTTGGACAATCTCCTTGGCCACCGGCGCCGTATCACTGGCAATAATTCGCTCGATTCGTGGCTTTGCCGTGCGCACGTAATCACTTGTTTTCAGAACCATTGACTGGTCTAAGCGTGCGGCATTAAAGACAATTTCGTCATGTTCTAACAAGGTTGAGTCGACAATAACGGCCACTTCGCTGTTGAACGAGAAAGGCAAAATTGTGCCGGTCACGCAACCGGTCAAGCGCTCTGCCACATCTTGGGCCACAAAGGTGACATAGTCGCCCGCGTAAAGCAATTTGACCGCATTTAAATCTACTTTGCGATCACCCGGCACAACAGCAATACAGTACTGTTTGTCTTTTTTGCCGATCTTCACCATCACGACCATGCATTTGGCGGCCTGAGCAAGCGGGTTGCCACGCAGGAGGGAAACGACGTCGGTGCGCCCCTCGGGTGCGTGATCAACCAGCCGATAGTGCGCCGCTTGTTCATCTAAATACGTAATCAGCTGCTTATATATATCCTGTGATGAGTTCATTTTGCCTTCCTTTTTGTTACGCTACAGTAGTTTCCGGTTTTTCGGATCAGGATTCCCGCCCCACACCCTGTGGGGTTGAAGTCCTTACATTGTGATCTTTTTGGTAATCGCACCGGAGCCCCACCCTGACCCTCCCAAACGGGGAGGGGACTGATTAGCGGGTAGAATAAATAGATTCTTTTGTCCACCCAACGGCTCCCTCCCTAAGGGAGGGCGGGGGTGGGGCTCCGCTCTTGTTATCCTCTATAAATTTTCACGTTGTCTGCGCAACCTGCGTTACGTATTAAATACCCACTAGATCGAGCATGAATTGCAGAAAATCTGGGAACATAATGCTGGCACTGATAAAAATGATCAGCAGCAACAAAATCCAAAAAATCATCATTTTGACACGAGCCCTGGCCGCAGCCTCAATGATCTGGGCCGGTGTTTTATTCGTTGGATGAATCACGGCTTGCGGTCTGGTCGCCGCGCCGGCCGCCCGCAGCCAGCCACGATACATATTCCAAAAAAAAGCAATAATCCCGGCGATTACAACTCCAGTAACAAGACCAGCGACGAATCCAGTAGCAAATTCATCTGACATAGTTTGACCCTACATTTGCAGAAACATCGCTTTTCTATTATAGTGAACCAAGACAGAACAAATGTTCAGTTCACTAGATGACCCGATTAGATACCCAAGTAAAGCAACACCATGGCCCTTCCAGATCTAGTTGACGCTCTCGATGGTTGGCTTGGCCAGCTCATGAATGGCCCGATGCATCGTTTCACCTTTTCTAGCGCCGGTGACTTTAGCGGTGTTGAAGTCGAAATGCTGTTGCGGCGCTATGGCATCCGGGTATGGGGCCGTGAAATGAATGTGCCAGGTGAACTAGCCCTGCTGGTCAAACGTCGCCAAGCCGTCTGGGCCGAGTACATTCTCTGTCGCGCTGGCGTGCCGCTTACTTGTCCGTTGTTGGATGCGCGTAACGCTGCTTATCGGCAACACCATGCGCCAAACACCATGCCCACCCCTTGGGACAAACAGGGGATTGGCCCCCACACAATCATTGACCATCTCGTAGATTGGCTCAACCGTCTGTTAGGCTAATCATTGATTATTGCGTTTCCCCAGCCAGCCACATCGCCGTCCACCAACTGATAAAAAGTAAATGCTGCATCCCCTGGGGCAGCAGAGTAGGGGTAATCCATTCATCGGTGCGGTGAGCATTGCCCCCTTCGGTGATGCCAATGCAGATGGCCGGCAAACCGCGACTTAGGGGGATATTGGCATCGGTGCTACTAATGCGCTGATCAGTTTTCGAGCCAACGCCACACTTTTTCAAAGAGCGAAAAGCCGCTCGCACCAACGGATGGCTTTCGGCAATTTCACCGCCTGGCCGATCCCCAATCACATCCATCTGCACTGTGACACCCTCCTGCTGCCAGGCCTGGCTACGGTAACGTTGAACAACAGTGATAACCTGCTCGGCGATGGCGGTCAGGGTCGCGCTGTTCTCGCTGCGTAAATCCAATTCCAGTGCGGCATATTGGGCGATCGTATTGATCGAAGTGCCACCAGTAATGCGCCCGATGTTATAGGTAGTGCGCGGCGATGTCGGCACATGCAGTTTGGTCAGGTCGGCCGCCAGTTGCACCAACAGGTGAATGGCGCTGGTATTGCCAAAGTCGCTCCAACTATGGCCACCGGGTGCAGTCACACTAATCCGAAACCGGCGTGAGCCTAAGGCATGATGGACAACTCGACGCAACCCCATCCCTTCAATGACAATACATGCCCCCAGCTGGGGCTGTAATCGATCTACGGCCGCGCGCATGCCGCGCAGATCACCCAAACCCTCTTCGCCACTATTCGCCACCAACCAAATATCCACCGGTGGCGGCGGCAATTGGGACAACGTTTCGGCCAGGAGTAACAGACCGGCCACCCCCAGCGAGTTATCCCCAATACTCGGTCCATAAATGCGATGGGCATTCTCATCGACCCGAATGGCCAAATTTGTTTCGGCTGGAAACACAGTGTCGGTATGGGCGCTCACCAGCACAGCCGGTTGCGTAGAACGGCCAGGGATCCGCGCATAGACATTCGTCGAGCCAGCCTGAGCGCCATCTGCTGTGGTGGCCCGTGCCAGTGTCACATCGGCGAGCCCAAGCTGTTGCCAGCGCTCTTCGATCCAAAGCGCCCGCGCCTGCTCGTTGTCGGTCGGCGCAGCAATTTGCTGCACTTGCAGACAAAGATCGGTCAAATAACGGCGTTGTTGGACCAATGACGCCGCGACTTGCAAAACTTCAGGATAGCGGGCTAGCTCTTCCATAACCAGTTTTCCCATAATGACGACCCGACCCTAACCTTCCTCAACCAGAAGGAAATCGATCAGGACAGAAGATGTGAGATATTCTACCCGACCCTCAAATTTCCTCCTGATAGGCGTGAACGTTAAGGTCGGATCAAAATTTTCCCAATAAAAAAAAGCCTCGTCACATGGGACGAAGCTTTTAGCTCGTGGTTCCACCCATAATTGCTTGCATGACGCTCGCGCGCACATCCAAGCCACTTGTGGAGCCGGTAACGGGGCCAGCCGGAATATTTCTACTAGGCCAAGACGGAATGGCTGTTCAAAAATTCGCTCTCAGGTGGTTTTCGGAAGGCTTTTCCTGCAACGGCTTTCAGCCGGTGACCGTTGCTCTCTGACTAGGTGCTAGACTTCCTACTCGTCCTGATCAATGCGTTGTTAGTCTTTTTTTGTCTACTATCAACACAACTACTTTGTGTGGGAGATAGTGGGCTCGAACCACCGACCTCAGCGATGTCAACGCTGCGCTCTAACCAACTGAGCTAACCCCCCAAAAAACAACATTAAACTCGAAATTTCAATGTTGATAAGGTAAATAATAACACTGTTGCGGATGAGTGTCAAGCTTGCAAATTGCAAAAAATACACTAATAGAAATCCCAGCGCAAAAAAATCGCGCCGCGGTCATTCATCAGAACCGCGCGCCCGCGCCAGGGTCGATAGCGTTTATTCAATGCATTTGCACCGTTAGGCAGGGAGTCATGCGGCGTTGAGTAATGCCGAGTGACCCCCAAGCAGATTCCGAGCAACGCTTGGCGCGCCAGCCAGCAGGTGTAAGCTGGCAAGCAGGCGCGTGCACACAAATCATGGGTGATTTAGGGACGAGCCGCAAACTTTACCTTATAAAAAATGCTTACAAATCAGCAGAAGCAGCTTCGTCCGCCTGCCAGGCTACGGTTACTTGTGTACCCTGGCCGAGCGTGGACTCGATCTGCAAATCGGCCTGGATGATGGCGGAACGTTCATACATGCCGACTAGCCCGAAATGTTTATTAGCGAGGAGCTTCGTGAGATCAAGCGACTGTCCAGCAGGAAAGCCCTGGCCATTATCTGTCACGACAAGGCGGATCGATCCTGGCGCCAGTTGACCATCAATCCGAATATTTGTGGCATGCGCGTGTCTCAGGGCATTTTCGCAGGCTTGTTGCACGATGCGAAAGAGATATTGCTCAACCCGGACGGGGTAGCGCGCCTGGGTTTCGGTGAGGTTGATCTGGAACTCGTTGGCATCGCCACCTCTTTCTTCTAGGGCTTCGGTTAGTTCTTCCAACGCAGCCCCTAGACCATAGTTCATCATCGCCGGTCGAAGCCCGGTAATGATCTGGCGAATTTGCATGGTTAGCGCTTGATAGGCCCCGTCGAATTGTGGCGAAGCTTTGATCTCTTCAATATACATCGAGAGGAGGGCTAATTGGTGAAGAATCTCATCGTGCAGGACGTGGGCCAGGCTGGTACGCTCTACTTCGTGGCGGTCAATGTTGGCCTGATAGACCACACGCAGTTGTTCGGCCTGGTTAATATTCGTGAGTGCAACCGCGGTCTGATTGGCGAGCACCAGAAAAGTAGCCATTTCTGATTGAGCATAAAAATCGTCAGGATCACGTTTTCCAAACAGCCAAAGCCCAATACATTGGTTGTTGATCCAGAGCGGAATCACTAAATGCGCCCACCCATAGGGTTGTGCGTGGATCTCTGCAGGTGACAACCGGTATGTTTGAGTTCGCGTTAGCCATGTCTGAACATCGGCAGGACCAGGCAGGAGCGCCTCGTCAACACCTTGCAGATAGATCGTGCGCGCAATGTTCGCACCATCAAGTTGGACTAAGGCCGATTGGCGAATGAGCAAGCTTGGTAAAACTTCATCGCATAACAATTGAGAAAGACTGTCATAACTAAGGCTGGTGGTGATCCGTGCCATGTACGTTTCGACTAATTCAATTGGCGCCAAAGGCATGCTTAACAGCCGCGTCTCGATCCAACGCTGAAACGATTGAAAACCAAGCGCCGTCAGAATGGCCGTGACCAGAGAGGCGGTCACACCGATCAATGTCGTCTGTTCAGAAAATGCCGGTTGCAGCACGATGATGGTGATGAGCAACGTCATCATGGTGCCCACAGCGACGATGAACACATAGAGCGTAAGTAACTTATTTGCGCGGAGCTCTTGTCTACCTAGTTGGCGGCGGAAAGCGGCATAAAAATAGGCAGCCGGCATCAGTGGGAAGACGAACAGCCCAACACGGCCGAGCCAGGTATTAATCCGAAAGACTTGCAGGATACTAACAGCGGCAATTGAGACAAAGACCAGCGCAATGATCGCCAATAAGAAGCGCACTTGACGCCGTTCATTCGATTGCTGAATAAACTGAACAATGAGCAGCAGCAAACTACCGATCATTGCCAACAGAAAGCCAAAAAGATAGGCGCGGGCTGGTAGTAGCTGAAACCATTGCAGGGTAGCGAGTACAACACTGAGGCCATAGCTCATCCAGACAAGCGCGCGTTTTGGCTTTAAGAGCGGGTGTGGGAAAAGCAAGTGCAAATGCAGACAAACGGGCACAGATAACCAAATCGCCATCCGCAGCACAATTGCACTATCCCACATAGCCCAGTGCGAGACATTCCCAGCCACTAGCCAGATGGCGGTCAGAAAATAAAAAGCGCTTAAGAGTCGCCAGCGTGTATCTTTGGGGCGCAAAAATAACAAGGTGGCGGCACCCGCCAACCAAAAGACATAGGCCAGCCACCAGGTATTGATCACACGGTCGATAATTTCGGATGGACTTGGTCCTTGGATCAACCAAGGAATGGTGAGGAGTTGGTGATTGCGTTCGACGATGATCGGCAGGATTTGGTCAGTTTCTATTCCTTCAAAAAGCGGTTGGCGTAAATTTGTCGAATATTCGTGCCAGGTCACAGAGCCAACCTGGATCAACCTATCACCTTCCTGCAAATTCATCCCACCAGGGTTCGTAACAAAAACACCGTTAATTTCACTGTTCGAAGCGAACCTAAAGCCAACATAGGGCGCATAACTGAGCTCAACATAAGTATAAAGTGCAAGGACAACCAATACTAGCCACGGCAAACTAAGTTCGAAAGCAGCCCAACGGTGTTGCATCCAATACTTCATACATATACCTCTAATCGGTTGTTTTAGATTATTTGCAGAGAGGGAGGTGGTGCGCAATGTAGGTTGAAGTGTATCAAGTCCGCGCTGATTTCTCAAACCAGGCTAATTCATAATTAACATTAGGAGATACTGCCATGAAAACTGCTACAATCAACTGTTTTCTACGCAAAGTAGCCCCCATTCCCACTACGGATATTTGATTAAGTTCACCCAATGAAGCAGCAGCCAGGTAGCTTCACTCTAAACAATCCCCTTGTGGGACGATTGGGACGCCAAGAATACCCAGGCACCGTTGACATCTTGCCCGGTAGTCAGGAGACAGGGGTGAGGCATGCCTCACCCCTGTCTCCTAGTTGCTAATGTTGGAGGCCCTATGGATCTTTATCGCGAAGCACAACGCTATTGGATGGGTTTATCGGGGATCCAGGGTGGCCGGAAGCCCACGATCTCATCGAGCAATTTTATGCACGGCGTCCCAGGCTAGCTGCCAATCCCAAGGGGAATTATCACCAGTTGGGACAACCGGCGACGGCTAATTTAGCGGTTGCGTTACAGGCAGTGGGGCTTGCAGCGATTGCGCAGAGTGAACACCCGGCGGCGATTAAATTCGCCGTATTTGAACGGCTAAATCAGATGGTGTTGGCAACCCGCTCGGTCAATATGGGGACGTTCAGAATCCACAAGAGGAAGCGGCCTATTGGCGGGTTATGCATGCCAATAGTAGGCCATTCGTTGGGGCAGCCTTGCAGATTGGGGCTTTGATGGGTGGGGGTTCAACGCAGACGGCAATGCAGATGCACACATTAGGCAGCTTGTATGGCGAGATCATCCAAATTCACGATGATTTAAGTGATGTGATGGAAACGCCAACAAATCCCGACTGGATCTTAGGTCGCGCACTACTTTCTATTCTCTATGCGCAAGTGGCACTCCACCCGCAGCACATCCGTTTTCTCAAACTACGTCCGGACCATCACCGCTCCTCACGCGCTGGCCGAGGCACAGGCCATTCTTATTCAGTCTGGTGCGATCAGTTATTCGGCAGATCAACTCTTGCGCCGCGCCGTGAAGGCCCAAACCATCTTGACAGAGATGACACTCAGCGATCCAGTGCGCATTACCATCTTATTTGATCAGTTGGTTGCGCCAGTTCAAGCGCTGTTTTCTACCATTGGCGTTACACAGCCAAATTCACTGATCGCCTCTATTCCGCGACAACTTGCTCTAGCGGGGTAATTAAACCAAGGTGTCTTGCTCTACCAATCGCGGCGATGCGCGTTCGTACATCCAGCTTAGTATAGGCATCGGAGAGTAAATTGCGGGCCGTTGAATTGGCGACATTCAGGCGCTTTGCCAATTCAGCGGTCGATTCATCGGGGTAAGTGGCACACAAAGATAGAACTTCCAGTTGACGCGGGCTTAGTTCAGGTTTTTCGGCTAAATGCTTTCTGAGTTGCTGGTAGGCCTGTTGGCTGAAGTGGATGCCGCCATTGGCGATCATAGAGACAATGGCCCCCAAATTTTGAATGGTATTTCGGTCATCTTTCAGGATGTAGCCACTGGCCCCAGCTTCCATGACAGCCTTGATTAAGGTATGGCGACTATGCATTGAGATGACCAAGATGTGTAACGATGGATATAGCTGGATGAGGCGAGGAATCATATGTAAGACAGGGTAAGGATTGGGGTTATCGGCGGAGGCCGGTACACTCACATCCAAAATAAGGATATCAGTCGCATAGGTAGCCAGCATGGGCTCGAGATCTTCGCCAAAAGCGGCGGTAGCGACGACCTCAACCTCCGGCGCCATACTTAGGCGGAAAAGATAGCCATCAACAATACTCTGATGATCATCAAGGATGGCTATCTTAATTTTAGAGGGCATATGGGGCCTCATCATGGAGAATAAACACCTTCGTCGATGATATGGTCGATAATGTCCATAGCATAGCAGAATCTTTTCTGATGTACAAGCCAAAAGCCTAAAACCAGTACAAATGCCTATGGCAAATAACAGGCTGTCTATTTACGGCAGGAGCAGAATGGGATAACCTAGTGAGCGTAACGCCATCAGGATAATTTGATCGAGCAACATTTTGATATTTTTCTAAAATTATCTCAACGCGACAGTTAGCAATGTCAATTGCCGAAAAATGTCCAACCAATCAATTCTCTTTCAATAAAAGCGCCTGAGATGGAAGTCAGCAGCATGGGAATCCCTCTTTTCATGCTGCTGACCGTTATAAATGTTGCCGGTTATAGTCGGCGGTATAACGGTCGACAAAGTCTACCTACAAGACAAAAAGGAGGGGCGATGCATGCATCGCCCCTCCTTTTTGATCAATTAAACCCGATTAATTTGGAAAAACATAACCCGTGGGGCCGCTGGTCATCTCTTCGACTTCGGCGTGCGTGTTGATCATATGGCGCAACAATAAAACCTCGCGCGAGAGTATATATTGTTCGCGGGCCAACATTTCAGGAATGCCAGGCAAGGCCAATAACTTTTGCTTGTGTTCGTTATCCACTTGCAGAGCAATGCCGACCAAGAAAGCCAGGGTGAGTGGGTCTTCAGGCAGGCGATCCAATTGGAGTTGCGAATTGCTAGATTTGGCAAGCAATTCGACGTATTCCAGGATGCGGGGACGGATTTTGTGGGCCAGCTCTTCAGCCAGCTTGGTGCCGCCATTGACCACAGGGTAATGCTCTACGGTGCCGGTTACATAGCTGTGGGTATGGTGCAGTTGCTTTACGCGGAAACGTTCGGTGCCCACGGCGGTAATATTCATGCGCCCATCGTCCAGACGTTCCACACGTACAATGCGCGCAACTGTACCAATCAGGTGGGGTGTTGCAGCGCCTTCACCGACTTCTTGACCCTTTTCGACTAAAACAACCCCAAAAGGAAGTTTCTCGTCGATACAACGCGCAATCATTTCGCGATACCGGTGTTCAAAGATGTGCAAGGGGAGAACCATGCCTGGGAAAAGCACCACATTGAGGGGAAAAAGTGGAAGTTCCATGGTCTCTAACCCTTGATTCCTATGATATTGCTTGCTGCTGCGTGATGCCATCGGTCGTTTCTTGTCCATCAATTCACCATCCCATCTTAGAAAAATCTGCCGTCGTTAATCCTGGTCCATTAATCTTCTTGGCCATCAATATCGGGGCTAGAACTTAGATCAACTTTCATAAATTCGCGCAATACCGTGGTGGCAAAGGCGCCTTTTGGCAAAGAAAATTCGAAACAAAGCCCATCAGGGGCGGGCTGAATCTGCAAATTTGGCAGCAGTAAACGCCCAAGCCGGCGGGTGCCTTCCACCCTAACCTTGCGCCAATGCTCCAATGTTATCCCCGTTTCGTTTAAAATTTCGCTTTCCAACTCCCCTGCCGCAGCCTGCGCTGGCCACATTTTAGAACCATACATCGGCGCCGTAAAACTGATCTCCTGGGCAATATAACGCGGCTGCTCGGCCACAACATCGCTCACATCAAACATGCCACCCGTGGCATACTTTTTGGCCACATCGCCAGCCAACAAATGCTCAAAGGCGCCGCGTTCAGTGCGCCGGGCTAGATAACGGTTGCACAAATAGCTCTGATAACACGAGATCAAAAAACGTCGCAACCACCCATCATGGACCTTTTTCTGACCCAACAAAAGCTCTAAGCCGCGATGAATATTATTGCCTTCTAGACCTAAGCGTTGCGGTCCAAAATAATTGGGCACACCATATTGTTTCAAATGTGATGCAATTGTTGCTGCGCGCTGTAAGGCTTCGGTATTATCGACCGTGAGATCAGTTACCGTAATCTGAAAATGATTGCCAAGCAAATGGCCTAATTGCAATTTGTTCTTGTGCGAACGCACCCAGTTGACTGTCACCGGCAACGCTTCACGGATCCGCTGGGCGGCTTCATCAAGCAACGTTGCCGATTGTGCGCCTACATCCAAGCTAAAAGTTTGGGTTGTGCGGGCATGTTTGTCTTTCATCCCTGCAAACCCAACCGTACCCTGGCGCAATCCAAATAGACGTTCTAGCTGGCGTTGCACCTCTTTGGTCGTCAGGCCAACTTTGGTTAGATTAACAAACAGATGCTGCCCTGCGTCCTGCGGCTCATAAAGCGGCAGCTCTTCCACGACAAAATGATCGGCGCTGGCACGCAATTGTCCGCCAATGCCAGGCAGGTCGGTCGAACTGTACGGTAGACTCAAGTCGATGTTTGATTCTAACATGGCGTTTAGGCAGATGAAGGAAGTTGGGTTCCAAAGCGAGCCACTAAACGGGAAGTAAGTGATCTTATACCCTACTATCCCCGCTTTATGCCCTACTTTTCATTAAAGAAGATCATGCTATAACAGAAGAATGTTCCGATCTGGCCACCAAATCGAAAACCCGCTTCGGTGAGCCATTTGCGAACAGTGACTGGGGGCACATAAGCCGGATCAGGCAATTCTTCGCTGATGGCGACACGGGCGCCTGGCTTCAACACGCGGCTTAATTCTGCCAACGCCAGCAACTTATTCGGCATTTCGGCGAGGGTGGCAATTAGCACGGCCACGTCAACGCTATCATCGGCCAGCGGCAATTGATAGGCGCCACAACAATGCAAATGGACGCGATTCAACACGCCAGTCTCCCCTACCCGCAGCCGAGTCTGATCGATCAACGGCGCTTGTAAATCAACCGCATGGACGATGCCTGTTTCGCCCACCATGCGCGCCATCTCGACTGTAAATGTGCCTGTCCCACAACCAAGGTCCAGCACAGTCATGCCAGGCCCCAAACCAAACGGGCCTAAGGTCTCGACTGGATCGCGATATTTCATCCGCAAGGGATGGTCCAATACTTTGGCAAATTGATGCGGCATTGGGCGCGCTTGCGTATGGCAGGCCACCCGTAAGCTAACCTGGGAGCCGATAGCTGAACCCAAGCTAAGGAAGAGCGATTTGTTCAAGAGCTTCAACATGAAGTTTCCTAATCGTTAATAGACCAGCCATGGATTGTGGATAATAGAGATTACCAGATTAAAATTTTACAGACAATTATATACCTAGGTAGGGAAACAGGTCGACAAGTGAAGCTTACTTGTCGACCTGTTTCCTTACCCAAGCGCTGATTCCCGCTAACGGCTGATTTAAGCGGCCTGGGGCTGAACAGGCGGGAAA
>JAPLGZ010000115.1 GCA_026389895.1 Chloroflexota bacterium | reverse complement strand
GCGCCTAAGACCTGCTGCTCCAACGCCGGCCACTTGGCGGGCTCTTCCAAATTGCCCATCGCAAAGGTGGCTGCTACTTTCAGGTGGCGCTTGGCCAACTCGGCGCGCAGGGTTGCCAGATCCGTGGGCAGATAGCCATATGGACCTAACTCTGTCCATTCATAGCCAGCCTCGGCAATTTCATCTAAAAAACGTGACCAGGGCGTCTGTTTGGCATCATTGGGAAACCAAACGCCCCATGAATCCGGTGCACTGCCAACCTTAATGTCCATATTCGCACTCCTTTGTGTGTTAGACAATAAACGATTGAACTTAGAGAACGATTGAACTTAGAATTTAAGTTTGATGGCCTCCATTTGCGACAACCGCTCTTGGATGCCCGTGTAATGGCGTTCCATGGCGATGCGCGCGGCTTCAATGTTGCGTTGTTCTAGGGCCTCGACAATGGCAACATGCCGTTGATAGGTGGCGAGTGGCCGCGCTGGCTCGGGCAGGGCGGCACGCTCCTGCGCCTGCCGGAAGATCTTCCAAAAGACATCTAAGATTTTGCCGACAATCGTATTGTCCACATTCGCCCATAGGACGTGGTGAAAATTGCGATCCTCTTCGGCTGAATAATGACCATTTTCTGCGGCGGTATACATTCTTGCCAAGATGGCTTGGAGTTGGGTTAGCTGGTCTGGCGTCACGGCACGGACAGCCCAATCGATCATGCCATACTCGAGATGAAAGCGCACTTCGAGAATATCGGCTAATTGTTTGAGATTGAACATCATGCCAAAACCCAAATGTTGCAGCAGGGGATCGAACGAGAAGTTACGCACGAAAAGGCCTGCGCCCGGCTTTGCCTCTAGGACCCCCAACGTCTCTAAAGATTTCACTGCTTCACGCACCGAGTTGCGGCTGACCCCGAGCAATTCGGACCATTCGGTCTCGGGCGGTAATGCGTCACCTGGGATTAGCGAATTTTGAATGATGTACGCTTTGATTTCATCCTGCACAACCTGATAAAGTAATTGGCCGCGTTTTATCGTTTTCTTTTGCAAGAAGGGTCTGTTGGTCATAAATTCCGTTTCATGAATAAAAAATGGGTGGGAGAGCATTGTAGCCCACTTCTTATCGACAAAAAGCGCTGGCGCTACACTTGAGAACGCTCATAGTATATATCCTATTGTAGGATATATACAAATAAGAATAATTGGCTTGAAGGCTGGTCATTCAAGCCTGCTGGTGGGCAGTTGCGTGGCGACTAAAGTCGTAGCAAGCAACGTTAGCGCTTATCGCGAAACCACCTCCGCGGGTCGTAATGCCTATCCCGCGCGCCGGTAGGCTTCGGTTACCTCTTGCAGGAAGTTATGCGCCATTTGAACACTCTGTTCGGGCGGTGTAACATCCAACTTGGTGGCGATGGCATTGGCGAGACGCCGCAGGAGATCGGCCTCCACCTTGCCCGCGCTATAGCGGTTCAGGGCGTCTTGCACCAAATCGATATCATTGGCCGAGAGTCGGCGCAGGCTGGGAAAGCGGTGGATCAGCGCATCCGTATCTGGTTGGGTTGCACTCGTCTCTTGCGGCTTGTGCGGTGGTGTGAGTCGTCCTAGACTGGCCAGGCCAATCTCCGAACGTTCTTTAACCACCAACGTGCCCGCTGCAAAGTCACCTAAGCGGCGGGCGCGATGATTAAAGAACATCGTCACCAGACCGATGGCATAGGCACCGGGCAAAAAATCGAGGATCCGCACCAAGTTGCGTACGACAATTTCAATAAAACCGGCGGGATTGCCGTCCATTCGCACCACGCGTGTCTTTGCCGCGCGTTTGCCTGGAGTCTGACCATGCCAAATTAGCTCAAAGAGAATGTAATAGCCCCAGATCAGCGCAAAGTTGAGCAACGTATAGAGCGCCAACAACAGACCGCCGAGCCAACTTATCTCCTCTTCAATGTCCATCCTCAGGAGTCGCGCTGGCCCCTCAGACCATGCCAACACGATGCCCAACAGCATGTTGAGCACGATTAACGCCAGGGCAAGGATCGTTGTATCCACCAGCGCGCCGATAAATCGACTGCCGATCCCTGCGATTTCGTACCCAAAGGTTACATTTTCGGGAGTGTCGATGGTATACTCTTCACGCAGGAAATCAGTTGAGTTGCTCATAATGGACTCTTTTATCAAAGATAATTATTAATCATTGCAGTATAAAGTAAATAATTTTGGTCATTCGCAGGTCCGGTTGAAAACCAGACAAGCGCCGTTGACCCAGTCATTGGCTAGCGCACTACTGCGGCTTGTCACGCTGCAAGCGGTGAGCTACGAATGACCGAATAACTTAGTTGACAGTCTGTTTACTGATGACTGCCCCTTGCCTATGAATCTAGATACTTTTCTCGAACAACGCCAGCCAGGTTGGCAACAATTAGAAACTTTGCTGGATCGCACCCGCAAAAATATCAAGGGGCTTTCGGCGCAAGAGTTGGCAACATTAGGTCGGCTTTATCAGGCAACTACCTCTGATCTGGCATTGGCGCAGCGCGATTTCCCCAACCACCGCGTGACGCTTTATTTGAACCAACTGATCGGGCGCGCCCATGCGCATATCTACCAGGGTGAGCCGTTGCGCTGGCGTTGGTTGGTGGACTTCTACCAACAGACATTCCCTCGATTATACCGCGCCTTACTGCCATATACCATCCTGTCCTTTGGCCTATTTATCCTGCCAGCCCTGCTTGCCTTTTTCCTCGTCTGGCACAACCCAGATCTGATCTATCTCATCGAGGGGCCGGGGATTGCCGGCCTGGTGCAGAAAGTGGAAGAGGGCCAAATGTGGACCGAGATTGCCCCCAGTGTGCGTTCAACTGCTTCCAGCGTGATCCTCACCAATAATATCCAAGTCACATTTCTAACCTTTGCCGGTGGGATCACGGCGGGTCTATTTAGTGCGTGGATTGTGTTGTCGAATGGGCTGAGCATTGGCGCGATCTTTGGCTTGTTGCAGGCGCATCATATGAGCGGCGGTTTGGCCGAGTTTGTGGTCGCCCACGGCTTTATTGAATTGAGTGTGATCTTCATGGCCGGCGGCTGCGGGTTATATTTGGGGGATGGGGTGCTCCGCCCTGGTTTACAACGCCGCACCGAAGCCTTGATCGAACGGGGCCGTTTGGGGGTGCGGATGATCTTGGGCTGTGTCCCCCTGCTGGTGCTGGCCGGTTTGATTGAGGGGTTTATCAGCCCCAGCGGCTTGCCGTGGCCCATCAAATTGGCGGTGGGTCTGATCACCGGCGGATTACTCTATTATTATTGGTTGCGGGTGGGGTTGGAGGAGTAAAAGGTAAGTGGTAAACAGACCAATCACCCACTTACCCTTTACCAAATTTTAATTTCCAAACACCCGAATTTTATTATCTAGAATGAGATTATGAAAACACGCTTCTACGACCGCACAGCCTATCGGCTTTCCGAGCAGCTCGTGCCTAATTGTTTTATGAAACTTGATGAGCACTTTGATGAATGTTTTTCTGCCGCCAACGAGGCAACCACCCATATCAGCGTTTTGCTGGCCGAGAGTGTCTGTGGCCGTATGGCCGATCTGGAAATGTACGCTTTTTTGATCGAAGATGCCCGTAAGCGTCACGGGTTAGAGAAGGATAGCGATGTGCGCGGAGCCATTTTAACCCGCTCCTTTTTACTCGGTTACCTGGGTGTCAGCCGCGTACTGCTAGAGAGTTCGGCGATCACGTTGGCCATCCTCTATAAATTGACGGTGAATCATACCGAACGCAGCTTTAGCAATGGCGACTTCTGGCATCAATTGGTCACCGCTGCGCCGAATGTCCACCGGCGTTACCACCCGATGCGGCTTTTCTTAAACGAAGTATGGCGCTGGAACAATGAAGCCGTGTTGCGTGTGCCGCCGTTGATGGTTTCGCACCAGCATTTCGGTCAGTTTTCCAGCCGCGAGATGCACTTGCGGGCGCTTGATGATCCGGCGGTAGATTTTTCGCAAGTGCTCGGCGATCCAACGCGACTCAACTGGATCGATCCGTTGCATTTGCATGATCGCTGGAAACCGAAGCTGTTGGCGCTATGCGAGAAGATCTGTGTGGATATTGAGGCTTGTACGTGAGATAGGGTTACCAAGAATCAACAGGTCGGGGCGAGGCATACACCTGCTTGGCCCTGGTTAGCAGATTGCCCAGTCGGTCAACTCTTTTATTAGCCAATTTGCTGATTGCTTTTTCCGAGCGGTTTGGGTATGCTTAGTATTCAGCAATGTGTTTTGCCAACATAGTGCGCGCACCCCTACTAATTGATTCATTCGCTACCATTGTTTGTGCTGCAAAGAGAGGACAAAACCCATGCATGCCGTGTCCATACCCGATAAGAAGATTGGTTGGGATTCTCCATTTGCCAATTATCAACTTGACGCGGTCTATGACGAAATGTTTGAAGGCTCGAATAAATCATGGCCGCAATACCAGCGGCTCAATCAACGTCTGCTCGAATTGACGCCGGTTGAGTTGCAACAACGCCAGCAAGCGGCCGATCTGGCCTTTTTACACCAGGGCATTACCTTCACTGTCTACAGTGCCAACGAGGGCACCGAGCGCATCTTTCCGTATGATCTGCTACCGCGCATTCTCTCTGCCGCGGAATGGTCCACCATCGAGCAGGGCTTGGTGCAGCGGATTACTGCACTCAACCTCTTTTTGCACGATATTTACCACAAAGGCCACATCTTGCGCGACCGCGTGGTGCCGCACGAATTGATCTACAGCAGCCGGCACTATCGGCGCGAAATGCGCGATTTGAACATTCCGCATGGCGTCTACATTACGGTGACTGGCACTGATCTGATCCGCCAGCCCGATGGTCAATTTGCGGTGTTGGAAGACAATTTGCGCGTGCCGAGTGGCGCTTCTTATATGTTGGCCAACCGCCAGGTGATGAAAAATATTTTCCCCCGGCTCTTTGCCGATTATGGCGTGCGCCCGTTGGATGGGTATGGCGAGGCGTTGCTCAAAACGCTGGCCAGCATGGCGCCAGACCAACGCGCCGACCCGACGATTGTGTTGTTGTCGCCTGGTGTCTTTAATTCCGCCTATTTTGAACACACTTTCCTCGCTCGCCATATGGGCATTCCATTGGTCGAAGGGCGCGATTTGGTGACGCATGATAATGTGGTCTATATGCGCACGACCGCCGGCTTGCAACGGGTTGACGTGATCTACCGGCGCATCGACGATGATTTTATTGATCCACTCGTCTTCCGTTCCGACTCAACGCTGGGTGTGCCTGGTCTCTTTAACGCCTACCGCAGCGGCAATGTCACGCTGGCCAATGCCATTGGCACTGGTGTGGCTGACGACAAAGCGGTCTATGCCTATGTGCCCGCCATCATCCGTTATTATCTCCAGCAAGACCCAATTTTGCCCAACATTGAAACCTATCTGCTAGAAGACCCTAAACAGTGCGACTACGTGCTGAACAATCTGGATCAGCTTGTGGTCAAAGCAGTGGGCGAATCTGGTGGTTATGGCATGTTAATTGGCCCGCACAGCACCCAAGAAGTTCGCGAAAAGTTCCGCCAGAAAATTTGCGCCAATCCCCGTGAATATATTGCCCAACCGACGATTATGTTATCACGCGCCCCTTGCTTTATCGATGGCAAAGTGGAAGCGCGCCATGTAGATTTGCGGCCTTATATCCTTTATGGTGATAAAGTTAGGATCCTGCCTGGTGGTCTGACGCGGGTCGCGCTCAAACGTGGTTCGCTGGTGGTCAATTCTTCGCAAGGTGGCGGCAGTAAAGATACATGGGTCTTAAATTCTTAACAGAGCATAATTGACACTTAACGTGGGTGGTTGATTAGTCGCCAGCGTTAGGCGCTAAAGGGAGAGCTGAATGCTATCGCGTGTTGCCGACAGCCTTTATTGGATGAGCCGTTATCTGGAGCGCGCCGAACATACGGCGCGTTTGATCGATGTGCATCTCAACCATATTCTAGAACAACCATCCGCCGCTGGTCTACGTCGCCATCAAGTCTTGGCCAGCCTGTATGTGCCGGCCGACAGTGACGTGATCGACAGTGATTATGCCTTGGCCGAGTTGCTGACCTTTCAACGCTCCAATAGCAACACGATGGCGGCCTGTATTGCCACGGCGCGCGAAAATGCGCGCCAGGTGCGCGAGCAGATCAGCACCGAAATGTGGGAGCAACTGAACCAGCTTTTTCTCTTTATTAACAACACAAAGATGGATCAGATCTGGGCGGATCAGCCGCATGAATTTTATCATGCCGTCAAGCAGGGTTCGCATCTCTTTCAGGGCATCACAGATTCCACCATGAATCATGGGCAGGGCTGGCATTTTATCCAATTAGGGCGCTTTATCGAACGCGCTATGGCCACAGCGCGCCTGTTGAATGTAGAATTCCAAGCTTTAGGGCAAGAAGAACAAGACGCGGCGGCCACCAACCGTAACCATTTTAACTTGCTCGTCTTGTTAAAATCTTGCACCGCCTTTGAGGCGTACAGCAAAGTCTACACCGCCAGCCTACAACCGCGCCACGTGACCGAATTTTTGTTGCTGGATCGCGAATTTCCGCACTCTATCTGCTTTGCTGTGATCATGATCCAAAATGCCCTCAATGCCTTGGCTGGCGCAACCGAGAGCAACAAAACGGCGCGTGTCTATCGGCTGGCGGGCCGTTTGTTTGCTACGTTTGATTATGGCCAGATTGACGAAATCATGCAAGAGGGGCTCGAAGTCTATTTGGCCAATGTCCAAAAACAGTGCATGCAAATTCACAACGCGATCGACAAACAGTTTATCAGCTATCCAATTGAAGAAAAGCTAGCTGCCTAATTCTTGTCAATGGTCGCGCGGTAAGTCATCGTTCAACCAACGATAACCGCTTACGCTTTACCATTTCTCACTTACTCATCTCCACTGAAACTGACACCTATGTTCTATTCCATTCGTCATATTACGAAATTTAAGTACGGCGCGCCGATCCATGAAAATGTGATGGATGCGCGGATGCATCCCTGTACAGACGATCATCAGCAGTGCCTCAGTTTTTATCTGCACGTCCGACCTGCGACCAGCGTTTTCAGCTATCAGGATTATCTCTATAATACAATCCATCACTTCAACATACCTGGTTTGCATACCGAATTGTCGATTACAGCTGAGGCGACGGTTCAAGTGACGGCGCCGCTCCCCTTGCCGGCGATGTTGCCATCGGATGCTTGGGCGGCGGTTGATCAGAGCAGCACCGATATGGCGCATTGGGAAATGGTGATGCCAAGCACCTTTACGCCCGCGACGCCGGCCCTGCTCGCCTTGGCCGAAGAGTTACAAATTGAACGCCGTGCCGATCCACTGACGGTGTTGCACGAGTTGAATCGTGTCATCAACCGCACCTTTGCTTATGTTCCCAAAGCTACGCGTGTCGATTCGCCAATCGACGAGGCGATTGCGCAGCGGCGCGGTGTCTGTCAAGATTATGCGCATATTATGTTGGCGTTGGTGCGCAACGTGCTCCACATGCCCTGTCGTTATGTCAGCGGCTATCTCTATCATAATCAGGCTGATCGCTCAACTAGCGGCGCTACACATGCTTGGGTCGAGGTGCTTTTGCCCGATCTGGGCTGGGTGGGTTTTGATCCAACCAATGATCTAATGGCCGGTGAGCGCCATATTCGGGTGGCCGTTGGGCGCGATTATAATGATGTTCCGCCGACGCAGGGGGTCTTCAAGGGGAAAGCCAGCAGCGAACTAAGTGTGAGCGTGCATGTGCGCAAAACGGATGACCTGGCGGTGATCGAAGATCCCGTCTTCAATGGTTCCGAGCCAAGCAGCGCCCCCGCGGTGGTCAGCTATGCGGCCTCACCAGCCATGGATTGGCTGGAACAGCTAGAACAGCAACAGCAGCAACAACAGCAATAGAGATTGCTTAAACTTCCGGGAAACGCTTAAGCATTTCCGCATAAACGAAACAATGTGCGAGCGCTTCCCGGAAGTTAGATGCAATGACCCCCAAGTTTGTCCATTTCCTCGACTGTCTGCGTGATTGTTCCTGGTAAATCCACCGCTGAGTGCCCCTCTTCGATTGTTCTACCCGTAATGTAGACAGTTACACCAGCTTCCCCCAAGCCTAGCGCAATGCCTTTGCCAATTCCGCGACTAGCACCTGTCACGAGTGCGACTTTGCCTTCTAATCTTTTCATTTTTATCACCTTTGCGTTAATAGCAGTCAATGTGACTTTTTGTTGTACTGCTGATGGGTTTATGGCGCGAGATCACACCAGCCCTGTTTGCCCTCGACTGGACGCTTGTTTGAATAGATCATCTATCATATCGCCTTCTTATTTTATACGGATATTGCAGTAATGTATTGATTATGTTACATTACTGCAATGAAATTTCAAGAACTGCTGACCTTAGTCGGCAATGAACCCGTTTTCGATACTGCCTTGCTTTTGGCCGGCGATGTGCGACGTCAGGAAATCCAACGTCAATTGGCGCGTTGGACGCAAAATGGTTATCTGAATCAAGTGCGCCGAGGGCTGTATAGCATTGCACCTCCCTATCAACATGTGACACCGCATCCGTTCCTGATTGCCAACCGTATGGTGAAAGCCTCATACGTCAGTTGTCAGTCGGCACTGGCGTGGCATAACCTGATCCCAGAGTATACGCCTGTAACTGTGAGCATCACAACCCAGCGTCCTGGCACTTGGGAAACAGCTTGGGGACGATTTGTTTTTCGCCATGTCAAAACTGACCTACTGTTTGGTTATACGGCTGTTGCTGTCACTACAAACCAGCAAGCATTTGTCGCGTACCCAGAAAAGGCGCTGCTGGATTTAGTTTATCTAACAACCAATGGCGATGAATTACTTTTCTTACAAGGATTGCGTCTGCAAAATCTGGAACGATTGGATCAAGAACGTATGCTACACTTTGCCGAACGCACGGGCAGTATAAAATTGCAGAGGGCGGTTGGCCTGTTACAAACAATGGCACAAGAACAGGCGAGCGAGTTTGAGACATTATGAAAGATTATCTGGCGACCATTGTTCGGTCTACTATTGATCCAGCCCAAGGGCGCAACTTGACGCGTGAATATTTACAAGCTCGCATTCTTGCTGCCTTGCAATCTGCTGGTGCCATGCTGCCACTTGCCTTTCACGGCGGCACAGCCCTCCGTTTTTTATTCACCATCAGTCGCTATTCTGAAGATCTCGATTTTGCACTTGAGCGACCTTCCAAGGAATATGATTTCCGTAAATACCTGCGCGCTGTACAAACAGAGTTGTCGGCTGAAGGCTATCAAATTGAAATTAAAGTGAGCGACAGTAAAGTCGTGCAAAGTGCTTTTGTACGCTTTGTGGGGCTGCTCTATGAATTGGGACTGTCACCACACCGCGATGAAATTTTGGCTGTCAAACTAGAGGTAGATACAAACCCACCCGCTGGCGCAACAACCACGACAACTATTGTACGCCGTTATGTTACGCTCCAGCTACAACATCACGATAAAGCATCGTTGCTGGCTGGCAAACTGCATGCCGTTCTTCAACGGCCCTATGCCAAAGGCCGCGATCTTTATGATCTGCTCTGGTATTTGAGTGATCCAAGCTGGCCATTACCGAACTTCACCATGCTGAACAATGCACTGTTACAGACAGGGTGGCGTAATACGCCTTTAACCGCTGAAAATTGGCAACAAGCGGTACGAACACGTTTGCAGACATTGCGTTGGGATCAGCTTCAACTGGACGTTAGTCCTTTTTTGGAACGCACGGCGGATCTGCAATTGCTTACGCTAGACAATTTACTGCGCGTGCTCCAAGATAAGGATTGAACTCTCTAATTTTTATAATTCTGTTATAGTAGATTATTAGGCTACTTTTTACCGGCCTCTTATGGATCACCCTTGCGCCCCACAAACTTATACTCGCCATCATAATAATAGGCCGCTTCATCCACTTCGATCTGGCTCTTCACCGTCAGCCGCACAGGTGATGACACTTTCTGCAAAATACCTTTGTCTGCCAGCCACTCATAGACGTTGCTGAGTGAATCGACTTGGGCCTGTTTTTTGAAATAGGCGTCAATTTCCGTCGTCGTGCGAACACTGCCCGCGTCACCCAAAAATTCCAGAATCGGCCCAAATAAGAGGCCGATCTTCTCGTCAATATAGGCATTGATCGCATCAAGCGTCTGCTGGATCGTCGCCTCATCTTTCGTCTGATGAATCAGATCGTAATAGACCTGATTAGGACGTGTTGACAATTAAAGTAAGAGCGTGATGATAGAAGCAATGTGCCAAAAGGCTAAGAAATTACGGGCAGTTTTCTCATAGCGCGTAGCCAAACGGCGATAGTGTTTCAAAC
>JAPLGZ010000764.1 GCA_026389895.1 Chloroflexota bacterium | reverse complement strand
TCGTCACCTTGTGCGCTGGTTGCTCCAACGGCGAGATCGCCTTCGCACCATCCGCCCCCATCGTGAATTCACCCCCCACGACATAGACATAGACCCCCCCATCTACCGGATTCGTCCATACCGCACCGGCGGTCAGCTCGGTTGTCTGGGTAATCGCGGCGGGCGGCGGGAGCGCCTTAAGCGTTGGTGTGACGGTGGGGATAACGGTAGGGATGACGCTAGGGATGACGGTAGGGATGACGGTGGCAATCAGCGTCGGAATGGGTGATGGTGTCGTTGTTGGCGTGAGGACAACGGTGTTGGTGACAATGGCTTTGGCGGTTGGCGCCACTGTTGTCGTCATCACCGTGCTTGGCGCGTTGGGCTTGGTGGGCAGCGGGGTGGTGGCATTCACTGCCGCACCTGGCTGGGCATAGAAACGAAATTCTACCACTTGCAAACTGGCCGCCGAGGCATTGGCAATATCGGTTTGGGTCTCTTCCAACAGTGGTTTCAATTGACCCACAAAAGTCTGCGCTTCGGTCACTGTATCGGCGGCAAAAATTTGCAGGGTTTTTTCACTGGCTTGGCTGATGCGCTTCTGACCATCTTCGAGTGCGCTGCGCGCTAATTGGGCCTGTTCGTGGTCGGCTTGGGCGCTGGCAGCGTTCAGGGCCTTGGCGGCGGTGGCAATTTGCTCCGTGGCGTCTGCAACATAGACGCGGATGCCAAAACCGTCGCCGGGGTTTTGAATTTGCCCATCGCGGTTCAAATCGCTGTAGAGAATGCCATCTTTGCCGTCAAGAATATTGACAATGTGTTCGGCATGGCGCTGCGCTTCGGCAAAGTCGTTTTTGGCCAAAGCATCGTTTAGAAATCCGCTATGCTGAACAGCGATCTGAATCTGTTCAGCCGCGCCCGATAAAAAGCCTTTGTTGTTAAGCTTACTGGCAAAAAATAGTTGGCGCACCGGGGTTAGGATGGCCGTGGGTAGCGTCGCAGACAAGACAATTTGTGACGAGATCGTAGTGTGTTTGGCTTGGTCTAGTTCCACGCTGACCAAGAGCGTGTCATAGGTATTCAGTAAAGGTTGATTGGTGCGACCATTGGCACTGACCCGTTGATTCGTCAGCTTTAAGGTCCCCAGGTTTAACAACGGGACGCTGTTGCCTGCGCGTAGCCACAATTCATAATGGCTGCCAGCCGGCGGAGGGGTCAATGGATCAATTTGGAGCACAAAACTGCCGGTGCGCGCGGCTTCATTATCGGTAAAGCGTAATCGCCCGATCACCGGTTGCGCGGTTGCGTTTGTTGTTTGGGCTTGGACGGCCGGGCTGGTTGGCAGACCCCCCAACCAGCCAATCAGCAGCAGCACTACGATTGGCCAAAGCCGTGGATGTTTTATCGCTGACATAGCTTTCACTTCTAGGCAAGCCTATGACAATGAGGTAAGAAAGAGAGAAATTAAGAGAGTAGAGATTGAAGGATAACGCGCAATCAATCGCTTACTCTCTACTCTCTTTTATTTACCTGATTGCCTTCGCGCTTCACTGCTTCACCGTC
>JAPLGZ010000609.1 GCA_026389895.1 Chloroflexota bacterium | reverse complement strand
AAACTGATTGAACATCGGCAATATGTGGAAACTTATGGGCAAGATATGCCGGAGATTCTAGAGTGGAAGTGGCGCCCCTTGGCTGACTAAAAGCCCCATACCGGATCTAAATAGCGCATCTGTAGATGATAGGTCTCGTCTACAGATGCGCTATTTCTTTCTAGGGACTCAACACTTTGATGCGGCCCAGTAAAATGGTCGGCTGACAGCTCAGGCAGTTGCGTCCTGCGCTGTCAGCACGGGGGTTTTGCAGATTAACAAATAAACCAGACAAAAAAAACGGCTGTGTGCGCCGATTGAAATCGACGCCTGCTACACAAAACCGGTTAAAACAGGTTGCGGCGATCATCCCTAACGTGTTTCAACACGTTTTCTGTGTCAGACGCCGATTTCAATCGGCGGGCCTACTTGCAATAACCCTGCCGCTATCGTTGGTTCTTGTTGGCTTTTTCGTTAATGCCAGTCTTGAAGATGCCGCCTTCGGCAATCGAGGTCAACAGTTTATCGGCCTCGCCCTCTTCATCCAACGTCTGCTGGAGCAAATCTTCCACCTTGTCAAAGCCCAAGTGATCGGCAAAGGTCCGCACCGTGCCATACCCGGCCATTTCATAATGCTCTACGCGTTGGCCGGCTGCAATCAAAGCAGCATCTTTGACCACGGGATCGCCTTGCAATTGTAGGGCTTCTTCACCCTCTTTGATCAAACCCTCCATCGCTTCACAATGTTGGCCACCCGACGTGATGCCCAAGTCTGTGAAGATGCGGTCCAATCGTTGCTTGTGGGTACGCGATTGTTCTAGATGAGTCTGGAAAGCCTTTTTTAGCTCACTGGCATTCGCAGCCTGGGCCATCTTGGGCAGTGCTTGAAGAATTTGATCTTCGGCACTGTACAAATCGCGTAGCTGATCAACGAACAAGTCTTGCAGACTGTTGATCTGTTTGCTGCCCGCCATACCCATTTGGTTGCTCATGGTGCTTTTGGTTTGCTGTGTCATACTATTTCCTTCCTATTTTGAACTCAGCCCCTTTGATAATATTGCTAAGCTTCAAGTGGGGCTTTCTTCGCTCAAACAACGTCGTTTGAGCCGCTACGTACAACATATAGCGTAGCAAAAGTTATCCAAAATTGGAATGGGCGGGGGCCTAGCCGCCAGACATAGATCAAGGTACAGATGGTTGAGCCGCTTCCGGTCTACCTCTATAGCCTGCCTGTTGGCTAAGCCTGGACACGCTTAACATTACCATTCTTGCTTTCGCTAATGGCAATGGTCACAGCTTGATCACCGACGTTATACTCGGTTTGCGGCAACTGCTCTGGCATAGGATTGCCAGCATCATCATTCACCTGCACCAGGTCGACTATGTTCGTCTTTTCTTCGATATAACTGCGATACTGTTTCATAAGGCTGCGGACAATTTCTGTGTTCGTCACATACGCCTCAATTGGCTGGCCGTCCGCAATGCCTTGCTCACGCCGCAATGTCTGGATATGCTGTACGAGTTCATCCGCGTAGCCTTTTAAATTTGCCTCGGCTTCAGACGCGGTGTTTCTAGCTTCTGTGCTCATTGTTCTCTCCTTGAAATAGATGAAATTGGATAGATAGAGTAATGGTTATCAATAATCTTGACTTACGGTACGTAGACGATAGGGAAAATGGGATAGAAGATAACAGATCAGGAGCCGTCGGGTGAACAGAAGAAGTTATCTTCCTTTGTTCCTGATGGCGCTTTCGGGAGCCCACAATGGGCGCACGTTGCGATCAGTCCCCTCCCAGGGGGAGGGCGTCGACGTGAGACTTCGGCGTGAGCTCAGTCGAACGCTCTGCCGAACGGTTAGGGTGGGGCTCCCGCCCTGTTACAACCAGCAAAAGTTTGCTGTGCCTCTATGCAATACAAGATCTTGAATTAAAGTGCTGCTCCCTTGCTGAAAGGGGCCGAGCTTGCTTGCTTAGAAAATATCCGATTGGTAGAGCCCTGTTTTGTTGGCCTGCGGTTCATCGGCGCTATCAAGCGGCACCGTGGGATCGTAGGCTGGACTCTCCTTGATCTGGTCGCGCGTCGTTTTTACATGGATTTTGGCTTCTTCCCAATCGAGCTGTTCCACCAAAGTTGGCGCAACAAGCACACGCTTACCTGGCAACCAATCATGGGTGTTAAAGAGGATATAACGAATGGCCCACGCTGTCTCGTCCAGAATAAAGTCATTCACATAGCCAATGTCACCATCGGTGGCTTGAACCATATACCCAGTGACTTTCTCAATGCTGTGTAAATTCGGATCGCCTTGTTTGTCGGGCGCCGCCGTGGCATTCTCGATGGCCTGCTGTTCGGCGATGCTGAGGGCATCCATGCCGCCCGTCATGCCATAGAGCATGGGATCGCCACTCCAATACATTGGCCAGCCGTAATGGCTACTCAGTGCAACTTCGTGCTGCCGCTCCACTGGCTTATCCAGATCAATGTCTGGGCTATGCTCCACCTGATCCTTGGTGAGTTGCACTGGGATCACGTTGGCGTCGTCCTCTGGTCTGCCTACCGCCGATGCCGCAACGAGCACACGCCGGCCAAACAGCCAGGAACCCACATCAACGACCAAATAGCGGATTGCCCACGTTTGGTCATCAAAATAGAAGTCATGCACCTTGCCAAGCTCACCATCTGTGGCACGGATAGCCAGCCCTAAAAGGTCTTTTACCCTGCGTAACATCATAATTCCCCTTTCATTCTGGTTTACGCACTGGGTTTATAGTTTACAATCCTGTCTAGTCTAGCAAGAGATAGAAAAGGTTGTCTATAGATCTAGATACAGGCTAGAGGCACGCTTTTGAGCACATTTTTAAAAACTGTACCTGAATCTATACCTACAATTGAAACTCTGGCCTATAGAAATTAATAGTGACTTACCTTAGACTAAATAAATAAAATAGATAAGTGAAAACTGGCGTATGCATCGTAGTGCTTCACCATTCTAGAAGAGAACAGGTCTAGGGTGGAGCAAACGCCACCAGCGAGTGAACAACAAGGAGGCTTTTGTGAATAAGAATATTAACAAAGCAATGCAAGGAAAGTGGAAGCAAGTGCGCAAAGATTGGAAGCGGACGCGCAAGGAACTGCAAAAGCGCTGGGAAAAATTGACCGATGACGACGTACACCAGCTAGATGACCAACTTGATAAACTGGTGACGTTGTTACAGAAGCGATATGGACACAGCTGGGAAGATGCAAGCTCAGAATTGGAACACTATCTAGGTGACTATCGCACCCGCACACAAGATGCGATCGACGAGACGTTGGCGCGGCTCAACCGCAAACCCCGTACAACGCCCTGGATTTGGGCGCTTGGCCTGTTGGCTTTGGTGGCTGTCGGCTACTTCTGGCCGAGCTTAGGTGGCCAGCGTCGCCAGCTTGGTGATCTGTGGCGCAGTATGAGTGATACATCCCCAAACAATGGCGCGCAAAACCAAGGCAGCGCCAACCAGTCGCAAGGATGATTTTATGGACAATGCGGAAGTTGTCGAAATCTTGAACCAATTAATCGTCACCAATCGAGACAGTGCCGAGGGTTATCGAACGGCGGCTGACGCGGTCGAGAATCCGGATTATCGACAGTTTTTTGAGGAGTATGCAGACCAGCGCACGCAATTTGTCAGCGAACTCAGCCAGCTCGTCAGCGAATATGGTGGTGCGCCAGAGGCGGAGGGCAATCTAGCTAGCACTTTTCAACGTGCCTGGATGAATATCAAAGCAGCCTTGACCGATGGAGATCACGCGATTATGGACGAGTGTGACCGCAGCGACGAAGCCGCGTTGGCCCTCTATGCCGAGATTTTGCCCAAAGCCTTGCCAGAACCGGTGAAGTCGACGGTGCGCCGCCAGTTGGTGGATGTGAGGATTTCGCACGATCGGGTTCATGCCATCAATGGTGCGTTGGCCAATCGCTAGGCCTGGCCTACCCGAATGGCGCAAGCAACCCCACCCACGCCCTCCCCTGGTAAGGGAGGGAGCCGTTTAGTGGACTGAATGAGTGACTTCGTTTATTCCTGATGGCGCTGTGCGAACAGTCCCCTCCCTTACCAGGGGAGCGGGAGCCCTTAGGGCGCGGGTGGGGTTGCTGTTGCCTTATGCTCTGACGATCTTTCTTGCTGTCTGCGTAACATGAGTAATATACCGCCTGGATAGCGTAAGTATAGGGTAGTACGTGGGCAAACCAAATACATAACAATGAGGTATAGGGGCGGGCGCGGAGTCTTGGGGCTCCTATACCTTATTGTTATGGTCGCTATTTTATTAGCACTCGCTCTCCCTTCGTCAAGCGCGAATGTATGTGTCGCTCTGGTTACTAATATCTGGGGTTGGGGCAAGCGCTGTGCTCGTTTTACAACATCTGTTATAGCCTATGCCTTGGAATCAACATGGCGTAGGCGGGTAAAGGAACAAAAGTATGACTAAACTGAACCAAACAACAAAACTTCAGCAAGCCACGGCATTGGGGCAATCCATCTGGCTTGATTATATTCGCCGCTCGTTCATTCAATCGGGGGAACTCCAAGCGTTGATCGACGAAGGTTTGCGCGGGATTACATCGAACCCCAGTATTTTTTCGGAAGCCATTGTGAATAATGCCGATTATGATGACGCCCTGCGCGATTTAGTCGCCGATGACAAATCGGTGGGCGAGATCTATGAAGCCCTGGTGATCGAAGACATTCGGACCGCCGCCGATCTGTTGCGTCCCGTCTATGATGAGAGTGGCGGCAATGATGGTTATATTAGCCTGGAGGCGAACCCCAATCTTGCCTATGATACACTTGGCACGATTGAAGAAATTCACCACCTGCGCGGTCTGGTTGATCGCCCAAACGTGATGTATAAAGTGCCGTCAACCGGCGCTGGCATTGCGGCTATTGCCACACTACTGGGCGAGGGGATCAATATCAACGTGACATTGATGTTTTCGCTCACCCATTACGAAGCCGTCGCCGAGGCCTATTTGCGGGGCTTAGAACGGCTGGCCGCGGATAAAGGTGATCTGAGTAAGGTGGCTTCCGTCGCTTCATTTTTTGTCAGCCGTGTAGATACAGCGATTGATAAAAAGCTCGATGACGTGGGCAACCAGGCTTTACAAGGGAAGATCGGGATCGCCAATGCCAAGATGGCCTATGCACGATATCTGAGTGTCTTTAGCAGCTATCGTTGGCAACAGCTGGAAGCGCACGGCGCGCGCCCGCAACGGATTTTGTATGGTAGCACCAGCTCGAAAAATCCGGCGTATCCTGACACCATCTATGTCGATAATCTCATGGGCGCTAACACTGTGAATACAATGCCACTGGCGACGCTGGAAGCCCTTCGTGATCATGGCGTTGTCGCCTCTGGGTTGACCGCCAACCTGGATCAAGCGCGCAACGAACTGAACCAACTGGCTAAACTGGGCATCAACCTGGAAGTTATCACCCAGCATCTTCAAGATGAAGGCGTGCAGAAATTCGCCAAAGATTTTTCAAAGCTGAGCGATGCCATTAGCCAGAAACGGGAGCAATTTGAGCGCCAGTATGCGTAAGTTATCCACTCATTGATTCTATTTAATTGTTGATAACCGTCTTTCAGGCAAAGAGACTGAATAAGTCATGGTGCGCAATGAGATAGCGTTACACACAGGCCTAGAACATAAGGCAACAGCAACCCCACCCCAGCCCTCCCCTGGTAAGGGAGGGAGCCGTTTGGTGGACTGAATGAGTGACTTTCTTTGTCCCTTAACAGTCCCCTCCCTTACCAGGGGAGCGGGAGCCCTTAGGGCGCGGGTTGGGTTGCTGTTGCGTTGCAACCAGCATAGTAAACGTTGGCTAGGCCGCTGTGTAACGCTTCTTGCTGCGCACCATGCGTGAATAATAGAAGGTATGATTTCTATGTCTCCAGATTCAATTGACTTTAGCCGTGATGTCATTGTGATTGGTGCTTCAGCGGGTGGCGTT
>JAPLGZ010000421.1 GCA_026389895.1 Chloroflexota bacterium | reverse complement strand
CCACCCTCGCCAATTGACCAATCAAGCTGAGTGCCCGGCTGAATATCGAGTTGAGTTGCCAATTTGGCAGGAATCGTGATCTGATTTTTTCCTGTAACAGTAGTAATCATGGCTTCTATTATATTCAAGGATTTCTTTTTGTCAAGGGAAATTATCAAAATTAAGGCCAGCGTCGCTGAACGCTGGCCTGGCTAAACCTATTTCAAGCTTCCATCACGTTGTTCGTGCCATCAACCAAACGATAGCGCCGCCCACTGCGCTGCATCTTGCACAGCCAATTCTGGATGGCTACGACTACGCGCAAGATGCCCGTTTTCGGGCCGCAAGGTCGATTGAGTGGCGTCTTGATAACGCCAGTCGATGCTCCAGCGAATCTTGGACGAATGATTAGGCAGGCCACGGTGGAAGAGCAAGTTGTGAAAGAGCACAACATCGCCCGGATCCAGCTCGATGGGAATCACCTGCGCTAGATGCGGGGCTAACACCGCCGGACTGATCTCCAAATAATATTCTCGTTTTTCGTGGGGCACGGGGCCCAGTTGATGCGTGCCTGGGATAAATTGCATACAACCGTTCTCGATGCGGGCCGGCACAAGTGGCGTCCAGACATTGACCATCCGCAACATTTTTACTTCGCCCGGTGTGTAACCACCATCCTGATGCCAGAGCACTTCGGTGGCGGCATGATCGGGAAATTTGGGGCGGACCGAATAGTTGGGATAGAGACGAAGTTCGCCCCCCAAAAACGTTTCTACGATATCGAGCAGGCGTGGATTGAAAAAAATATCAAATAAGCCAGCCAGGTGGAGTTCGCGGCGAAAGATATTGGGGGCTTCGGCGATATGATCTTGGTACAAACGGAGTAGCCGTAGTTCAAATGGTTCATCAGAGAAAAGACGATCAATTTTACCAGCCGCTAATTGTCTTTCTGCACGCTGATCGACCAGTTGATTGAGCGTCGTGCGCGCTTGTGCGATGATATCAGCACTCAGAAAGTCTTTGAGAATCACATAGCCTTGTGCATCAAACTGTTCATGCCATGCCTTGAGATCATGTTCATTCATCAGGATCACTTCCTTTTTAAGCAAAATTTTCTTCAGCGGATTTTAAAATCGATCTATCCTGAACTCACGTTGAGAACCGGCCTTGTGAGCGGCACCGTTCACTAGACTCGGCGTTTCATTCTGGCGTGAAGTATCGTTGGCTATCCGCGCAAGTGGCGATGCAGAAAGCGAAAAGAGCCTTCCGACCAGACGCGATGCGGGCCGGCAAAATGTTCAAGTTCCGTCTGGTCCCCTGCGCCCAACCAATCAAAGACCGCCTGCACGCGCGCGAATTCGCGGTCGACCCAAGCGGTTGGCGTCACTGAATCTTGCAACCCGTTTTCGATGAAATGGGGCCGCGGGGCAAAGCGCGTCACCAGTTCAGCGTGGCCAAGTTCGTTCAAGATGTTATAGTTAAACATGTCATAGCCTTCGTCCACGCTGACAAACGAAGTCGGGCGCACCAACGGTGGTGAGAGTTCTAGGCTGGTTAATTTTGTCTGCCAGTCGTTGAAATGACCGGCGGTTAACACAGCCGCCAGCCGCGGTTCATGGCCGCACAACCAGAGGCTGGCATGGCCACCATACGACAGCCCATAAAAGGCGATCCGGTCGGAGATCACTTCGGGGCGGGCCTGCAGAAAATCGACAATCGCGTGCAGTTGGGCCACCTCGAAACGATTGGGCGCAAAACCCAGCGCATATGCCAGCTTGACCAGTTGGTCGCGCGTGCCGGTCTGCGGCCAGCCCCAATTCATAAAGGGCACAAAGGTAACATACCCCTTCTCTGCCAAACGCTGGGGAAAACGATCATAGACCCAGAGTCCCTCGAAACGGTCTTCAAAACCGACCAACCCATCCGGACGCCCGCCCAACCCATGCTGGCAGATGATGGCAGGCGCGGGTTGCGGATTGGGCGGCACGAGTAGATAGCCGGCCACTTCAACACCAGGCACGCTTTCTAAGACCACCTCATACAGATCGTAGGCAGGCCGGCGCAGGATACAGCGCGTCTGCACACGTCGATCCGTAGTCTCGGGCAGGGCTGGCCCAGCGGTGCGATCCAAACTCTCCGCCACGCGTTGGCGATATTGTTCAGGTGTAATTTCCGTCAGTGCGTAGCGTTGCTGCAGACCTTGGCGCGCCGCAGTGTGCAGCGTTTCGAGATGGGCCAGTTTGCTGAGAAAGGAACGTTGATAGAGCGCATCCATTGTGGTCTGATCAAGGGGGACGGCTGTAACTGCCGTCGCCACCTGTGGCGACGATTGG
>JAPLGZ010000189.1 GCA_026389895.1 Chloroflexota bacterium | reverse complement strand
TGGCCTCGCGAAAGACAGGAGGGACAGGTCTTGAGCACTATCCAAGCAAATGCGAAAGCCGAGCGCGCACGGGCGGCTGGACGCAGTCAGCCCGTGGGATCGCGGTGGGAGCGGCTGGTCAGCAATGAAAATTTTGTCGGCTACACCTTTATTGCGCCGTTGCTGATTGGGTTGGCGATCTTCACCTATGGCCCCGTGCTCGCCGCGCTTGGCCTTAGCTTCACCAAAGGCGACTATATTAGCACGCCCAAATGGATTGGGTTAGACAATTATCGCGATCTGCTCAAAGACGAACTGTTCTGGAAGAGTCTCCAGAACACCCTCTATTACGTCGTCGGCGTGGTGCCGATTGGGTTAGCCCTCTCGCTGTTGCTGGCCCTCGCGCTCAACCAAAAGCTGCGGGGTATTACATTTTTTCGCAGCATTTTCTTTCTGCCAAGCATCACATCCTCAGTCGCGCTGTCGCTGATGTGGCTTTGGATCTACAATCCTGAGTTCGGTGTCTTAAATTTTCTATTAAAGCAAATTGGCATCAAAGGGCCGGCTTGGCTGTCCACCACCGAATGGGCCATGCCCGCCATCATGATTATGTCGATCTGGCGGGGGCTGGGCTATAACATGCTGATCTTCCTGGCTGGCCTACAGGGGGTGCCCGAAGTGTATTACGAGGCCGCGGATATTGATGGCGCAGGCGCCTGGTCTAAGTTTCTCCACATTACGGTGCCGCTGCTCTCGCCAACAACCTTTATGCTTCTGATTTTGAGCCTGATCGGCGCCTTCCAGGTCTTTGAATACACCTATGTCATGACCCAGGGTGGACCACTCTATTCCACCCTGACCTTGGTGCTGCATGTCTATAATAATGCCTTCCGCTCCTTCAAGATGGGCTACGCCTCCGCCTTGGCCTATGTCCTTTTCTTTATTCTATTGGCACTCACGTTCATTCAGTTCAAATTTCAAGAGCGCTGGGTTCATTACGAATAGATCACGCGGTGAATTTATTTACCGCCTGGTATCACAAACGGGTTGAAACACGTTGCAGCCTTCACGGATGCCGACAATGATAGGGTTGGGCAAATAGTTTCTAACCTGTTTTAACCCATTTTACATAGCAGACGCCGAATTGATTCGGTGGGCGCTGAAGGAATAGATTTATGATCGCATCCAACACTTTCCATCGCCAGTCTAGGACCAAAAGTATCAGCGTGTTGGTGGGCAAAGCCATTGCGTACTTCCTGATCGCGCTGACGGCGCTCACCATGATCTTTCCGTTCTATTGGATGGTGGCAACCTCGCTGAAATCCGAAGATCGCGTCTTTCAATTTCCGCCTGAATGGATTCCGAACCCGGCCCTCATCTCTAATTACACCTATATTTTTACTGAGCTACCTTTTAATCAATACGTCTTTAATAGCTTGAAGATCAGCCTCTTATGGACGCTGGGCGTTGTGCTCTCTTCCTCGTTGGCCGCCTACGCCTTTGCGCGCGTCAAGTTTTGGGGTCGCAATGTACTGTTCATGATCACGTTGGCCGCCTTGATGATCCCCGGCCAGATCACGATGATTCCGTTGTATGTGATCATGAGCCGGATTGGCTGGGTCGACACGCAGTATCCGCTCATTGTGCCGGCTTTTTTCGGCAGCGCGTTTGGCATTTTCCTGATGCGCCAATTCTTTCTAACCATCCCCACCGAATTGAATGACGCCGCCAAAATTGATGGTTGCAGCCATTTTGGCATCTACTGGCGCATCCTAATGCCGCTGGCCAAACCGGTGATCGCCACCTTATCCTTGCTCAGCTTTATGGGCAGTTGGAACGATCTACTGGGGCCGGTGATCTATCTGTACGACGATCAGTTGTTCACCTTACCGCTGGCGCTCACTCGCTTTAATGGCATGTATAACACAGCCTGGGCCTACATGATGGCCGGCGCCACCGTCAGCTTATTACCGATCTTGCTGATCTTTATCTTTACCCAACAATATTTTGTCCGTGGCGTTGTCTTATCAGGCCTCAAAGGTTAGCGCCTGAAACCAATGCCGCTTCCCAAAGATGATTCAACCACTGGAGTTAGATGATGGGCGAAACGACCTTTGTCCTCACCAATGACGACCCCGGCGCCCAGGAGCCGGAGCTCTTTGCCGAATTGCTCGATTTTCTGGCCGAGCAACAGGTGCCCGCCACCTTTTTTGTGATCCCGGCTTCGGGTGGCAAGCCATTAGACCAGCGTCCCGAGTGGCTTACCCTGCTTCACCGAGCGCTCAACGAGGGCCACGAACTACAACATCACGGTTATATCCATACAGCCTTTGAATTTGGCGTACCCCCCAATTTTATGTTGGACATTATGCCCGAAAGCAAAGCGCAATGGCAGCGTGATCCAGTGCCTTTTTCTGCACAACACACCCAGGCGATCTTGACTGATAAGCTACTAAAGGGTCGGGAAATCTTCAAAAACACGCTTGGCTACGAACCGTTGGGATTTCGCGCACCGTGTGTGGCGATCTGCGATAACATGTATGCCGCCCTGCACGAACTGGGTTTTAAGTGGAGTTCCAACATCGTGATCAACCCGATGGGTTGGCGTTATATCAATCGCGATTACGACGCTGGCGAACCGTGGCATACCGCCGTACCATCCCAGCCCTTTCAGCATCCTGCCGGATTAGTTGAAGCGCCGGTGCATTCCGAATACACCTGGTTCTTAACCGAAGATGATATCGATCGCCATTTTGAGCTGGCCAAAAGTGACTTTGACCGCGCTCGTGCCGCGGGTGATCCCTTCATCGCCATGTCGCATTATTACGCGATGACCGGCAAATGGTCGGCGGGGTTGCGGGTCTATGAGCGTCTCTTTGCCTATGCCCGCGAAGTGGGCAATGTGCGGTTTGTCACACTCGGGCAAATGCTGGCGGAACAAGAGATAAAAAATTAACGCAGAGACGCAAAGGCGCAGAGAAAAAGCTGAGACAAAAGTAAGCCTTTGCCTCTCTGCGCCTCTGCATTGTGTTTTGATTCTGACTCATTTAGCGCAGAAAGAAGTAGGCACCTTATGCAACAGCTAAAATTTGGTCTGGTCGGCGCGGGTGGCAACAAGGTTGGGGATGGACGTGGTCTCAGCCACGCCCGCCATCTCGCCGCGTTAGAAGCCGGGCAGATCGTGGCGGTCTGTGATATTGCCGCGGAGGCAGCCGAAAGGGTCGCCGCGCAATTAGGCGCAACCGCTTATACCGATTATGAAAAATTCTTGCGCCATGGGCTGGACGTGATCATCCTGGCCACGCCCGATCCGTTACATGCGCAACAGGCGGCGCTCGCCCTGGAAGCTGGGGTGGGCGTCATTTCGGAAGTGCCGGGCGCCACGACTGTGGCGGATGGGCGCCGGTTGGTGCAGGCGGCGCGCAAAAGTGGCGGCTTTTACATGCTGCTGGAAAATTACGGCTATCGCGACGAGATCGAATTGATCCGGCGTATGGTGCAGGCGGGCAAGTTCGGCGATGTTTATTTCGGTGAAGGCGAATACATTCACGATTGCCGCGGCTTGAACCGCTTTGCCGATGGCAGCTTGACCTGGCGCGGGCAAGCTTTTTCGCAATACGTCTACATCTGGCACAGTTTGCGACCCTTGCTCTACATTTTAGACGACCGCACCGTCAAGGTCACCGCCATGCAGACCATGAAACCTGGGCGCCTTGAGGCGGACATCAACATTCCCGATAATGTCGTCAGTTTGTTTGAGACTGCGGCGGGTCGCATGTTGAAAATCCGCGTCGATATTGTGTCGCCACGGCCGCATATCATGGATTATTACGCACTGCAAGGCACGCACGGGGCGTTTGAAGGGACGCGCGGCGGTGGGGATGCCCCACGCATCTGGTTGGAAGAGATCGAGCCAGCGGATCGACCCGGCAAATCCGGCCCCGGTGTCAAGTGGCTGCCCCTGGCCGGATTTGAAGCGGACTATATTGGCGATCGCGTGGCGGCGCGTGAGGAGGCCAAACGCACCGGGCATGGTGGATCGGATTACTGGACGATGAAGGCGTTTGTCGATGCGTTTCGCCGGGGAGAGACTTCGCCGGTGGACGTATACCGGGCGATGAACTGCTCTTTGCCTGGG
>JAPLGZ010000351.1 GCA_026389895.1 Chloroflexota bacterium | reverse complement strand
CCATATTCGCATAGCCACTCCTGTTGGTTGAATTTTAGGGTCGATTCAGGTAGACTCGCCTGCCGGGAAGTGACTCCCGTCTATTTCATCTATCCCAGTTGGCGGCGGTCACATCCCGGCAGGCTAAAATCTAGATCAGGCCGAAACTGCTGAGTAGATAAAAGAAATATCCGACAACGAGCGCCGATGGCAAGCCGACCAATAACCCTGTGCGCAACATATCTTTCCGCTCGACCGCGCCGGTGACGGCAACCAAGGTCATGCGAGCCGAAGAGACGGGTAATGTATAACAAAAAGCCAGGGTGAAGATCGTCGGCAAGAGTAACCGGGCCGGCTCGATCCCCGCGCTATTGCCTAACGAGATCAAGATCGGGGCAAAGATCGCGGCAATCGTCACACTATTCATAAACTGCGTCAGCACATAGGTAATCAGGACTAACAGCCCCAGGATCAAGCCATAGGGCAGCCCTTGCAGGAAGGGCGCTAACATATTGGCCAACCAAGCGCTGGCGCCAGTTTTGTCCAGCGCATCACCCAAAGTCAAGCCCGCGCCGATCACAAAAAAGACCCCCCAATTAACGCCCTTTAGATCGTTCCAGTCAATCACTTCTTCGATGGATAAGATGACGACTGAACCAAGCGCAACAACGGCGCTGCTCAATAAAGTTGCGGGCAAATGCAACCAATGTTCCAAACTTGGCCCGATCACCCATAACCCCACGGAAAGCACCAACACTGCAATAATTTCGCGTTCGGGGCTGGTCAGCCCGCCCGCTCGTTCAATTTCTTTGGTGATCGGTTGGGTGTCGATCACGATATCAGACATATTAAAGGCACGCAGTAACAGATACCAACTGAGCGGTAGCACGATCAACGTCAGTGGTAGGCCAAATTTCAGCCATTCCAGAAAACTAAAATTTAACAGACTGCTGGCAATCGCGTTTTCGCTGCTGCCCATCGTGGTGGCCAGGGAGCCAATGCCCGACGCATAGGCCACCCCCAAAATTAAGATTTTCAGCGCGCGCTGGGCATCTTCCTTGCGCTGTACACATTGGGCAATTGGAATCGCAACCGGGATGAGCACGGCTGCCGTGGCGGTGTTGAGCACCCACATACTCAGCAAGGCGGTGATGACCATCAAGCCCAGAAGAAGTCGCGGAAAGTTACCGCGACTTCCTACAATGGTATAAAGGGCCAAGCGGCGCGTCAAGCCATGTTTGCGCAATGCTTCGGCCAGAAAAAGACTGCCCAAAATTAGAAAGACGATGGGTCGGCTAAACGGCGTGAACGCACCGGATACCTGATCGATGCCCAGGGCGATCTGGCAGATGGGCACCAAGAGTGAGGCAATGGGCAAAGGCGCGGGTTCGAGCGCCAAAATTGCGCCAGTAAAGACAAATAGCGCAAAGGCGCGATGGCCGGCAACGCTCAATCCAACTGGCGTTGGCAATAATAAGACCACCCCGGTCAAGGCTAAGACCAGCAGAAAGCGGCGAAGATCAAA
>JAPLGZ010000604.1 GCA_026389895.1 Chloroflexota bacterium | reverse complement strand
CCCATCATCACCATTAAGTTGAGTGCGCCCGCCGCAAGCACGCTCAATTCACCCGTAATGCCGATCCAAAGCATCGCCGCCGCAATCGCCGCTTGCATGGAGGCGATAAATGTATGGGAAAGGGGACTATCTGGCCAGAGCCAGGTGCGTGTTGCCCAAGGGTATTCCAGAAAATAACCCAGCGCCAGCCCAAGCATCAGGATCCCCCCGATAATTAGAATAGCACGGATGAAACGATGCATTGGTCTATCCTTCCGACGCTCAGCAAGCGAGTTGATCCATTCAACCGTGGGTTCGCGCGTCAATTGAACAATCTAGTAGACTAATCTCCGGTGTGGCGGTGCCATACTCGTGTGAATTATACATAAAGCTTGCCACCAACACCAGTCCGCGCAGGTAGACAAATAAACGTATCCACATATTTAAATCACTCATTTGTGGGGGACAGGCATGCCGGGGCGCCCGCTGGGCCCCCACAAATGAGCAACTTTTTAATGTTTTTTCTAACAGTGTAGCGCTGAAGTAGTCTGCTTATTGAATAGTCGTCGGCAAACAGAGTTAACGCATGTGACACCGCGACCCAGAGAACGACCATGCCAAACGAATTCCAGGCGCGAAAAAGTGTCCATGACGGGCCAGCATCGTTGGCCTGCGACCTTTGTTTGGTTTTTCTCTGCGCCTTTGCGTCTCTGCGTTAAAATGTAACCCAGCGTAACATGCCAACGTAAATCGTACATCAAAAATCGTAAATCTTCTAAATGCGTAACTCTTTGCGGACGCCCCGCAAATCCATTTCAAAGATCAGATCCGCAATCGGTGGATAACTGTAGTACCAGTGAAGGCCATGCGTAGTCGCCTCGCCGATAATGGTAGAAATTTCGGATAACAAGACGGCATGGAGTGGCTGGGCGGTATAGACATCGACGGCGGTTGCCTGCGACCAATTCATCTGCAAACCAGTCAAGCGTTCCTGCATCACCTGCATCACACACGCGGCCTTTTCGCGCAGCGCGTGCGCCGAAGTCTCGCCTGGGCGCACCACCGCGGCACTGGATAAATCCGCCTGATCTCGCAGATCGCCGGCGCCCGCGACAATAAAAGTCGGTTGATCGTCACCTTTGCAAGGTGTTGTATACGAGAAGGCGTAGAGGGCAGGTTCCGCCGGCGGGTGGATGGCCGGCGCAATATTCGTGCGCGCCACCGGGTTATATTCGCCGAGCAGAAGATCCCACTCGGTTAGGCGCGCACGGTAGCCTTGATTAAATTCCGCAAAACCAGCAAAGGTCAACGGTTTGGGCAAGCGTAATTCTATGGCACAGAGCGCTTGGCGGGGCCGATTTTCTGCCTGCAGGTGACGGTCGATCAAGGCAAAGCCTTGTTGATAGGGCACGGGTGTTTGCAAAGTGACGCGGACAATTTCATAGCCAGGCAACGCTGTCACGCCCGCCGAATAGGGGGCAATGCCGGTCAGAAAGCGGTAATTACCTTTGGCATTATCAATCAATTGCATCAGTCTTATATTCCCTTCGTAGTTGGGCAAACATCCCAAAATCCTGAGCGGCGCCCCGGCAGATTTTATAAGCGCGCAAGGTTCCCTCGCGTTGAAAACCACAATTTTCTAAAATTCTGGCTGATGCCAGGTGGAGGATTCGTGAAGCGTTCGAGTTGCATGGCGACTTACTTTGCGCATGTTCCACAAGCCATAGGAAAAAGCTGTTACACAGAGCACACAGAGATAGAGCACAAGGCTCGTTTTAATTTTCCTCCGTGTTTCTCTGTGTAACGTTTTGGCCTGCGCAACCTGCGTTATCTATGCTTTGGCCAAATCAACCAAAGCTTTAACGCGATTGGCTTCTGTCTCTAACCGGCTAAACTCTGGTGGGCGCAATGTGCCACCCATAAAGGCATTGGCATTGCGATAGGTCATCTGGCTATCAATTTCGCCGCGTGCGGTCATGTGGATTTCGCGCACGCCACTTTGCGAGACAATCTTTTTTAGATTTCGTTCGGTGACGCCACCGCCCGGCATCACAATGATGCGCTGCTTGGCCTGCTGCACCAGCGCTGTGATCAGATCCAACCCTTCTAGGGCAGAATCTTCTTGGCCCGAAGTGAGAACCCGGTCAATGCCCAGTTCGATCAGATCTTCCAATGCCTGCGCTGGATCACGTGTCATATCAAAGGCGCGGTGAAACGTGACATTAAGCGGGCGGGCGATGGCCACCAGTTGCGCCGTACGGGCTTTATCAATGGCGCCATCGGGGAGGAGCATCCCGATCACGATCCCGTTCGCGCCCAACTGTTTGGCCTGCACAATATCATATTGCATGACACTGAACTCGAGGTCTGAGTAACAAAAATCACCGCCGCGCGGCCGAATGATCACCTGCAAACCAATGTTGATCTGTTGGCGGGCCAGCGCAATCGTGCCCGCGCTGGGCGTCGTGCCCCCTTCCAATAAATTGGCACAAAGTTCAACGCGCTGCGCGCCACCCTGTTGCGCGGCAATGGCCCCTGCGACGGAATCAATACAAATTTCAAGGCTAAGATCTGGTGTTGACATGGATGAACCTCACTATTGGTGATGGAGGAATAATGGCGGCCTCACCCCCGCACCCTACGACCTCTCTCCGCTTCTGAAATATTCCTACCATTCAGAAGCGGAGAGAACGCCGTTGTTTTGCTCCCCCTCTCCTGAACTCTGTTTTTCGATTCAGGAGAGGGGGCCGTGGGGTGAGGCTCCTTCTGCTGCGGTTAAGGTTAATTCAGTAATTTCGGGCCGACAATTAATCCGCACGGGAATGCGGATCGAGCCGAGCCCACGGTTGGTATAAAGCCAGGTAGAATTCACTCGATAAAGACCTTGATCGTACTTGCGGCCAAGATCGGGCAAAGTCAGCGGCCCGCCATTTAACCGAATCTGTCCACCATGCGTATGGCCAGATAGTTGCAACGCAATGCGCGGATCGCTTGAATAACGATCCACCAGATCCGGCTCGTGCACGAGCAGGATAACCGGTGTGCTGACTGGGGCATTGGCCATCGCCGCGCGAAAATTGGGCCGACCCCACAAGCCGTCATCTAGACCCGCCAGATAAAGCTGACCATGCCCTTTGTTGATCGGCACCCCTTCGTTGATCAACAGATGCAGCCCACTTTCCCGCAGACCCGTCTTGACCACTTGATTACAGCAGCGCATGTCATGGTTGCCCAAGATGGCGTAGACACCGTGGCGCGCATTCAGGCCCGCCAATAGCGGCGCTAGCTCAAAAATTGCTTCCCCGACTCGTGTAACATAGTCGCCGGTGAGCACGATCAAATCGGGCTGTAATTGGTTGACGCGCGCAACAGCCGCACGCACAAGATCAATTTGAAAAAACGGGTCTACATGCAAATCACTCAATTGAACAATTTTAAAGCCCTCAAACGCGGCATGGAGATTGCGTAACGGGATTTGCACCTGTTCAACGACGAATTGTTGCCCGATGGCAAAGGTACTGAGGCTACGATGAAAAACCGATGCTAATTTAATTTGTCGAATCGTTTGATTTCCCAAAGAGGCCATGAAGTTGCTAGGTTTCCTACGTTTGTCACTAATAAAACCAATTTTCGTGTCACCAGAATACCATTGCCCAGGCGGTTATACAAATATTCTGCCGAGGCTATGGTAGACGCGCCTTAAAGCACCGGATGACTTTCGTGACGCTTGTCGCGATAGTATAAAATATGGTATTCTAAGCACAGATGATGGGTTTATCTGTAGTAAATTGCACCCTTAGCCCCAGTGCTAAAGAAACCATTACTACAGAACCAGTGCTGAATAAAATGTGCTGTAGAATTTCCAAGGTTGGGGTGGCTGCTGCTTGCTGGCGCAGCTTACGTATGCACAGTCTATCCATTTGAGATAAAAAGGAGCCTAGCAACATGCAACGGATGACATCAAAACAACGTTTTTTGGCCGCGATGAACGGCCAACCAGTCGATCGACCACCGGTCGGCAGCATCGTGTCGGTGATCAACTATGAACTGATGGATCTGACCGGCGCGCATTTTCCCGATGCGAACATCGAACCAGAAGCAATGGCGACGTTGGCCGCTGGCGCCCATGATATTATGGGTTTTGACAGCGTGATGCCGGTCTTTAGCATTGCGCAGGAGGCCACTGCGCTTGGTTGCAAGGTTGATTGGTCGGACAAAGACATGATGCCCAATCCCACCGACGCCCCGTGGGCCGACCGCGATGTCGAGATCAAATTGCCCGACGGTTACCCAGATTCGTTCCTCGAAGACAAATATGTGAAGTGCGCGATTGAGTCGATCCGGCTCCTCAAAAAGCATTTTGGCGATGAAGTGATGATCATCGGCAAGGTGATGGGCCCGTGGACGCTCTCCTATCATGTCTATAATGTGCAGGAATTTCTCTTTGACACGATTATGGATCCCGACCGTGTGCGTAAATCGCTTGAAGTGTTAGCGCCGGTGCCCGTACTCTTTGCCAAGGCGCAACTAGAAGCTGGCGCCGATGCCATTGTGTGGGCCGACCACGCCACCGGCAACCTCGTGCGCAATACGATGTACCGCGATTTCCTGTTGCCCTGGCACAAAGAATTGATCCCACAAGTGCCCGCCCCTGTGATCTTGCACTGTTGTGGCAAGACATTGGATCGCGTGCAATATTTCACCGAAGCGGGTTTTGCTGGCTACCACTTCGAATCTGCCAATCCTGCCGAAGAGATGGTCGCCAAGACCGAAGGGAAGTTCATTCTGGCTGGCAACATTAACAATCCAGTGACGCTCTATGCTCGCGGCCCCGAAGAAGTCCGCGCCGAGGCCCAACGCGCGATCGACGCTGGCGTGCAAATTATCGCCCCAGAATGCGCCGTTCCCTTGCAGACCTCTGTGCGCAATCTAAAAGAGATTGTGGCAACTTGCGAAGATATGCGCCAGCGTTAAACTGTAAAAAGCTAAGCTGCCACAGTTTGACTCTGATACGATGACAACAGAAATTTATGTTAAATGACGATAATGTGAGTAAATGAAGTGGTTGCAACTGTTATTTCTAAGCATGACATCACCATTCGACTGACCGATGAACGCTGGGCACATATTATTGAAGAGCATGCTGAATTGGCTGAACTCCAGGCTACTGTATTGGCCGCCGTCGAAACACCTACCCATATATTTGCTGGCAATGCAGGTGAACTGATGGCTACGCAGGAGATAGAGCTCGGCAAATGGTTAGTGGTTGTCTACCGGGAAATAGATAGAGATGGTTTTATAATCACAGCATTTTTAACCCGTCGCCGTCGTCAATTGGAGCGGAGAAAACAAATATGGCCGTAGCTGAGATAAGTGCATTTCGAGAATATCTAAGATTTTTGCCTACAATTAAACAGACGCCCCAGGCATCACTTTGGATGACGTATGATCAAGAAGCTGATGTACTTTATATCAATTTTAAAAAACCTAGCATCGCAACTGACAGTGAACTAACCGATGACGATGTGATTATTCGTTATCAGGATGAGGAGATCATCGGGTTTACGGTGTTGCATGCCAGCCAGCGCCAACCGAATAGTTTTTAAGAGCAAACTGGTCCGATGGAAATGTTCAATACAAAAGATATTGCCTGAACCAATAGCCTAGATCTTGAACCTTATTCGTGGATAACGATAATATTATAATGAGTGCGCGAAGCCAGTGGTGACCGCCCCCATGCGCCAATATACCATTCCGCACTTCGCATTCGCATTTCCCAAAGGAGATCCCATGACGCGCGAAGCAGAAATTTTAGATGGATTATATGAACACACGATGGTGGGTGATGCCGCCGACGTGAAAGCTTTGACCCAAGAGGGCATCGCACTGGGCATGGACCCTGTGACGATCCTCTTTGATGGGCTGATCCCTTCGTTGCAAGAGGTCGGTCGTCTCTTTGAAATTGGTGAATATTTTGTGCCAGAGATGTTGGTGGCGGCCCGCGCCATGCAAGGTGCGATGGCCATCTTGCGCCCGTTGATGGTGGATAAAGGCGCCAAACCACTCGGTAAGGTCGTCATGCTAACTGTCAAGGGTGACGTGCATGATATTGGTAAGAACCTTTGCAACATCATGCTCGAAGGCGAAGGTTTCGAGGTCGTTGATCTGGGCGTTAATGTCAAGCCCGAAACGATAGTCGCTGCCGTCCAAGAACATCGCCCTCAGTTGCTTGGTTTCTCCGCCTTTTTGACGACAACCATGCCCTTCTTCAAGAGCAATATGGCGGCATTGACCGAAGCGGGCCTGCGCGATAAAGTGCGCATCATGGTGGGTGGCGCGCCAGTGACGCAAGAGTTTGCCGACCAGATGGGCGCGGATGGTTATGCCAAAGATGCCAGCGCCTGTGTGCGCTTGGCCAAACGTTTGATGGCCGAGATGGGCTATGAAGTTGATCCTTACCAGGACAATCCAAACGCTGCGGCATTGGCGGCGGCCGTTGGCGCTGTAGAAGCGATGATGATGAAAGCGGACGACCACGCCAAATCTGGCGGGTGAGTTCGGCGAATAAATTCGCAGCAACGCGCCCAACGGGCTCCCGGAAACCCACCGGCGTGGGTTAGTTAGCCAATCCGGTGGGTTTGGCTATCTGTAACGCGTGATTTAATCACTGTGGTTGTTTTGTTTTCCTTGGCGGCTTTGCGTGAGCTTGCTGTTATGTCTGAATTTTAATGCCATTGCCTGGAGGCTGTTTCTGTCTGATCAAGTGCTTCTCTCAACCAACAAAGTCACGATTGAATTTCGCCCACACAACAAGATCACGCGTGTGCCACCGGGCATGACGCTCTTCAATGCGGCAAACTGGATCGGTTTGCCCATTGATAGCACTTGCGGCGCCAAAGGAACATGTGGCAAATGCAAGGTGCGGATCCTGACTGGCGAAAACGGGATTACGACGGCGGATCGCAAGGTCTTTACACCTCAAGAATTGACCGATGGCTGGCGGCTTTCTTGCCGGGCCGAAGCCAATACCGACATCGTCTGTGAGGTGCCGCGCCTGATGGGTAATCCGAAAGCCGCGCTGATGGGCTTTGGCCGGCATGTGGTGCTGGACCCGAACGTCCATAAAGTGGCTTTAACGCTCAACCAACCGACGATTGAGGATCAACGGAGTGATTTTGCTCGCGTGCGGGATGCTTTGGCGGAAGCCGGTTTTGAAGTGCAAGCCGCGCTGCCTGTCTTGCGCCAATTGCCCCATGTGCTGCGAGAAGCGCAATGGCATGTCACCGCTGTCGTCGTTGGCCAGGAACTCGTGGCCGTTGAGCCGGGCGACACCAGCCAACAGGCATTTGGGTTGGCTTTTGACATTGGGACAACGACCGTCGTTGGCATGTTGCTCAATCTGGGCAGCGGCGCACCGGTGGCCGTGCGGTCGCTGCTCAACGGGCAAGCGATCTATGGCGCCGATGTGATCGCCCGCATCAGCCACGCCATGCTCAATGAGGAGGGCTTGTCACAATTGCACGCCGCCATCGTCCAAACGATGAACAATTTGATCGAAGCTTTGTTGCGTGAAGCGAACATCACCCCGCAAGCGGTCTATGAAGTTGTCGTCGCTGGCAATGCCACGATGCAACATCTTTTACTCGGTCTACACCCGGAAGCGATTGGTCTTGTGCCGTTTATTCCGGTCATTGACGAAATGATGCAGGTTAGCGCCCACGAACTTGGCTTGCAAATTTTGCCCCAGGCGCAGGTGCATCTGCTGCCCCATATTGGCGCTTATGTCGGCGCTGATCTCGTGGCAGGATTGTTGGCCACCGGTTTGGCGCAAGAGGAAGGTATTCGTTTGTTGGTGGACGTGGGCACGAATGGCGAAATTATCTTGGGCTCTAAAACGCGCACATTGGCAACGGCGGCGCCGGCGGGTCCAGCCTTTGAAGGGGCGCAGATCAAGGATGGCATGCGTGCCAGCGATGGTGCGATTGAAACCGTGGTGATCACGCACGATGCTATCCAACTCAAAGTCATTGGTGATGTGCCGCCGATTGGTCTCTGTGGTTCGGGTTTGGTGGACGCGGTGGCCCAATTACGGGTCAGCGGCTTCTTGGAGGCTTCAGGCAAATTTATCAAAACCGAAGCCGCCGTCGCGCGTTTTGATCCAGCCCTCGCCCGCCGCTTAATCACAGATGACAAAGGGATGCGCGCCTTTGTGTTGGCCTGGCCAGAAGAATCTGGTCATCAGCGCCCGATTGTGTTGACGCAACGCGATATTCGTGAGCTGCAATTTGCCAAAGGCGCCATTGCCGGCGGGATTGAAGTGGTCATGCACGAATTAGGCGTGGAGACTTCAGAATTAGTGGCCATTTATTTGGCCGGTTCGTTTGGCAGCTATATTAACCCGCAAAGCGCGCGGATTATTGGGCTCGTGCCACCGGTGCCGGTCGAACGGATCAAGGCGGTGGGGAATGCAGCTGGCGAAGGCGCCAAAATGGCGTTGCTCTCATTTCGAGCGCGGCAAGTGGCCCGCTCGCTGCCCACTATTGTCGAATATCATGAATTAAGCGGGCGCGGCGATTTTAACGACTCCTTTCTCGCTGTGTTGCAATTTCCCGATTTGGCAGAGTTGGAATTAGCCGCAACGTTGCCATGATAGACGTAATCCAATAGTTGGCGGGTTGCTTTGTGTGCGTGTACAATCAGAAACGCAGTGCTGATTATTATAATGGCCGATTTTTCTCTCGCGCAGGGCGGGGTCTGCTCACGCTTACCACAAATGTGGCTCGTTGGATTGTCTGCGCCATATCGTTATTCTAGACGTGGCGCTATTCTAAACGTGGAGCGTCAAAACTGTGTGGCATGCAAGCGTGTGTGGAACGAGCAAATGTTACAAAACGATGGGTCTGTCGCTTTTAGAATAGGATAAAGGAACCGTATGAAAGCATTTCTGATCATGGGACGCACCTTCAAAGCCGCCTATGATGATCTTTTTCTCTGTGTTTTTCTGAGTATTGCCTGGTGGGTAGGCACGCTGATCTTGCCGATTGCCTTTGGTTCTCTCGCCTCGCGCCTGGGCTTGGCCCCCACCATTATCATTCCCATCGCCGCCTTGCTGATGCTACCTGCCGCACCGATCATGATGGGTATCCACCGGGTCGCCAACCGCATTGCAAATTATCAACGAGTGGATAATAGCTTCTTCTGGGAGGGAACGCGCTATCAAATCTGGCGTGGTCTTTTGCTCTTTGCCCTGATCATTTTTGTGCCGTTGGCGATCGCCTTCAATATCTGGTTCTATTTTAACAGCCAGGGCTGGTTGCAGATCGTCGGGGTGGCTTGGGCGTGGCTCTTGCTCCTCTGTCTGATGATGGGGCAATATCTCTTCCCGCTCTTTTGGCAGCAGGATAACCCCGACATTAAATTGGCTATTCGCAATGCGGCTTTGTTGACGCTGCGCCATCCGCTCTATTCGTTTTTGATGCTGCTCTTTCAACTGGTGTTATTCGCCATTTGCGCCGCATTGACTTTACCCTTGATCTTGCTCGCCCCGGCCTTGCTCGCGTTGGCCGCTAATTTTGGCATGACGGGCATGCTCCAAGAAATGGGCTTAGCGCCGTTGCCACCAGAAGCGCCGGTCAAAGGCACCTAGTCACCGTTGGCGCTCTGTTTTGAGTGGTGGACTGGTAAAATTTCATGAAAAGCTCATCGTTTTCTATTCCCAATGAACTGAAACTGGTTAGCGTCGCGGAAATGCAGGCGATTGAAAAAGCCGCCGACGCGGCTGGCCATTCTTATGCCACCATGATGGAAACGGCTGGCCAGGCGTGCGCCGATTTTGTATTGGCGCATGTCGCGGCGGCGCATACTGTGTTGGTTTTGGTCGGGCCCGGCAACAATGGCGGCGACGGCCTCGTCTGCGCGCGCTATTTGCAGCAGGCCGGTACAGCGGTGCGCGTCTATCTTTGGAAACGCCAGACCGCGCCGGCCCATGATTATGAGCAGCATTTTGCCAAACTAACCGCGCTGGGCGTCACCACCCTGCACGCTGACGAGGATCCCGATTTTCAACAATTGCGTGCTTGGCTGGCGGGAACCATTATCGTTGTCGATGCGCTGCTAGGCACAGGCTCCAACCGGCAGATCACAGGCCAACTGGCTGAACTGCTGGCTACTGTCCGCACCGCCCAAGTGGCCCAGCCCACAATGGTCATTGTCGCTGTAGATTGCGCCAGCGGCCTCCATTGTGACACTGGCGCGGTTGATCCGCACACCTTGGCCGCCGACTTTACTGTTACTTTTGCCTATGCCAAACTGGGCCATTATCAATTCCCCGGCGTCACTGTCACCGGCGCCCTCACCGTGGCTGACATTGGTACAGCACCCGCATTGGCGGATAACGTCCGCACTTTTTTGTTGACCGCCGAGTTGGTGCGTCAATTTCTGCCGGCGCGCCCCAACGTCAGCCACAAAGGCACCTTTGGCAAGTTAATGGCCGCGGTGGGCAGCGTCAACTATCCTGGCGCGGCTTATTTGAGTTGCGCGGCAGCTGGTCGCGTGGGCGCGGGCTTGATCACCGGCGCGGTTGTGCAGCCGGTTTGGGGCGTGGTGGCCGGTAAATTAGCCGAACCAACCTGGGAAATTTTGCCCACAGGCGAAGGTCCTGAAGCGGGCGTGATCGGCGCCGCGGCGGCCGAGGTGCTGGGCGCTGCATTGAAAGGCTATAGCACACTGGTAATGGGCTGTGGCATGGGGCAAAAGGCAACCACCCAACAATTCGTCCAAGCGTTGCTCGAAAAGTTTACCTTGCCGCCTACTTTAATTGATGCGGATGGCTTAAATTGTTTGGCGAAACTGGACAACTGGCCGCAGCTATTGCCGGAGCCGTGTGTGCTTACGCCACACCCCGCCGAATTATCGCGCCTATGCGATCTATCAATGGACGAAGTGGCGGCGCAACGTTGGCAACTGGCGCGCCAAAAAGCCGCCGACTGGCAAGTGGTGCTGCTTGCCAAAGGCCCCTATACCGTCGTTGCCGAGCCAGGAGGGCTGTTGGCTGTGTTGCCGGTGGCGACGCCTGCATTGGCGACAGCCGGCACCGGTGATGTGCTATCGGGCACGATTGGCGGTTTACTGGCGCAAGGCGTCGAACCCTTTGCCGCGGCTTGTCTGGGTGCATGGCTGCATGGCGCGGCTGGCCAACAGTGCCAACAGGCAATTGGGCCCGCTGGCGTCATCGCCTCTGATCTGCTGCTCCATCTGCCCAATGTCATGAATGAATTGCGTCAGAACAAATAGCGTTAGAACAAATAAACGCGTAAAACCGAATCGGATGGTAGATCGGTCGTTGAGATGCGTAAGCCCCAAGCGCGCAACTTCGCGCTCTGGACGGTGTTGTAGTAACATGATGTTGGCCCCGTGAAGATCGGTCATGTAGCGTAACAACGCGATCGCTCGTTCGCCCCAAAAAGTGCAGAAACCAGCTTACTCTGCTCTAGGGCAGCGCTCGGTCGCGAGGCGAGTAATTGCCAGAGGGAGGAATCAATGACACCGTCCTCAATCGTACTGGACAGCGTGCGTGCTCGGATTATTGTGGATTCCAGCAGCAATGTACCAGCCGCTTTGTTGGCGCAATATAAGATGCTTGAAGTGCCCACGCTGGTAAACTTTGGCATAGAATCGTTTCGTAATAATATCGACCTAACCGCAGAACAATTTTACGTGCGGTTGGCGGAAAGCCAGGCCTTGCCGACCACCAGTCAGCCACCGCCCCCATTTTTTGCGGAAGCTTACCGGCGCGCGTTTGCTGAAGGAGCAGAACATATCATTGTCGTGACGGTGAGTAGCAAATTTTCGGGTACATTTACTTCTGCGCAGACCGCGGCGCAAGAGTTTGGGCTAGAACGTTTTACCTTATGGGATAGTGACAGCGCTACGATGGGCAGCGGCTGGCAGGCGATTGCCGTAGCGCGCATGCTCGAGGTAACGATTGACTTGCCGACGCTAGTGGAACGCTTGGAAAAAATTCGCATTGATACCATTGGCTATGCCACACTAGAGACATTGAAGTATGTGGCCCGCAGTGGCCGCGTCAGCAATTTACAGGCTGGGATTGGCGATCTGCTCCAAGTGAAACCGGTAATGGAATTACTTTATGGCAAATTTACACCCGTCGGGCGTGTGCGCGGGAAGAAACGGGCCTTGCGCGAAGTGGTCGAGCGGTTATACGCCAAGATGGGCGAACGGCCCATCAATCTGGCGGTTGCCCACGCCAATGCCCTCGGCGAAGCCCAGGAATTAGCACAAGATGCCGGCACCTTGTTAAAAATCCATGAACTACACATTGTTGACATCGGTCCCGTGATTGCGACCTTGACTGGTCCTGGCGCGTTGGCGCTTTGTAGCTACCCGGCTGATCTGTTTTGAACAAAAATATAAATTGCCGCAAAGCACAGGCCAGCATCTATAACCCCGCCACACTTGCCAGAGGCACGAGCCTTGATCGAAGCCCCTGATCGTTCCTTGCTGGCCCAACATCAAAATTCCTGGCAATAGATCTATAGTAGGATAAATTATGCAATCTGCAAAGTGATAACGTACGATAAGCTATGACCAATTTTAAGAAAACGTCTACACCCATGAATATTGCGCTTGACGTGATGGGTGGTGATCATGGGCCACGTGAAATTGTGGCTGGCGCAGTGGCGGCGGCGCGGGCGTATGGGGTGACGGTTACGTTGGTAGGCAAACCCGATGCCATTCAGGCTGAACTGGCCCGGCATTCAATTGCTGGTCTAGATTTACCTATTGTCCCTGCCAGCCAAGTGGTCGAAATGGAAGATAAACCGGCCACTGCCGTACGCACCAAACCTGATAGCTCGATGGTCGTGGCCTGTGAACTCGTACGCACTGGTAAAGCGCAGGCTTTTGTGACGGCTGGCAACACCGGCGGCGCATTGGCGGCTGGGATCTTCCAAATTGGCCGTATGAAAGGCGTCTTGCGACCTGCGCTCCTTTCTCCCTTTCCTACCGTGCGTGGTTTTTGTGCCGTACTCGACATTGGCGCCAATGCCGATGTACGACCAGAATACCTGCCGCAATTTGCCATTATGGGCACAGTTTACGCCCAACAAGTGATGGCCATTCCCAACCCAACCGTCCGCATTCTCAGCAATGGCGAAGAAGCTGGCAAGGGCAATCAGCTTGTCATGAGCGCCTATGAACTGCTAGAAAAGACGCCGGGCATCAACTTTCAGGGCAATGTGGAGAGTAAAGAGGTTGTTGAAGGGCTTGTCGATGTCGTCATCACAGATGGGTTCACCGGCAATATTTTCATCAAGACGGCCGAAGCAACGGCGCGTTTGCTACAAAAAATCATGCGCGAAGAATTAACGCGCGGGCTCATCAGCACGGCTGGGGCATTTTTAGCACGGGCCGCCTTGCGGAGAGTGGGAAAGCGCACCGATGATAGCCAATTTGGCGGCGCTGTCCTTTTAGGGTTATCGAACATCGTGGTGGTGGCCCATGGCCGCAGCAATGCCACTGCCATACAAAATGCCATCCGTATGGCCAAGCAAGGCCTTGAATATGATCTTCTGGGGAAGATCCAAATAAAGCTTGACCAATCCAGCCAATCAAAATCGAACACAATTGCCGAGGCAGCCAACTTACATGAAAATTTATCGTAATACCGCAAACATTAAAAGTAAAGATACGTTAGGACGGCGTTTTAGCCTCGCCGGTCTTGTGATTCTTGCCCTCGGCTTCGTCTCTAGCTTTATGCCGAGTTGGTTGCCAGCCCCCATGCTCACATTTTTACAGCGTTATGGTGTGCTCGTTAGCTTTACCTCGTTGGCCGCCGGTTTTGCCTGCGCCAGTATTGGCAGCTATTACATCAATCGCTATGCCCGACGGCGCTGGCCAGATAGCAAAACACTGGCGCGGCTGGACGAAGTGCTAGAACGCAATATGAAGGGCTTCGACGACAAGTTTGTCTATTTTGTCCATAGCCTGCCCAAAAGTAATTATGTGGTGGTGGGGCCTTGTGGCGTCTTGATTTTTGCCATCCGCGGCGATGACGGCCGCGTCATCGTAAAGGGTGACCAATGGACCGAACCGTTCAGCGCTCGTCGCCTATTGCGTATCTTTGCCCGCGAGGGGGTTGGCAATCCACCGCGTGAACTGGCTGAACAGGCGAGTAAACTGCGTGAGTTTCTGCGCCAAGACTCGACGGCTAATTTGGGCGAAGTGCCGATTGAGGGCGCAGTTGTCTTTATTAATAATGCCGTTCAGCTAGAACTAGACAGCCCAAGCGTGCCCGTTTTGCGAGCGGATCAGGTCAAAGAGTATATTCGCCGCAAGACCAAAGAGGTCAAATTGCCCACCAGCACCTTGCGCTCCTTGACGGATTATATGCGTGAGAATAGTAAATATCAGGAAGAGCAGGAATAATAAGGCCTGGAGAACCATTAACGGTTAATCGCTAATGATTCTCGGTGCCGCGGGTACACGTAATGGGCGAGATGAAAGAATTCACCTGATGCAGCGGTGAAAATCTCGCCCATTTCTATTGGACATGACCATTCAGATCCCTGCTTGATGCGCCTAGCCAGCTTCGCCCCCATTGATAAATCAGCTACATGCTCAACCGCGCGAAATCCATTACGATTACCCAAACCTGTGGGAAACTAACTTTGCCTAGTGTCGTTTTTGTTCAAGACAGCCGCCTTTGGCGGTGATATACTAGTGTTGCAACGAAATAAAGCCCAGCCAATCTACCAACAAAGGAGAACATCACCATGCGAAAATTAAAACTTCAAGTCCAAATGACCGTTGACGGATACGTTGGGGGCCCCAATGGCGAAATGGACTGGGTACTTTTTAACTGGGACGATGCACTGAAGAACTATGTAACAGAAATAACCGAACCTATTGACTGTATCGTGCTTGGCCGAAAACTTGCCGAAGGGTTTATTCCCTACTGGGCTAGCGTGGCGGCAAATCCGGCTGACCCGCAGTTTACCGCGGGTCAGAAATTTACTGACACCCACAAGGTCGTTTTTACCAAAACGCTCGATCAGTCGGCCTGGGCCAACACCGTTTTAGCCAAAGGCGATCTGGTTGACGAGATCACAAAACTAAAAAACCAAGAGGGTAAAGACATCATCGCCTATGGCGGTGCGACTTTTGTCTCGGCGCTCATCAAACACGGTCTGATTGACGAGCTTCATTTATTCATCAATCCAGCGGCGATTGGGAACGGCCTGCCAATTTTCAAAGAACTTGATCACAAACAAAATTTGACCCTCGTCAAATCTACAGCCTTTGATTGCGGGATTGTTGTCCTGCATTACGCGCCGCGCCGCGCCTAAAGAGGCGGAAGGGCTAGCCCTTCCGCAAAAATTAAACAACCCCCGTCTTCTGCTCGCTCGGCGACACCACGCCAACTGCGAGAGAGGCAATTTTTGCACCATTTAATTAGCGAGATAACCTCATCGGGTCTACACGTTGGATTAATGGCAAGGCAAGCGTTGAAATTAGGTTAAAAACGAACGCAACACCGATCCCATGTCGCGTGCCTGCGCCCCCTACCGTGAAAGTGGACGGGTGCAACGCGGCGTTAGGCCGGGCATTGCGAATCGATTAAAAGCCAAGAAATCCGCAGAATGGCGGATTGAAATCCACGCCTAACCCTCTCTATACTGAAGCAACACCTTGCAACCAAATCAATATCAGCCCTCACGACCAGCAGCCATTGGAGCCACAACGCATGGAACGGACCACCGCCCCCGAATACATCCCTATGATCCGCGATTTGCCAATGGATTTGCGGCCACGCGAGCGTATGCTCTATGCCGGCCCCAGTGCCTTGAGCACCGCGGAATTGCTAGCGATCATTCTGCGCGTGGGCAACAAAGGCGAAAACGTGATCCGCATGGCCGAACGTATATTGGCCCAAATGGGCGGCGTGACCGGTCTGGCTCAAGCGAATTTTGAGGAATTATGTGCGTTGCATGGCATGGGGGAAGCAAAGGCCACCCAGATCAAGGCGGCGTTAGAATTGGGCAAACGCCTGTTGGCTGCTTCTCCGCAAGATCGACTGCAGGTGCGCAGTCCCACCGATGTGGCGAATTTGCTGATGTTAGAGATGGGTTTACTTCAACAAGAAGAATTACGCTGCGTCTTGTTAGACACGAAGAATTTTGTGACGCGTGTGCCAACGGTCTACACCGGTAGTCTCAATACAACGGTGATCCGAGTGGCGGAAGTCTTTCGCGAGGCGATTCGCGCCAATAGCGCTGGGATCATCGTTGTCCACAATCATCCCAGCGGCGACCCCACCCCTAGCCCAGAGGATGTCCGCGTTACGGAGATGCTCGTGGAAGCCGGTCTGTTATTAGACGTTAGCGTGCTCGATCATTTGGTGATCGGGCGCAACCGTTATGTCAGTATGAAGGAACGCGGCTTAGGCTTTAAATAAGCTGCCTGGGTGAATGATGGTGATTAACAAAATAGATCGGTAACGGGTCACCCAACCTGCGGAAGCAGGTTTCTCGTAGCAGGCGGCGGTTTTTGGCCATTAACCAATGAATCAGGCAAAAAAAACCGCACCTACGGATTGCTCGATTCATTGGTTAATTCACAATAACCGCTGTGGCACCCCCGCCAATGGCTAAAATAAATGGTTAATGCGCATAAACCGGTGGTGCGAGCAAGTGCGCGATGGCCCTAGGCTTGGCAGTTTGCTTATTTGACAAGCCATTTTGTGTGCATTAGACTTGTCAACAATCCTGTTAACAAATCGAATGCATAGACCCCTTATGAGCAATCTAGCCATCAAGACCACCGAAACCGACCAAGCCTATGCCCAGTTGCATCGCGCCATTGTGCGTGGAGAACTTTCGCCTAACGAACGCCTGGTCGAAATGGAGTTGGCGCAGAAGTTGGGCGTGGGACGGGCCGCGGTGCGGGCCGCGTTGGCCCGCCTGGAACAAGCAGGATTGGTCGAGCACGAGCCGAACCGCGGGGCGCGCGTGCGGGCCGTTTCGGAAGAGGAAGCCACCGAAATGTTAGAAGTGCGCGCTGTATTAGAAGGGCTGGCCGCTCGTTATGCGGCGCGTAAGATAACGGATCAAGGGCTTGTGATGCTCCAAGCCATTCATGCTCAGATGCAAGCCTGTCTGGAACAGGACGATCTATTAAGCATCTCAAATTTGAATGCCCAATGGCACGATAAGTTATTGGCCATCGCCAATCACCAAACTATTACGAATTTGATTCATCGTCTACGCGCCCAACATGTGCGTTTTCAATACCGCACGCTGCTTGTGCCGGGCCGGGCGCGCCATTCCTTGGCAGAACATGAGGCTGTCATGGTCGCGGTGGCGGCGCATGATGAAGCAGCGGCCGAAAATGCCATGCGCCAACATCTCACCAGCACTGCTGATGCCTTGCGCGAAGGGGGCAAAATCAGTAATCCGGCGGGCCATTCGTGGCGCTAAATTTTTTAACAACATAATTATTAGCCATATGGCTAATCATTATGTTGCTCTGGCCGCTATCTACCTTCAGCCTTTTGTCAGCCTAACTATCATCAATCCATGGGATCAGTTAGCGGTCGATTCCTCCGATCTGCGGCTTCTCATTCACACGCCGCGTAGCAACCCTGGGACCGTCAAGAGAATTGAGCGACTTCTGGCCTGTCCGTCTGAAGCGAACGCTCAAAACCCAAGAAAGAAGTGTTAAACCATGAAATCACTTACCTTTGGCATCAAAACTGCCCCCCAACACACAACCTACGAAGCAATCTTGCAAGTTTGGCAGCAAACGGATGAAAACCCAGCCTTTGCCCACGCCTGGTTGTTTGATCATTACGCCCCGATTCAAGGTGATCTGGATGGCCCTTGCCTGGAAGGTTGGACGACACTCGCTGCCCTCGCCGCGGAAACAAGCCGTATCCGTATTGGCTTGATGGTCACTGGCAACACCTATCGCCATCCTGCAATCCTGGCCTCGATTGCCGCCAATGTCGATATTATCTCTAAGGGGCGTTTAGATTTGGGGATTGGGGCTGGCTGGAACGAATATGAACATGCGAGCATGGGCATTCCCCTCTACGCGCCCGGTGAGCGTATCCGTCGCTTGGATGAAAGTTGCCAGATTATCAAGCAACTCTTTACCCAGCAGTTGACCACGTTTGAGGGGCGGTACTATCAGATCAAGGACGCGCGCCGCGAGCCGAAGCCGGTACAGAAGCCCTATCCGCCTTTTGTGATTGGCGGCAGTGGCGAACAATTGACGTTGCGGGTGGTGGCCAAACATGCCCATGTTTGGAATTTTGCCGGCGGTACTGTCGAAGAATTCCAACGCAAAGTGGGCATTCTAAAAGAGCATTGTGCGGCAGTCGGCCGCGATTTTGACACCATTGAACTTTCCACCCAGGTACGGGTTGACTACGCCGATCTATCCGCAGCACGGGAAAGAACCCAAACGTTTATTGACGCCGGAGCCACACATTTTGTCTATACACTAGCCTATCCGTATCTAGAGGATATTGTTGCCCGGTTAGCGGATGAGGTTGTTGGCGCTGTCCATGCGAACTGATATTGGCGGCATATACGCGACTGGTCGAAAGTATGAAGCTACTTTATCTACATGGGCCGCCCGCTACTGGAAAATTTACGATTGCGAAAGAGCTTGAAGCTAAGATCGGTGCTCGTCTCTTTCATAATCATTTGACCATTGATGTTGCCAAAGCAATTTTTGAATTTGGCTCTCAGGCGTTCTGGGAACTGGTCGATGCTTTGCGGTTACAATGTATTATGGCGGCCGCGCAGCAACCCAATGGATTATTGACGTATACAAGTTGTTACGATCATCCCCGTGATTTGGGATTCTTTGAAAGGATCGAGCACGCGGTTTTATCGAATGGCTCAGTACTTTTGCCGGTCTATTTACAGTGTGATGTTTCGGAATTAGAAAAACGTGTTTCTAACAATTCTCGTGTTCAGATGGGAAAGATTCGAAGCACAGAGGGGTTACACAAAGTGCTCAATCAGTGGAATTGCCTTGCCGTGCCGAGAGATGACTGCCTTACTGTTTCCACTGCGGGGAAAGCCCCTGCTGAATGCGCAGATGAAATCATTGCATTTCATGAGCTGGGTAGATAACAATCAGCAGACACAAATTTTCTCCCATCCATCGAAAGAAAAACAGCCTCTCGTCGCCTGGAGCGTAAAAAATGCCCCTACCAGATTTATCTCTACATCTGGGGCATCAGCATAGAATGTAGCGTGGCTCTTGCTGGCTCATCGGCAGCGCTTTCCTTCGCAGTTTCCCGCAGCCGTTGCACGTCGCGCATCGGTGGGTCACCAAAGAGGCTTTTATACTCCCGGTTGAAGTGAGAGGCGTCTTGATACCCCACGCGATAGGCCGCACTGGCCGCGTCGAGGTTTTCGCCCAGCATCAGATGGCGGGCCTGTTGGAGGCGTAGCTGCTTCTGGAATTGTAGGGGACTCATCGCTGTGACGGCCTTGAAGTGGTGGTGGAAACTCGAAACGCTCATGCCCAGATCGTGCGCAATCTGCTCGATGCGCAGCGGCTGGTCAAAGTCCTGGTGGAGACGCTCGACGGCTCTAGCAATGGAGGACGTGTACCCCCCGAGGATCGCCGTGTGGCGAAGCCGGTTCCCTTGATCGCCGACCAGCAGACGATAAATGATTTCCCGCATGATCAGCGGCATGAGGGCCTTGGCTTCGGCAGGGCAATCCAAAAGCCGAACAAGGCGTACAATGGCGTCCAGCAACTCCCCATTCAATGAGGAGACATCGACGGCGCTCACGTCCACCCGTTCTGGCGCCGCAGTGTGACCAGTCTCCGCCATCACCGTGCCAACCAGGGTGGGCGGGAGTTCCAGGCGAAAACTAAGGTAGGGTTGTGCCGGCGATGCTTCCAGGATCTGACTGACTCGCGGCAACTGAACAGTGGTAAGCAGATAATGGTAGGGATCATACCGATAGCGTCGGTTGCCCATCAGGATCTCTTTGCTCCCTTGGGCAATCACGCATAAGGATGGCTCAACCACACTGGGAAGCCGCTCGCGCGGCAAGGAGGCGCGGCTCAGGTAAAGCCCTGGGATCGGCTGGATGGTCCCATCTGCGCGAACGACTTGCGCAATCCGCGCACCCAATTCCTCGCGGTTGGCTTGTGCCCGCACGGCCTCACGTTCTACCTGTTGCTGGTTTATCCCATCCATCGCGCCCTCTTTCTACATTCTTTCCTCAGTACGTTTCAACTTTGCAGAATTGTACAATGATTCTCAACAATTATTCTACCACCCCTCACGCCAACGTGCCTATAATATAGCGCATGGAGAAAGTTAAGGTTCACTAGGAAAGCTAGGAGTTTAGACAATGCAAAAACGCAAACTTGGCAACAGTAATTTGGAAGTTTCGGCGCTCGGCCTCGGTTGTATGCGCATGAGTTTTGGCGACGCCCCGATTGGCGACAAGCAAGAGATGATCGCATTTCTTCACAAAGCCGTCGAGCGTGGCGTCACCTTCTTCGACACCGCCGAAGTCTATGGTCCCTTTACCAATGAAGAACTTGTCGGCGAAGCCCTCGAACCGTTCAAAGGGCAGGTCGTGATCGCCACCAAATTTGGCTTTAAGCATGGCGACAACGGCCCGGCGCCTGGCAGCGGTCTGGATAGCCGACCCGAACAGATCAAGCGGGTCGCCGAAGCATCACTCAAGCGTTTGCGCGTGGAGGCCATTGATCTCTTCTACCAGCATCGCCCCGATCCGAATGTACCAGTTGAAGAGGTCGCCGGCGCGGTCAAGGATCTGATCCAGGAGGGCAAGGTCAAGCACTTCGGCCTCTCCGAATCGGATGCACCCACGATCCGCCGCGCTCATGCCGTGCAGCCGGTCACGGCCTTGCAGAGCGAATACTCAATCTGGTGGACACCGATTGAAGCCGAAATCTTGCCGACTCTTGAGGAATTGGGGATCGGTCTGGTGCCCTACAGCCCACTGGGCCGCGGCTACTTGACCGGTAAAATTGACGCGAGCCAGACTTTTGCCAGCAATGACATTCGCAGCCGCAATCCCCGCTTTACTGCGGAAGCGATCAAAGCCAATCAGGGCGTAATTGATCTACTGGCCAGAATCGGCCAAGAAAGGAATGCCACCCCGGCCCAGATTGCGCTGGCCTGGTTGCTGGCGCAAAAACCGTGGATTGTGCCGATTCCGGGTTCGCGCAAGATCGAGCGATTAGAGGAGAACAATGGCGCAGTCAATATTCAATTGACGCCAACTGATCTCAGCGAAATCAAAGCGGCCATGGCCCAGATCACCGTAGTTGGCGACCGGTATTAGGGCGCTGCTCCACCCGGCATGGCCGGATATGCGCGATAAAGTCATGTTACGCACCAACAGTAAAAACGGTTACACAGCGCCCATAAAGTAACGCCAATAGCAGAGGTAGTTAGCTTTTTCTCTGTGCGCTCTGCGTCTTCTCCGTGCTCTCTGTGTAACCGCTGTTGCTGCTATCGTAGGTGATCAAATCGACTAGGAAAGGCAAAAGCGATGAGCATCAGTGAAACAGCCAACAAAAACCATGAAGAATTATTTCCCAATCGCACATCAACCTTGATCGTAACCGATCCGGAGTTGATTGAAGTCTTCGATAATTTTGCGTTTGAGGAAGTGCTTGGTTATGGCGATTTAGAGACCAGAACCCGGTTAATGGTCATTCTGGCCGCCATTATTGCGAGCCAGGCTTTGGGCGAATATCGAGTGATGCTGGGTGGCGCGCTGAATGTAGGCGTGACGCCAGTTGAAGTGAAAGAAATTGTCTATCAGGCCGTGCCCTATGTGGGCATTGCCAAGGTGGTTGATTTTATGCATGCCACCAATGAAATCTTGGCCAGCCGAGGCATCAGTCTGCCACTGGAAGGCCAATCCACAACGTCACCGGAAACCCGCTTTGACAAAGGGTTGGCCGTCCAAAAAGCTATCTTTGGCGAAGCGATTGATCAGATGCACCAGGCTTCACCCGCCAATCAACGCCACATCCAAAAGTATTTATCGGCGAATTGTTTTGGTGATTACGTCACCAGAACCGGCCTCGATCTCAAAACCCGCGAGCTTTTAACCTTTTCGATGCTGCTGGCTTTGGGCGGCTGTGAACCGCAGTTGAAGGGGCATATTCAAGGCAATGTAAATCTTGGCAACACGAAAGCAGTGTTGCTGAGTGTTGTCACTCAACTGTTACCTTATGTCGGGTATCCAAGAGCCTTAAATGCCATCCGATGCCTCAATGAAGTTGTGCCAGAGTGATAGGAGGTTGATCGCTGCTATGACAGCATTCGCTGGATGGGAAAACTTCTATGTCATCGTCGGCTCATCGGCCGGCGCCTTGATCGGATTGCAGTTCGTCGTCATTACGCTCATTGCCGACACGCCGGGCGCGCCAGCTTCAGCACAAGCGAGTGGCACCTTTGCGACGCCGAGCGTCATTCATTTCTGCGTCGTGCTGTTGCTGGCTGCGCTGGTCAGCGCGCCCTGGAACGGGATCACCACGATCTCCGCGCTTTGGGGTTTCGTGGGCCTCGTTGGGTTAGTCTACATCGGCATCGTGACTCGGCGTCTGTTTGCACAAACGATCTACCAGCCTGTCTTCGAGGACTGGTTATTTCATGCGCTGCTGCCCTGCGTGGCCTATGCAACGCTCGTCATATCGGCGTATATGGCTTATGTCCATGCCCGCCCAGCCCTGTTCTTCGTCGGCGCGGCGGCGCTATTGCTGCTCTTCATCGGCATTCACAATGCGTGGGACGCGGTCACGTATCACGTTTTTGTCAGGAAACGGAAAAAGCGCGAGGTTGAGGGGGAGCAGGCAGGCAAGCATTGAAATGCCTGTTCGGTGATGTTTGGGAACGGGCAGAGAAAAGTATTATAATCTGCCACATCGGCTGCCAACGAATGCGCAACCGGTGCGTCCTATCAATACCGGTGACTTGATGTTGTATGGGTCTGATTGTCTGGTCCTCTTTTACAAAAGCTTCAATACCGCCTATAGTTATACCCGGCTTGGCCACATAGAGGATACGGCAGGGCTAGCCAACGCGCTGGGCAGCGGCAGCGTCCAGGTAACATTTAGCTTGGTAATGTAAAAATCATTGCTAGAGTATAGGATTTACACAGAACGCTGGCGATCCGTTGTCGCTAGCATAGAAAGAAGCCAGCAGCAAGCAGGGGAGACATCTCGACATGAATTTTGTAGAAGCCGAAACAACGCATGGCAAGCTACGCGGGAGCAGAACAGAAGGGGTTACTAGCTTCAAAGGCATCCCCTATGCGGGCCGGGTTTCCGGTGACAGAAGATTTCGACGACCTGCGGCACTAGAACCCTGGTCAGGGGTACGCGACGCTTTTGCATTGGGCGCCCCGGCCATCCAGCCACCGCGGCGGAATGAGCCGGAACCGGCCGAGGATTGCCTCTTCCTCAACATCTGGACACCGGCCACTGACAATGGGAAACGACCGGTGATGTTTTACAGTCACGGCGGGGGCTTTGTGATCGGATCCGGCGGTTCACCCCTTCAGGATGGGGCCAATCTGGCGCAAAAGTTTGATGTGGTGGTGGTGCAAACCAATCATCGCTTAGGCTTACTGGGCTTTCTCTATCTCGATGAACTGGCTGGGCCAGAGTATGCGGGATCGGGCAATCAGGGTCTTTTGGACATTGTCGCGGCGCTGGAATGGGTACACCAGAATATTAGCGTCTTCGGGGGCGATCCTGACAACGTGATGATCTTTGGCGAATCGGGCGGGGGCGCCAAGACCTCCTGCTTATATGCCATGCCGGCGGCGGCGCCCTACTTTAATAAAGCGTCGATTGAAAGCGGGCCAGGCGTCAGAATGTATACCCCGGAGTTGGCTGCCGCGGCAACCCAGCAAGTGCTCAAAGCATTGGAGATCGTCCCGAACGACTGGCGGAAGCTGTTAGATGTTCCCGCCGCCACCCTGCTTCAGGTCCAATCACAATTCCCCCCTGTACCGCCGCATCAAAAGAAGCGCAAAACTGCTGGCATCACCGAACCTGCTGGCGGTGGTTTCGGTCCTGTGGTCGATGGCATTACCCTGCCCCATCACCCCTTCGACCCGACGGCCCCGGCTATTTCCAAAAATAAACCGTTGATCACGGGCTGGAATGAGGACGAATATACTTTTTTTGCTTGGGAACGCCGCGATACCAGTGCGTTCAACCTGGATTTTACCGGTTTGCAGGCAAAACTCGAACCACAATATGGCGCAGATACGGCACAGATTGTCGAGACCTATCGGCGCGCCATGCCCAACGCCTCGGCGCCAGAGATTTTTATCGCTATTGCCTCTATCACCATGATGGGGCTGGGATCGGTTGAGATCGCTGAGAAAAAGGCGGCCCAACAGGGCGCGCCGGTTTACCTCTATCACTTTGGCTACAAGTCCGAGATGAAAATCCCCGGCACCGAGGTTGCCATCGGTACGCCTCATGCGATGGACATCACCTTCAAATTCAACAATGAAACGCCCGAAAACGACTTCGATTTTCTCTCGGGCAAGCACCCGGACCGCTTTATCGCCTCGCGCAAGATGGCTGAACTGTGGGCCACCTTTGCCCGCACTGGCAAACCGGCTGCCGCTGATGTCCCGGAATGGCCAGCCTATACCCTGGAAGACCGCGCCACCCTGCGCATTGACACCCATTGCGCGGTGATGCACAATCGCTTTAACGAAGAGCTTGCCATGTGGCGGGCCATTGCCAGACTCTAATCATAAGGGTGAGACAGTGGGCCAGTAGAACAGTGAGACGGTGACTGACCTACTAAAAACACAATATAGAAGGTGACGATGAAAGTTTTACTAGATCACAACCCGCTGGCGCCAAGCAATGCCGCGCCGACCGATTTCGGTGCGGCGGTTCGCACCCGCCCAGCGTGGATTACCGCGCGCCAACCGCAATCTCTACCGGAAGTGACGGCTTACCGCTTACAGGTTGACCTGCCCCAAGCCATCCTGATCCGTGTGCATGTCAGCGCGGACGAACGGTACTTATTCTATGTGGATGGGCAGGTGGTGGGACGTGGCCCTGAGCGCGGCTCGGATCGCGCCTGGTTCTATGAAAGCTATGATCTGACGTTGACCGCTGGTCCGCACACGCTCGTAGCGTTGGTCTGGCAACTGGGGGAGATTGCACCACGCGCCCAGGTTGGCCTGGCTGGCGGCTTTCTATTGGAAGCCGAAGGAGAGTATAGCGCGCGCCTTTCCACAAAATCCGCCAGTTGGGCGTGCAAGCCCGTGGACGGCATCACGTTTGAGATGCCCGAAGGCACACGCCACATGGCCTGGTTTGTCGAGCCGATCCAGACGACAGATGGTGCGGCCTATCCCTGGGGCGTGGAAAGAGGCGAGGGCGAGGGGTGGCAACCGGTCAGCGCACGCCGCGAGGACGCGGCGTTCCCATTTGGTCTCCACGCCATCCATGTGCTTCAGCCAGCATTGCTGCCGGCCCAGATGGCGGCTCTGCGCCGGGCAGGGCGGGTCCGCTTTGTCGCCGCAACGGCATGGAATGATCCCCAGTTTATCGCCGTTGATGCCAACGCTGGCCTGCCGGCAGAAATTGCCGATTGGCAAGCTTTGCTGGACGAAGCGCGCCCCCTGGTGATTCCGGCGTATACCCACCGCCAGGTCATCCTTGACCTGGAAGCATATGTTTGTGCATACCCGCAAGTGCAATTGTCTGGCGGGCGCGGTAGTCGGCTCACCATCGGCTGGGCGGAGGCGCTCCACTTGGATGCATCCGGCCAGCGCAAAGGACAGCGCGACGCGGTGGAGGGGCGGACGTTCATCGCGCTGTGCCGTGATGTCATCGTGGCGGATGGTCACACGCAACGCCAATTTGAGCCGCTTTGGTGGCGATCCGGTCGCTTTATTGCGCTCCTGATCGAAACCCAGGAAGAGCCGTTGACGCTTGAAAGTATTGGCTTGCTGGAGACGCGCTATCCACTGGAGTTAGAGAGCCGCTTCCGCAGCAGCGACCCACAACTGGACGCGGTTACCCCGCTCGCCTTACGCGGTTTACAGATGTGCGCCCACGAGACCTACATGGACTGTCCCTATTATGAGCAATTGATGTATGTGGGCGATACCCGCTTGGAAGCACTGATCACCTATGCCATCAGCCCTGATGATCGGCTGCCGCGCAAATCAATCCTGCTCTTTGGCCTCTCGCGCTTGCCAGATGGGCTGACCCAGGCACGCTATCCGAGCCGCGACGTACAAGTGATTCCGCCCTTCGCCTTGTGGTGGATCGGGATGGTCTATGACTACGCCCTGTGGCGTGGCGACCGGACCTTCGTCACCGCGCTGTTGCCGGGTGTACGCGCCGTGCTGGACGGCTTTCTGACCCATGTCAACGCAGATAATCTTTTGCAGGCGCCAGCCGGTTGGAATTTTACCGATTGGACGCCTGAATGGTCGTTGGGCGTGCCACCAGATGGCTTTAGCGGGGTCAGTGGGCCGCTCAACTGGCACTTGATTTACACGTTAGGGCTGGCGATTCGTCTGGAGGAATGGCTGGGTGAGCCTTTGTCCGCCCAACGTTGGCAGCAGTGGCGCGCCGAGCTTGCGGCGGCAGCCAATACCGCATTCTGGGATGACGAGCGCGGGCTATTCGCCGATGATCGGGCGCACGCCTACTTCTCCGAACATACCCAGTGTCTGGCCTTGCTCTCCGGCGTGCTGGCCGGTGAACAACAGAGCCGCACGGCACAAAACCTGCTCAGTGATCCGTCCCTGACCCGCACGACGATCTATTTCACTCACTATCTGTTTGAAACTTACCGCCTGCTCGCGCAGCCAACGGCGTTTTTCGAGCGGCTAGGGCTATGGTTTGACTTAGCCGCACAGGGCTTTAAAACCACGCCAGAGCAACCGGAACCCGCCCGTTCTGATTGTCATGGGTGGGGCGCACACCCGCTCTATCACTTTTTTGTCACGCTGTTGGGTATCCGCCCAACCACCTTCGGTTTCGATCAGGTCGAGATTGTACCCATGCCCGGTCACTTGACCCACCTGACGGGTGAGATGGTTCACCCACGCGGGCGGATTGCCGCGGATTTACATTTTGCCGATGGTCAGGTGCGCGGCACGGTTGTGTTACCAGCCGGTTTACACGGCACCTTCTGCTATGCCGGCAAAACCGTGGTTTTGCAGCCCGGTGCGCAGTCAATTGCGATCTGATTAAGAACGAACAGCAAAGGCAGGGCGTGTTGAGGCCAGCGCGATTAGTTACACGGCAATTGTTTCAAATGCCACATGGAAAGGCATTGCTTGTCCAAGCACAAAGTTAACATAAGGTTGGCTGGTGCGCTAAACAAATGCCAAGAACGCGCAGGTCCCTCAAAACTCGACCGCACCTGCGGTTGCCGTCTCCCGCAATTGCTTAATGTCACGCCGCTGTGGACTAGGCACCTGTTCAGTCCACCGTTTCGCACTTGACGCTAGGGTTGATAGAAGACCGGCAGGTGCAAGCGCCAGCGCATGGCAGTCAACCGCAGCACCACCACGACGATCATGCCACCGCCAAAAGCGAAGGGGCGGGGCAGCCCAAACGCAGACAGCACCAAGTAGACTGCGATCCCGCCGATGGCCGCGGTCGCGTAGATCTCGCGCCGCAAGATCAAGGGGATTTGCGCCGTGATGACATCGCGCAAGATACCGCCGGTGACACCAGTCATCGTGCCCATCAGCACTACGATCAGCGGCGGGCAGTGGGCCGCTTCCGCAAGCTGGGTGCCAGAGAGGGCAAAAAGCGCCAACCCGAGTGTATCCGCCACGAGGAGCGTGATTCCTGGCACGGGCCGGATGCGCACATAGGCCACCGTCAACAGCGCGGTGGCGATGATCACAATAAGGTACCAGCTATCGGTAACCCAGAAAATCGGGTGGCGATTTAAGAGCAGATCGCGGAGGGTGCCGCCGCCGATCGCGGTAATGGCGGCGACGACGATCACCCCCAGCAGATCCAACTTGCGATCCCGCGCGGCCAGCACGCCGCTCACGGCAAACACGGCCACGCCGGCAAGATCTAGGTAGTAGAAGAGCATGCGGTCCCCACATTTCTAAATGCTAACGTTAGCCGTATGACGAAAGTACAATGCATTTTGATTTTCAAACTCCGCAACAACGCTATGCGCAAAACTTGGCGGCGTCTTCGGTTGCGCGCGCTGCTGCTTGATGTCGCGCCGCGGCGGCGCGCCGAAGAGCCACTTGTACTCGCGCGTGAACTGGGGATCCAACTCGGCACCTACGCCGCGGCGCTTGAACCGCTTGAATCGCCCGGGGCCAGGACGGCATCGTCGAGGTCGCCCGCTGATGCCAATGCGCATTGACGCTCATGCCGCTGAAGCCACACCTGCGCGCCGTGCTCGATCGTGTGCCCTACGGCGCCCATAATGATCCAGGCGTAGGGCTGGCCGCGGTAGCGGTAGGCCAGGGGCGTTGCCGCCTGCTCGTCTGTCATCCCGGCGAGGGTGTCGCGTACCCGCTGCCGGCAATAATCGATATAACCGAGGATCTCAGCCTGCGTCCAAGCGGCGGGCAAGCTGGTCAACCGCCAGTGGGGCTGCCCTGTGAACAGCGGCGGTGGGGACCAGGGCGCAAATTCGCCCGTGAGGTCGTAGTCGAGGCATTCCAGCGCATGCCAGGCTACGCTCCACGGCGTTGCGCGGCGACGGTATTCGTGGCGTTGGCTTGCTCGGCTTGAGGATGCTAATCTGAAAACAGAAGGTGGATTGGGCCGATCCAGCGGATAAATTCGCGAAAATCAGCCGAATCCACCAAATCCGCGTTCTATCTTCGCTCCCCAAAGATTACGCCAACTGGTTGAGTTGATCGATCTCCTCGGCACTTAGCACAACCGTGTCTGCACCCCAGTTCTCCTGTTGACGCAGCCGATTGCTCGATTTGGGAATCGTAATCACCTGTGGCTGCTGGATCAGCCATTGAAGTGCCACTTGCGCCCCTGTGACGTTATGCTGCTGAGCAATCGCCTGCACGGTTTTATGAGCCAAAACGTTATCGAGCAGCGGTGAGTAGGCGGTCACAAGGATGCCCTGCGCCTGGCAATAGGTGATCACACCATTCTGCATGTATTCGCGATGCAGCACATTGTAGTGCACCTGGTTAGCCGCCAACGGCGTGTCACAAAGGCGGACAGCCTCTTGTAACAAGGGCAGATCAAAATTGCTCACCCCCACATGGCGAATCTTGCCTGCGGCGACGAGGTGGTTCATTGCGCGCATACTTTCACTCAGTGGGATCGTCTCGCTGGGCCAGTGGATGAGATAGAGATCGATATAGTCGGTCTGCAAGTGCTGCAGGCTGCGATCGCAGGCTGCCAGCAGATCGTCGTAGCGAATATGGCTGGGGCTGACTTTGGTGGTTACGAAAAAGTCGCTACGTTGGTAGTCGCGCAGGGCACGCCCCAGCAGCTCTTCCGAGTGACCACTGGCATAGTATTCCGCCGTATCAAAGTGACGGTAGCCAATGGCGATGGCGTTGTGAATGGCTGCCAGATCGGCATCATCGCGGCCATAGTCTGGGGAGTCACCCCCGCCAAAGTCCCAAAGTCCCAAGCCGATGGCGTCAATTGTCCCGCCGCCGGGTAACTGTTTCTGTTGCATGATGTTCCTCTCCTGATATTCTTGCCAGACGTGTGTCAGCTTGTTAAGAACGCGATGGCAACGCCGGTTCTTGTGTCATCCGCACCGTCCGCCCCTCACTGGCCGATCGGCGCGCCGCATCCAAAATCCGCACTGTGCTCAGTGCGTTTTCCGCCCGGCGTCACAAATTCGGCGCCACGCACCACGGCTGCCAGATAATTGAATGGATCCCGAATCTGCTCGGGGGCGGGGGGTAAGGTGTGCGCCGTTTCGTTCGCTTCGCCGCGCAAACGCAGCCGCATGTGCAGCGCGTCAACGGCGACCAGATAGCCATGCGTGCCGTAAATCTCGATATCCTTGCGCCCCAGCGGCCAATTCCACGACCCTTGAATGATGCACTGTGCCTGTGGGTAGGTCAGGATGATGGTGGCTTCGTCATCTCCGTTGGGATAGATCTCGGGTTTGAGCGTTTGCAGCACGGCGGTCACCGTTAGCGGCTCGGCCCCGCCCATCAGCCAGGTGATCAGATTGGCCCCGTAACATCCAAAGTCGACCACGGCGCCACTGCCATTGAGGACCGGATCGGTCAGCCACGCCAGAAATTCAGCGTTGCAGCCGATCTCTTGTGGACCAAAGTGCCCGTCATGCACCACCACTTTGCGGATCGGCCCCAAGGTCGCTTCTGCCACTGCCAGCCGATAGGCTTCATAGGTGCTGGCATACCAGGTCGTTTCAAAATTGGTGAGCAGATGGATCCCGTGGGTGCGCGCCAGTGTAGCAATCTGCTCGGCATGGGTCAAGTTAACGGCCACCGGCTTCTCCACCATGACATGGATCTGGCGTGGCGCGCTGGCTTCGACGACTTGCAGATGATCGTAGATCG